>NZ_FUGE01000144.1 GCF_900162825.1 Psychrobacter piechaudii
CGATGCAGGATGGTTTGAGCTTAAACGACAACTGGAATACAAATGCAAGTATGCAGGTTGTCAGCTTGAGATCGTAAATGAGAGCTACACTACCCAGACCTGCTCGTACTGCCTTGAAATAAGTGACAGTAGTCCGAAAGGTAGGGCAGGTCTTGGAATAAGAGGATGGACTTGTGCTGAGTGTGGCACATGGCATGATAGAGATATCAATGCTGCTAAGAACATCCTTGCGGTCGGGCTTGACCGTCTAGCTGTAGGAATCCCCTCGGTTTAGCGAGGGGAGGAGGTCAATGCAAGCGGGAAGGGATGTAGAGATAATACAGACTTACAGAAGATGGTGCGCTTGGCGGGAATCGAACCCACGACCCTCGGCTTCGGAAACCGATACTCTATCCAACTGAGCTACAAGCGCATATTTTGGCAATATTGAGTGAATTTCAGCTATCTAACTCAAAAATAATCTTTTTAATTGTTAACGATAACCGCACTCAAGCTCGCTAGTCTAGCAAAATCCATTAAAAAAACCAATGTTATCACGCTTAATAAATGACAAAGCCTACGAAAATTTGATACATTAGGCATCATTCGTAATAATTGGGTAACTTAATTAGGCTAAAAACTGCCTTTTGTCGTAAGAGTCACCATTGAAACATGGCTTTTAACCCCCTTTTCCCATTATAATATTAGGGATAAGAATTTATTACTGGTTTTATATTAAAAAGTTAAAACAATTCACTCAATCATACACGACATCTTGGGATTGCTTATATTTAGCGATAATCACCCAGAGAAGTCGCTCTAAAAAGAGATTGTGACGCATGAAAAAAATCGTGATGTTATCCGCCGCCGCCATCCTTGGTCTATCAGGCATTTCTTTAAGCCAAGCTGAAGACGCTGCTGCTCCAGCTGCGCAAACCACTGAAGCGGCTACTGCGACTACTGCGACTACTGATGCTAAAGCAGAAACCACAGATGCAGCAGCAGGTGAACAAGCTACTGATGAAGCTGCTGCTGATGCGACAGCTACTGATGGTGCGGCTACTGATGCAGCTGCTGCCGATGGAGAAGCTGCTGCTGCCCCTGCAGAGCCAGTGGAAGAAGAGCCTATTCCTGAGGAAACTCCTCAAGTTAAAAAGTTAATCGCTTTATATCCAAAACTTGTTGAACGTATTCAGCCTTACGGTAAAGTTTGCTTTGACGGTGATGACAACTGTGACATCACTTTAACTGCCTCAAGTGCCGGTGTTGAAGGTCAAGTTCGTGATGGTAAAGCGGTTTATGAAGCCATTTGTCAAACTTGTCATGGCAGCGGTGTATTAGGTGCGCCTAAGTTTGGTGATGCAGGTGCATGGGGTCCTCGTATCGCACAAGGTACGAACACGCTATATGATCACGCTATCAACGGCCTAAATGCTATGCCAGCCCGTGGTGGTGCAGATATCCCAGATGAAGAAGTTCAAAACGCTGTTGATTATATGGTTGAACAGTCTAGCTAATCTCTGAAGACTGAACAACTTTTATAACGGCTATTTGCGATAACCCAAGCTGATTAGCGCTCTATTACAGCCCTAATTGAAGCTTGGGTTAGGACCTTCTAACGCTAATAGCGTATAACGAAGACGCTTACTGTAAAGTGAGCGTCTTTTGTTGTTTCAATGATTGATTGAAATTATCAATGCCTATGTTTGCCTCAAGGTGGGTTTAAGAATAGATTTTCGGCACCATATATAGCCATTATCATCCCCACTATAAAAGCTAATGAAGATGTGAGTTTATGACTAATACAACGCCTGCATTACAGATTAATAATCTATCTAAAGTCTATGGCAATGGTTTTACTGCCTTAAAGAACGTGAATTTAACTGTACCTCAAGGCGGTTTTTTTGCTTTGCTAGGGCCTAATGGTGCTGGTAAATCAACCATGATCGGCATTATTAGTTCGTTATTTAAACCTACTGAAGGTAGCGTTAAAATATTTGGTACTGATTTATTACAAAACCCTTCAATTGCCAAGCAATACTTAGGTATCGTCCCGCAAGAATTTAACTTTAACCAGTTTGAGAAGGTTGAAGATATCTTAATTACTCAAGCGGGTTACTTCGGCATTGCTGCGAAAGAAGCTAGACCCAGAGCCAAAAAATTGCTGACCGCTTTAGGGCTTTGGGACAAACGTAATAATAAAGCCCGTGAACTCTCAGGGGGTATGAAGCGTCGGTTAATGATTGCCCGAGCACTAATCCATAAGCCCAAGCTTCTTATTTTGGATGAACCGACTGCAGGGGTGGATATTGAGCTGCGACGCTCAATGTGGGAGTTCATGCAGCAAATTAATGAGGAAGAAAAAACCACCATTATTCTGACCACTCATTACCTAGAAGAAGCAGAGCAATTGTGTCGCTATATCGCCATTTTAGACCATGGTGAAATCCGTGTTAACACTGAAATGAAAGAGCTACTAACCCAGCTGTCTATTGAGACCTTTATATTAGATTTCAAAAAGCCCGTGTCAGGTGAGGTGTCTATTAGCGGTATCACCTCTTATTCACAGCCTGATAATCAAACCCTTGAGGTTACCTTAACGGAAGGCGAGTCCTTAAACGGGGTGTTCCAACAATTAACACAGCAAGGCATCGAAGTATCAAGTATGCGCAATAAAGCCAACCGCTTGGAAGAACTATTTATGCGTCTGGTAGAACAAGGTATCCAAAGCAAAGATAGTATGAAGGAGGCTGGACTATGAGCAACATCAATAATCAACCTGTTAACAACGCCACAAATAATGACGGCTTAACTTTTGCTCAAAAATGGATTGCCTTTCGCACTATCTTGATAAAAGAAATTCGTCGTATTTTACGCATTTGGCCGCAAACCCTGCTGCCACCTGTGATTACCATGAGTTTGTATTTTATTATTTTCGGTAAAATGATTGGCTCGCGTGTGGGAGAAATGGGCGGTGTGCCTTACATGCAGTTCATTGTACCGGGTCTAATTATGATGTCGGTCATTACCAACAGTTACTCCAACGTGGTCTCAAGCTTCTTTAGTGCCAAATTTACTTCCAGTATTGAAGAGCTCTTGGTGTCTCCGGTTTCTAAACACTCCATATTAATTGGCTATATTGGAGGCGGCGTATTTCGGGGACTTATGATTGCGATTATTGTCTCTATTGTGGCTCGGTTCTTTACTGAGTTAGGGATCGAACACTTCTTTGTTATGGTGTTTACAGTATTAGGAACTTCTATTTTATTCTCATTGGGCGGATTTATTAACGCAGTATTTGCCCGCTCATTTGATGATATTTCGATTATTCCAAGCTTTGTGCTGACCCCGTTGACTTATTTGGGTGGGGTGTTTTATTCATTAGAGAACTTATCCCCATTTTGGCAAAACATATCGTTATTGAACCCGATTGTTTATATGGTTAACTCATTCCGCTACGGCATCTTGGGTTATTCTGATGTGAATGTCTGGTACTCAATGGCCGCAATATTCGTATTCTGTGCGATTTTTTATGCCATTGCTTATCGTCTACTGGATAACGGCTCACGCTTAAGACTGTAAACTTTTAATTTTATATTTAAGATAGGACTTACTTATGAGTATTCATGGTGTACTAGGGGAGAGCACCAGCTACCCAAAAACTTATCAACCAGATACTTTGTATGCAATCCCACGCTCAATGGGCCGTAACGAAATTAATTGGCAAGAGGATAAGTTACAGGTTGGGGTAGACTGGTGGCATGCCTTTGAAATGTCTTGGCTGAACTCCCAAGGCATTTCACAGATGGCGATTGCCCGCTTTGGTATACCCGCCAGCTCGCCCAACATCGTTGAGTCCAAATCCCTTAAGCTGTATCTAAATAGTTTAAACTTTACTGAATTTGACAGCTGGGAAACCGTTGAGCAAACCATAGCAAAAGACTTGGCGGCTTGTGTTGGAGCCGAAGTTCAAGTCTCACTGTTTGGTCTGGATGCCATTAGCTCTGGTAGGGAAGCTGACACAGGATTTTTAATTGCTCATCCTCAAGGCAAATGTATCGATCAGGCATTAGATAACTTACCAGGTAAAGTTGAGCTGGTTGAGCATCCTGATGCTAGCCTACTGGCAGAGGATGTAGACGTTAGTGCATCGCTTGATCAAGCAGAGAAACAGTATCAACTGTACTCAAACTTGCTACGCAGTAATTGTCCAGTGACCAATCAGCCGGACTGGGGGACTTTAGCGATAGATATCACCACCTCACAAAACATTGATGAAGCGAAATTATTAACCTACATTCTTAGCTTCCGTCAGCACAACGGCTTTCATGAGCAGTGTGTAGAGCAAATATTTGCTGATTTAAGCCAAAGATATAGTCCTTCAAAGCTGATGGTTCGTGCTTGGTATACTCGTCGTGGCGGCATTGACATTAACCCTTGCCGCGTTAGTGATAGTAGCTTACTGCCGCAACCTAGCCGTCTAGTACGTCAATAGGAGCGGTCTACCTTATAGAGTTTACTAAAGCTAAAAGAGGTCTGAAAAACAGCTAAGCTTATTGAGCTTTATCAGCGTATTTAAATACTAAACCTAAGAGCAATTTCGCTCTTGGGTTTTTTTATGTCCAAAAATTTATCATTTAATTCCAATTGATTAATTTAGGTATGGTGTCTCATGAATTAAATTTAGTTGACATAACTGGCAAAACAACGGATTATAGAATTATGATTAGTCGGTTAACCTTCTCTACCGAGTTAGTTAACTAAAAAGTAGCAACTATTGTTGGATTACCATTCACTTTAGGGTGGCTTCTTTTGATGTGATGAATTAGACAGTTTGCTTTTACTGTTATTAGTTCAGGGACTTATCGGTCTACAGCGACTAAGTAATCATTCTGAATAGCAGTCATAGCCTTATGATAGCTTCAGTTTGATGGGTATAATTTTTTATACTTTTTAACCCGATTTGTATGTTTCAATAGTGGCATTTAATCATGCAGCTTTGAGTCAATAGCACACCAATCTTGTTAAATTCTTAAAAATGCTCTTATTGGTCTTATAAGACATTGCTTTGTTAAGCGTCGTTTCGTCACCGTATTTTTAAGTTCCCATATCACATGGCTGATGCCTGTTGGTATTTTTTGTCGTGTCTGTAGGGTTATTTAATTTTATGGATATGAGCTGTAAATTATGAATAAAATGAAAGTTTGAATAGAGTTAAAAGTAGGTCAAGAATCTTTTAACAGACTATTTAAAGTATTAGGTGCATACCGTGAGTATGCTTTGCTGACCAGCAACTTTTATAATAAAAGCCTTATCACATCCCGCAATAAAATAGGTGATGACAGTGACTCAAACAACCCAAAGCCCTAATATGACAGGGCATACCCAAACCGCACACGCTGCCATTAACTTTGGTAAAAAGCGTGAACTTCTAGAAAATGGCGATGGGCCAATCATGCTCTCTGGCGGTGAAATGCTTGTCCAGTCATTAATTGACGAGGGCGTCGAGTATATTTTTGGTTATCCAGGTGGTGCCGTCCTACATATTTATGATGCTATCTTTAAACAAGATGCTATTGAACATATCTTAGTGCGTCATGAGCAAGCGGCGGGTCACATGGCAGATGCTTATTCACGTCGCACTGGCAAAACAGGCGTGGTACTAGCGACTTCAGGTCCTGGTGCAACCAACACGGTAACGGCCATCGCTACTGCGTTTATGGATTCAATTCCAATGGTCATTATTTCAGGTCAGGTACCTAAGCACCTAATTGGTGATGATGCCTTCCAAGAAACAGACATGGTTGGGGTTTCTCGTCCTATCGTTAAACACAGCTTCCAAGTACGCCATGCCAGTGAAATTCCTGAAATCATCAAAAAAGCATTTTATATCGCTCAGTCTGGCCGTCCAGGTCCAGTCGTTATTGATATTCCAAAAGACACCACTGCACCGCACGAGAAGTTTGAATATAACTATCCAGAGTCTGTAAATCTACGCTCTTATCAGCCTTCAGTAAAAGGTCATAGTGGTCAGATTAAAAAAGCGATTGAAACTCTATTAGCAGCCAAGCGCCCAATTTTATATTCAGGGGGCGGCGTTATCTTGGGTAATGCTCATGAAGAGTTAACCAAGTTAGCACGTCAATTGAACCTGCCAGTTACCAATACGCTAATGGGGTTAGGGGCTTTCCCAGGCTCTGATCGTCAGTTCGTAGGTATGCTAGGCATGCATGGCACTTATGAAGCCAACATGACCATGCATCATGCCGATGTTATTTTGGCAGTGGGTGCGCGTTTTGATGACCGCGTAACCAATGATGTGAAAAAATTCTGTCCAAGTGCCACCATCATTCATATCGACATTGATCCTGCGTCAATTTCGAAGACCATTAATGCCGATATACCAATCGTAGGTGATGTGAAATCAGTATTAACGGATATGCTTCAGCTGCTTGAGGGTGATGATAAACAGTTGGATCAGCCTGCCTTGCTAGACTGGTGGTCACAGATTAATGAATGGCGTAAGCGTCATGGTCTACGTTATGACACCAGTACTGACAATGGTATGAAGCCGCAAGCGGTTGTTGAAAAGCTATATGAAGTGACCAATGGTAATGCGATTATTACCAGTGACGTGGGTCAGCACCAGATGTTTGCTGCGCTTTACTACAAATATAATGAGCCTCGCCAGTGGTTGAACTCAGGTGGTTTGGGCACCATGGGTGTTGGCTTGCCGTATGCAATGGCAGTCAAATTGGTAGAGCCTGAGCGTGATGTGGTCTGTATCACCGGTGAAGGGTCGATTCAGATGAACATTCAAGAGCTGTCTACTTGTTTCCAGTATGGATTGCCAGTTAAGATTTTATGCCTAAACAATGCTCAGTTGGGTATGGTTAAACAGTGGCAGGATATGCTGTATGAAGGTCGTCATGCCTCTTCTTACATGGAGTCACTACCAGACTTCGTTAAGCTTGCAGAGAGTTATGGCCACGTTGGTATCAAAATTACTGATCCAGCCAAGTTAGATGAGCAACTGGCTGAAGCAATGGCAATGAAAGACAAACTTGTATTTATCGATGTTTACGTGGATCGTAATGAACACGTATATCCAATGCAAGTTGCAGGGCAGTCTATGCGCGATATGTGGTTATCTAAGGGGGAGCGTACCTAATGCAACACTTAATCTCTGTACTAATGGAAAACGAAGCTGGGTCGCTATCACGTCTGGTTGGGTTGTTTTCACAGCGTGGTTACAACATCGAAACCCTAAACGTAGCCCCTACTGAAGACGAAACGATTTCGCGTTTGACATTGACTACCAACGCCAGTGCCGACAAAATTGAACAGATCACTAAGCATTTGCACAAGCTAATTGAAGTGGTTAAAGTAATTGACTTGACAGATAATGCTCACGTAGAGCGTGAACTGATGTTGATTAAAGTACGAGCTACCGGCAGCGCTCGCGCGGAAGTTAAGCGCAGTGCAGATATATTCCGTGCTCAAATCGTAGATGTCACTTCAAGCCTTTATACCATTCAAATTGTTGGTGATGAGGCTAAGCTTGACGGCTTTATCGAAGTTATCGGCCGTGACCGTATCTTAGAAGTGGTCCGTTCAGGTGTGATTGGTATCTTACGTGGTGAGCGTACCCTTAGCCTATAGTTTTGTTTAGCAGTAGTTTTATTTGGTAAATTTGTTTTGTAATGGCTCAAGCTCTTGTCGATTTCAGTTTAAATGGTTATTTGCAAAGGCTTGAGCTAATCTGAAAGTTGTAAAATTAACAAGTTGAATTTCAACACCACCCTCTATTTTCAAAACTATTTGAAAGTATTTAAAAGGACTAAATTATGAACGTTTATTACGATAAAGATTGTGACTTATCAATCATCCAGGGCAAAAAAGTAGCTATTATTGGTTATGGTTCGCAAGGTCACGCCCATGCGCTTAACCTTCAAGACTCAGGGGTTGATGTAACTGTAGGTCTACGGGCGGATTCAGGCTCATGGAAAAAAGCTGAGAATGCTGGCCTAAAAGTAGCCGAAGTTGCAGAAGCGGTACAAGCTGCTGAAGTGGTTATGATTCTAACTCCAGATGAGTTCCAAAAATCTTTATACGAAGACGTTATTGAGCCAAACATTAAGGAAGGCGCCACTCTAGCATTTGCTCATGGTTTCTCTATCCACTATAACCAAGTAGTGCCACGTAAAGATTTAGACGTTATTATGGTTGCTCCAAAAGCGCCAGGTCACACAGTACGTTCTGAGTTCGTTAAAGGCGGTGGTATCCCTGATCTAATCGCTATTTATCAAGATGCTTCAGGTCAAGCTAAGCAAGTGGCTTTATCTTACGCAGCTGGTGTTGGTGGTGGTCGTTCAGGTATTATCGAAACTACTTTCAAAGATGAAACTGAAACTGACTTATTTGGTGAGCAAGCTGTCCTTTGTGGTGGTGCAGTAGAGCTGGTTAAAATGGGCTTTGAAACCCTAACTGAAGCAGGTTATGCTCCAGAAATGGCTTACTTTGAGTGCTTACATGAGCTGAAGCTTATCGTAGACTTAATGTATGAGGGCGGTATTGCTGATATGAACTATTCAATCAGTAACAACGCTGAATACGGTGAATATGTAACCGGTCCTGAAGTGATCAACGAGCAGTCACGTGAAGCGATGCGCAATGCTCTAAAACGCATTCAGTCTGGTGAGTATGCGAAGATGTTCATCAACGAAGGCGCTACTAACTATCCTTCAATGACCGCTCGTCGTCGTAACAACGCCGATCATGAAATCGAGAAAACTGGTGCTAAGCTACGTGCTATGATGCCTTGGATTGGTGGTAACAAAATCATCGATAAAGAAAAGAACTAATTTAGTTTTATTTGTTAGTTAAAAGTGCTGGCTAGGCTTAGATAGCTGTCATCACAGTTTATGTGATAAGCTGTGATGAAATAAGCAGGCCAGCATTGATTAAAGCTCATGTGTCTTAGACGCATGAGCTTTTTTAATGCTAGATTTTTTGATGCTTGGTTTTTGAGGTTAGGCGACGACCCCTTGAAGCAGTCAAAAAAATCGCTATATAGACTCTAATGTCTAAATTACTAAAAATCGAACAGAAAACAAAAAAGGAACGACTTAGATTATGGATACCCAGTGGCTTGCTAATATTAATCTTCCCTCAATTTATATAGCGCTGAGTGCAGGGGTGGCACTGTTAATCTGGATAGAGGGGCAGATGCTGAAAAAAACTGAGGGTAAGCTGCCAAAGTCAAAGTTTTTCCAGGTGAGCTCGGTAGTGGATACTTTATGGTTATTTGTCTCTATTGCGGTCGTTTACCTATTAGATTTTAAGTCTATTGAGATGACAGTGCCGGTAGCCTACTGGATTTATGCCCTATCTGGCTGGGTGTATGGCAGTCGCTTATTGAAACGCTCTGGATTGCCGGCCAGCCCGGAAGAGTTGGTTATACCTAAGCCCTATATAGCTTTCAGCCAGTCATTTTCGACGACCTTCTTTGCTTTATGTGTCTTTGTATTACTGTTTTCTAAGCCAATTAGTTAGTTAAAATTTACATTTTTTACATCAAACCAACCAAAACTACAGATATTGTTAGGACAAGACGTTTAAAGCTGTTATACTATCCCATAGTAAGTAAGTTACTTTTTGAATGAATAGCACAGCTACTGATTCAAACATGACTGCATTTAAACGTAGAAATGTAACCTAAGTGGCTATTTATTAGAGTGATGATTAGTCAACATTCTAATCAATACTACTCGATTTACGTTTTCTACCGGCTCGTTATCTACCCACTAGAGTAGAGCAAGTCTGTTAAAAGCATCATGACTATAGTTAAATCAATTTTATATTAGGAAAAGTTATGTCAGAACGTGTACAAGGTACTGTTAAGTGGTTCAACGAAGCTAAAGGTTTTGGTTTCATCGCACAAGACGATGGTGGTCAAGACGTATTTGCTCATTACAGTGCTATTCAAGGCAGCGGTTTCAAAACCCTAGCCGAAGGTCAAAAAGTTACTTTCGTATTAGGCCAAGGCCAAAAAGGTCCACAAGCTGAACAAATCGAATCAGCTGAATAATTTATTGTAGGCTTTGACCTACAAATAAGCGTGAATCGCCTAGAAAGGTGATAATGCTATAAAAAGACAACCAGTGGTTGTCTTTTTTTTGGCTAAAATTTATTATTTGATACTTGGATGGCCTAAAACAAACTAAAATAATAGGCAATATTGGTATTACTAGAGACGAAAAAAAAGAATTCTAGGTTAAAATAAATAAATATTGAAAAAATTTATGACCCTTTATTCACGGCAACGGCTTGACCTAATGGGGTTGGTCACGCAATATAAGAGTCGTTTGATAATAAATGTTTATTTGTATCCTGCTAAAACCAAAAAAATGGTTGTTCAATACAATCTTGGGTTTAGTAGAACTGATAAGGAGTGAATTAACGGGCCTAAATAGGGAATTAAATCTGTTAATTAAATCCTACAAATTGTTATATATATTGGCTCCTATATTGGCTAAGATGTATAAGAATTAATTTTTCGGTGCGAGATAAGATATACTTTGCACTGGGTTTGAAATCGTAAGTTTAATTATTCATAACATTAATAAACGAGGAACGTATGAAAGCATTAGTCGCTGTTAAGCGTGTGATTGACTATAACGTAAAAGTTCGCGTTAAAGCTGACAATTCTGGCGTTGATCTAAGCAACACAAAAATGTCTATCAACCCATTTTGTGAAATCGCTGTTGAAGAAGCAGTGCGCCTAAAAGAAGCAGGCGTGGTGGATGAAGTTATTGTTGCTTCTATCGGCCCTAAAGAAGCTCAAGAACAAATTCGTGCTGCTCTAGCACTAGGTGCTGACCGTGGTATTTTGGTTCAGACTGATGACAAAGCATACCCTCTACAAGTTGCTAAAATTCTTAAAGGTATTGCTGAGCAAGAAGGTACTGATCTTATTCTTCTTGGTAAACAAGCTATCGACGATGACAACAACCAAACCGGTCAGATGCTTGCTGCACTAATGGGTATCGGCCAAGGTACTTTTGCTTCAGAAGTTAAAGTAGAAGGCGATAAAGTAAACGTTACTCGTGAGATTGACGGTGGTCTTCAGACTGTTGCGCTACCATTGCCTGCAGTAATCACTACTGACTTACGTCTAAACGAACCACGTTATGCAAAACTTCCAAACATCATGAAAGCTAAGAAAAAGCCACTAGATGAGAAAACACCAGCAGATTTCGGTGTAGACATGGCTTCTAAGCAAGAAATTGTGAAAGTAACTCCACCAGCTGAGCGTTCTGCAGGTGTTAAAGTTGGTTCAGTGGATGAGCTAATTGACAAACTAAAAAATGAAGCAAAAGTTCTTTAATTCTTGAACTTAACTTCTAATAAATTTGATTAGTGTTGTTGGTTATCAGCCTGTCATAAAATGAATTAGAGTCAGTTACAGCTAATAGGGCAGGCGATAAAGAACAGTTACCAAATCACAATCTTCTATAATTATTTGAAAGGATAATAATCTCATGGCAATTTTAGTATATGCAGAACATGATAATGCCGAGTTAAAAAAGGCAACTCTAAGCACAGTTACCGCTGCAACTCAAATGGGTGGCGACGTTCATGTATTAGTAGCCGGTTCTGGTTGTAAGCCAGTAGCTGAGCAAGCTGCCAAAGTAGCAGGCGTTAGCAAAGTAATCTGTGTTGATAACCCAGCATACGAGTATCAATTGGCTGAAAACGTAGCTTTATTGGTTAAAGATCTTGCTGGCGATTATAGCCATATCGTTGCTCCAGCAACTTCAAATGGCAAGAACTTCTTACCACGCGTAGCGGCTTTATTAGACGTGAGCATGATCACTGACGTGATGCAAGTTATCGATGCCAACACCTTTGAGCGTCCTATCTATGCTGGTAACGCCTTAGCGACTGTTAAGACTTCTGAAGATAAAGTACTAGTTACTGTACGTGCTACTGCATTTGATGCTGCAGCTGCGGAAGGTGGATCAGCTTCTATCGAAGAGCTAGACAACGCTCAAGATGCTGGTAAATCAAGCTTCGTTGGTGAAGAGTTGGCTAAGTCTGACCGTCCTGAACTAACTTCTGCTGAAATCGTAGTATCTGGTGGCCGTGCATTAACAAACGGTGAAAACTTCACTAAATACATTGAGCCATTAGCAGACAAACTAGGCGCTGCTATCGGTGCTTCACGTGCCGCAGTTGACGCAGGTTATGTGCCTAACGATATGCAGGTTGGTCAAACTGGTAAAATCGTTGCACCAAGCCTATATATCGCTGCCGGTATCTCTGGTGCTATTCAGCATTTAGCAGGTATGAAAGATTCTAAAGTTATCGTTGCTATCAACAACGATCCAGAAGCACCAATCGCAACAGTTGCTGATTACTTCTTAGAAGCCGACCTGTTCGACGCACTACCAGAATTAACTAGCAAGCTGTAATTTCTTTACGGTAAGATAGTTTTTTAGTAGTTAAAAGCCTTCAACCCTAGGTTGAAGGCTTTTTTGATGCTTTTATAAAATCGTTTCTTTATCCTCTAGTCATAAGTATTTAAAGGATTTGCCCCCATGAGATATTATGAAATCCCTAATCTCTGCCAAATTACCACTGCAGACTGTGATCAGCATTTACTACGCCAAGTTGCTGAAATTGAGCAAATGATTCAATCAGATAATTGGAGTGAGCAACAGATTAGTGAGCTACTACAGCAAGATATTAATCAGTGTTGGGGTGTATTAGAAACTGACTTATCTCAGACTTCTGAAGAAAAAATAGTGGCTTATTGCATCATTAGTACCGTATTTGAGGTGGCGGAAGTATTACGGATAGGCACTCATCCCGAGTATCAACGTCAAGGTTTGGCTGCTTGTCTGCTACAAGCTTTAATTAAAGCTATGACACATAAGAAGTTAGAAAGAATCTTATTAGAGGTAAGGCAAGATAATGTGGCTGCTATCGCTCTGTATAAAAAAATGGGCTTTGAAGTGATTCATGTTCGCAAAGGCTATTACTCTATGCCCTCAAAGGAGGGAGAAGGGGAGGCCAAATGTGATGCACTGATTATGCAATATGAGCTAACAGCCTAATAACGAGCAAAGTTTTATTTATATCGTTTTGTTTATATCGGAAAATTTATAATCAGAAAAACTTTGCAGGTGAGGTATTAATTAAATTCAATACCTCATTGTGATCTGGTGTTTGTGAGAAATAAGTCCAGTGGTTGTTTATTAATAATTCAATCGGGGTGTAATCAGTTTTGTAGTTCATCTTTTTGACAGTAGGAATCCAAAAGCCCAGATATACGTAATCTAAGCCTAAGCTCTTAGCAGCCTCGATCTGTTTTAGAATACAGAGCACCCCAAGACTGCGAGAGTTATAACTGGAGTCAGGGTCAAAAAAAGTATAGATGCTGGATAATCCATCACTTAGTCGGTCGGTTACGGCCACAGCAATGAGTTTGTTATTGGGCTCTCTTACCTCCATAAATAAAGTATCCGTTGGACTGTCTACCAAAAACTGCTCGAAAGTATGTAAGCTGGGCGGGTACATATCTCCATCAGCATGGCGCCCAGAGATGTATTTTTGGTACAAAGAATAGTGTTCTTGCGTGGCTTGGGTAGCAGCAACAAATTTAACGCTTACTTCGCTGTTACGATTGAGTACTTTTCGATAGCGCCGAGAGGGCAGGAACTCTTTCACGACCACCCGACTGTAGATACACTGAGCACAGTTTTGACAGTTCGGTCGATAAAAAGCATTGCTACTGCGTCGAAAACCTTGAGTGCTTAGCTGAGTATATAGCTCAGAATCGATACTTTGATTCGGCTCTAGCAGCAAAAAAGTCAGCTGAGATACCTGGTAGGGAAGGTAGCTACACAGGCTTGGAGGAGAGAGATTAAAGCGGATGGGTTGCTCTAAACTCCCTTGATGTATTGTATTTTCACGGGTGACACTATTGTCTGCGTAAGGATACATTTTAGTTAATCCTTGCGGTTAGGGTGGGTAGCACTAAAGAAGGGAGCAGAAGCGGCATTGGGTGTCTGGCTAAGTATTGGCGCAGTTGTGTGCGCTAGCTGGTTAACTAAATATCGCTTGTCAGAAAATAACTGCCAATCTAAGCTGGGGCGGGATACCCAGTTATTTAACTTAGCTAAAAAAAGCTGTCTTGGCATAATACCTGCACCTAGGCTTTGTAAATGGGGATTAGGCAGCTGACAATCTATTAGCTCAACGTCCGTATGTTGGCAAAAATTATTTAATGCCCAAAAGGCAACTTTTGAGGCATTACTTTGACGATGAAACATCGACTCGCCAAAATAGATTTGACCGATTTTTAAGCCATATAGACCGCCAATCAAATTCTTATCCTCCCAAACCTCAAAGCTGTGTGCATAACCCAGCTTATGAAGCTCGGTATAAGCTTGTATCATCTCCTGATGAATCCAAGTATCTTCAGCATAACTACGGGGAAGGCTACAAGCATGAATAACTTCTTCAAAGGCACTGTTGACACTCCAGTGCCAGGAGCTGGCTTTGGCTAAGCGCTTTAAAGACTTGCTAGGAATAAAAGAGCTGGGGTCAAGCACACAACGCGGCTCAGGAGACCACCAAGCAATTGGTTCATCTTCATTAGACCAAGGAAAAAGCCCTTGCGAGTAAGCGGATAGCAGGGTTTCAGGGGACAGGTCAGCACCAATAGCCACTAGCCCTAAACCTTCAGGATCTGCCACATCAGGCTTTGGGAATAGGTAGTTACAGTTAAATAAAGCAGAGGTAATAGGTGAGTCTTGTCTACTTTGTGAAGGGAAGTTTGAGTCGCTTTGATAGTCTGAGGTCAAAAAGTTTATCCCATATCAAAAAAAGTAAATTAGTAAGTTATATCCGCTAAGATAGCACGATAGGGCCACGATTTATTAAGTATATCAATTGCATACGCATTGGCAATGATTACGATTTATTATTAACGTAAAAAAAGTGCCAATCAATATCTGATCAGCACTTTTGTGATTTCAGCTTAACTCATTATGTCATTATGGAAGATAAATTATGAGTTATCAGCTATGAGCTTAGGCTTGGTCGTCTGCAGTTAAAGTCGAGGCGTAAGTATGATCTTTGGCATTGGCTTCACCAACTGAGTCAAGATATTTCTCTGCATCTAATGCCGCCATACAGCCGGTACCTGCTGAGGTAATGGCTTGACGATAGACGTGATCTGCCACATCACCCGCCGCAAATACCCCTTCAATGCTGGTTCGAGTGGCATTGCCTTGAGTACCACTGTTAACGATCAAGTAGCCGTCTTTCATGTCTAATTGACCAGCAAACATATCCGTGTTGGGCTTATGGCCAATGGCCACAAACACACCCATCACGTCCAGCTGCTTAGTGCTGCCGTCTTGGGTTGACTCGATGATTAAACCGTTCACTCCCATATCATCACCCACCACTTCTTTTACTTGGTGGTTCCATTCAATGGTGATGTTGCCATTTTTGGCTTTTTCAAATAGCTTGTCTTGCAATATTTTTTCAGAGCGTAGGCTGTCACGGCGGTGAACTAAAATCACTTCTTTAGCAATATTTGATAGGTATAACGCCTCTTCAACGGCTGTGTTACCCCCACCGATAACCGCAACTTTTTGGTTTTTGTAGAAGAAACCGTCACAAGTGGCACAAGCCGATACCCCTAAGCCTTTAAATTTAGTTTCTGATTCAAGACCTAAATACTGAGCAGAAGCGCCGGTGGCGATGATTAGCGCATCACAGGTATAAGTACCGGCATTACCTTCTAGCTTGAAAGGACGCTCAGTCAGAGTTACGGAATTGATGTGATCATTGACGATTTCAGTGCCAAAGCGTTCGGCGTGTTCTTTCATGCGGACCATTAAATCGGGACCAGTCAAACCATGAGCATCACCTGGCCAGTTATCAACCTCTGTTGTTGTTGTAAGCTGTCCGCCGACTTGCATACCAGAGATAATTACTGGATTTAAGTTGGCTCGCGCTGCATAGACTGCCGCTGAATATCCAGCAGGGCCTGACCCTAAAATAATTAATTTTTCGTGGCGAGCAGCATTGGTGTCTTGTGTCATGTTTTTTCCTTATGTTTTGGCATATTTTATCAGAGGGCATCAGTTGAATAAGGGCGCAAATCACTGTGTTAATGCCCCTTTTTATCGACGTCTGTATTTATAAGAATGGGGGCATTTGTTTACAATAGCAAATGAGTTTAAGTTATCATGTTTATTTATATGATAAATAAGCCAGTCAAGGCTCGAAAATACAATGCAATTTGCTATTATAGTGGATTATACAGGCTAGGCTAATATTTTTGCCAAATGGCACCTATTCACAAACCACGAACGTCTACCTGTCACCATAGTTAAGTTTCAAATGTTGGGAAAAATTAATGATAACGGCACATCATCTTTACACGCTTAAAAAAATCGTTTTTACCTTGCTTGCCGTCCTCTTGTCTGCATTCTTGTTCGTTATCTTGGTTACTTACACCCCCAATGATCCCAGCTGGTCGCGTATCAGTAGTGACATGGGGCAGGTGAGTAATATGGGCGGCTCTGTTGGCGCTTGGCTGTCAGATTTGCTATATACCTTCTTGGGCTGGCCAGCTTGGTGGTTAATGGCGTTTTTGGCTTATGAGGCGATATGTCTTTGGTGGAGCCGGGAACAAGCATTTGGTCCTTTACGAGCCATAGCTTATGTGTTCTTGGTATTGGCCAGCTGTGGGCTTACCGCTATCACTCCACAGCTTTTAGATTATAGTACCGATAATGGTGCCCGTTTTGGCGGTATTTTAGGAGCAGAGGTTGCTACGCGCTTAGCAAGTCTGCTGACTATCTATGGAGCAGCAACATTTCTGTTGGCCTTTAGCCTAATAACCATTACCTTTGCTTTTGATATTCATTGGAAGCGGGTATTCAAACAGATCTTTAGTCTGTCATGGCTTGGTAGTGGTATACAGCGAGACTCTGCAGAGAAAGAGGAGCTTATTGAGGACAGCCCGGCTTTAACTGAAGAGGAATTACTGGCTTTACAACAAGCACTAAATGAAACCGAGGACTCTCAGACAGAATCGCCTTTATTTCAACAGCTAAAGTTATCCTTGCCAGAGAGTTCTGATGAGCAGGAAGCTGATGCTCACTCACAGCAGTCAGAAGCTACTCAGAAATCGGATCCCGCCTTAAGCAATGTATTGGATGATTTCTTAGTCAACTCAGGATTGACTGAGAGCATCTTGGCATTACGTGAGCAAGAGGCGCAGCAGGAGCAAGCTGAATCAGAAAGACAGCAAAAAGCTCAAGCTGGTCAGCAGCCCTCTATGACTGCAGCTGGCGCGAAAAAGCAAGAACCTAGCTTTGCGTGGAATGATCAAGAGGTGATTAATGAGCTGCTTGATGAACAAGCTTTGCCAGAGGCTGTGGCCAATAACCCTGAAACCTCAACTTCTGCTGCAGTACAAACACAAACCTTAGAAGAACAGTCTACCGAGTCAGTTGATGAAACCTCTGCTAAAGAGGCAGTTGGAAGTGAGTCAATGGTTGTAGAAGAAGCAGAGGATGACTTTGCAGATTCTCTAGCCACTGAGTTTGAGCCACAACAGTCAGAGGTTGCAGCAGCTATAGAAGCGGAAGATGTAGAGCAGCAACAGCCAAAACCAACTGCAACTGACACTGCTGATGTTGAGCAAGCTGATTTTGACGTTGTGGATGAGCCGGTAGTACAGGAAGAGTGGAGCAGCCAAGAAGACGAAGCTCTGCTTGATGAGGAAATAGATTTAACCCCGACCAACACCCCACCTTCTAATCCAAAAAAGCCGCATGAGCCTAGTAATGAGGACAGTCCAACTCGAGTGACGCCAACCATACGCTTTGCTACCCCAGAGGGTGATGCGAGCAATCACATCGAAGATATGGTACCTGATAGTGACGATGAAATAGACGAGCAGAGCGAGGTCAGCTTTCCTGAGATTCATGATGATTCGGCATTTGCCTCTAGCAGTCGTGCCATGCAGACCGCTAAGTATCGTGAAGGCTTATCGCCGATTCCAGAGCTGTCTATTTTGGATACGCCAGATCCAGATCGTAAGCCCAGCTATACCGAAGCTGAACTAAAGCAATTATCTGAACTGTTGGAAATTAAACTACAAGAGTTTAACGTAAAAGCAGAAGTGGTAAACGCCATTCCTGGGCCTGTGGTCACGCGGTTTGAAGTGGATTTAGCACCTGGGGTAAAAGCCAGTAAGGTGACCGGTATCTCACGAGATTTGGCCCGTTCGTTATCTATGGCCTCATTGCGTGTGGTAGAGGTTATTCCAGGTAAGCCTTACATTGGTATCGAAGTACCCAATAAAAAACGTGAAATGGTGCGTTTGGTTGAGTTGCTACAAACCGAAGATTATAAGAATCCTAAAGCACAAATCAGTATGGCCATGGGTAAGGATATTGGCGGTAAGCCTATTATCACTGACCTAGCACGTGCACCGCATATGCTTGTAGCTGGTACCACAGGTTCAGGTAAGTCAGTATTGGTTAACGCCATGCTGTTATCTATGCTGCTGAAATACAAACCGTCAGAGCTGCGTTTAATTTTAATTGACCCTAAGCAGCTTGAATTGGCCAACTACAATGATATTCCTCACCTACTGACCCCTGTGGTAACCGATATGAATGAGGCTGCCAGTAGCTTGGCTTGGTGTGTGGCTGAAATGGAGCGCCGTTATCAGTTAATGAGCTTGCTCAAAGTGCGTAAGTTAAGTGAGTTTAACAAAAAAGTCATCACTGCCGAAAAGGCAGGTAGACCAATGTTAGACCCTCTATGGCGTCCTAATGATAGTGTTAGCATCGATAAAGCACCTAAGCTTAAGACCCTACCGATGATTGTTATCGTAGCCGACGAATTCGCTGATATGATTATGCAGGTAGGTAAGCAGGCAGAAGAGCTGATCACTCGTTTGGCACAGAAGTCTCGTGCGGCCGGTATTCACTTAATGCTAGCCACTCAGCGCCCATCGGTAGATGTGATCACGGGTTTGATTAAAGCCAATATTCCAGTTCGAGCGGCCTTACGGGTTAACTCAAAAGTGGACTCTCGCACTATCTTAGATGCGGGCGGTGCTGAGGATATGCTGGGTAACGGTGATATGCTGTTCTTAGGCCCAGGTCAAATTGAGCCGGACCGTGTGCATGGTGCCTATGTCAGTGACGAAGAGGTTAACCGAGTTTGTGATGCTTGGCGTGAGCGAGGGGCTCCCGATTATATTGATAATATGGCAAGTAACTTCGATTTAACCAGCCCTAGTAGTAGTGGCGCTGGAAATACCTCTGGAGAGGATGATGCGCTTTATGATGAAGCAGTGGCTTTTGTCATGGAGACTCGAAAAGTATCAGCTTCGAGTATCCAGCGTAAATTTAGTATTGGTTATAACCGCGCTGCCCGCATTGTTGACTCTATGGAAGAAGCAGGTTTGGTAAGCTCTATGGGTAAAAGTGGTAAGCGTGAACTATTAATGTAGTAATTTAAAACAAATGTAGTTTATTAAAAAAAGGGGCTTCGGCTCCTTTTTTTATGGCAACTATCCAGATCATTTAATAGCCCCTTAACACTCCTTTTAACAGGTATTAAACTCTTTACATAATTAAATTTAAGTTAATAGTATGGATCATTGATTAAGATAATATTCATTATATAATAGCCTCATTAAAACAAGATACCGCTATAAAAATGAGGATTACCTATGAATACTATCGTACATAAAGCCAATACCCGTGGTGATGCAAATCATGGTTGGTTAAAAAGCAAACACACTTTTAGCTTTGCAAACTACTATAATCCTGAGCGTATGGGGTTTGGTGCCTTACGTGTCATTAATGATGACCATGTAGAAGGGGAATGGGCTTTGGTACTCACCCTCACCGTGATATGGAAATCATCTCAATTCCAACGGCAGGTAAATTGGCTCACAAAGACACTATTGGCACCAGTGGTATCATTGAAAGTGGCGAGATCCAGGTGATGTCAGCGGGGACAGGGATTGCTCATAGTGAAATGAATGGCAATGCGGATGTACCGGTTAAATTTTTTCAAATTTGGGTCATGCCAAACAAACAAGGGGTTGAGCCTCGTTATCAACAGTTAAAAATAGCAGATATGTTGAAGCCCAATGAATTTGGCCAAATCTTATCGCCAAACCCAGATGATGCTGGGGTATGGATTCACTAAGATGCGTGGTTCCATATGGGCAACCTTGATAAAGGGGTGAGTGCTAGCTATGAATTAAAAGGCAACCAACACGGTGTTTATGCCTTTGTCATCGAAGGTAAGATCAAAGTGGGGGATGAGGTATTAGATACTCGGGATGGTATGGGTATCATCGACACCACAGGCTTTGAAGTAGAAGCTTTAGAAGACTCTCGTGTTCTACTTATGGAAGTTCCTATGTAATCCCAGCAGCTAAACACGAGCCAACAAAAAAGCTAAACTTTCGGGTTTGGCTTTTTTGTTGGCTTTCATATAAGCTATCTACTTATGAATCCACACAACTGAGCAAGGAAGGCTATGTTTAAAGAATATCCACAATATGATGCCATCGGATTGGCAGAGCTTATCCAGTCAGGCGATATCAGTGCTAAAGAAGCCTTAGAAGCTGCCATCTATCAAGCCAATAGTTTAAATCCTAAGCTAAACGCTATTATCCACCGCTTTGATGAGCGAGCATTTAATGCTGCTCAGCAAGGTTTACTGCAGGGAATTTTTACCGGCGTCCCCTATCTACTAAAAGATTTAAACTACTTGTTTGCGGATGAGCCTATCAAGATGGGCAGTCGCAGTGTGCATATCGTGCCGGAGCAAGACAGCGAGATAGTGAAGCGGATGCGAGCAACAGGGGTTAACACCTTTGGTAAAACCAATACTCCAGAGTTTGGACTAATTATTACCACAGAGCCCAAGTTCTTTGGCCCCACTCATAACCCATTTAAAAAAGGCTATAGCAGTGGTGGCTCCTCCGGGGGTAGTGCGGCTGCAGTAAGTGCTGGTATTGTGCCTATGGCAGGTGGCGGCGATGGGGGTGGTTCAATTCGTTTCCCTTCTGCTTGGTGCGGCGTGTTTGGGTTAAAGCCTAGCCGCGGCCGTAACCCTAGTGGCCCTATCTATGCTGAGGGCTGGGAAGGGGCAGTGGCAGATCATGTGATTACTCGTAGTGTGCGTGACAGCGCTGCCATGTTAGACGCTACGGCTGGTAGAGAGGTCGGTGCTCCTTTTGTGACCGACGCCTCTAATAAAGGCCAGTTTTTAGAAGCCACCAAGACTCCGTGTAAACCATTAAAAATTGCTCTAATGGCAGAGCCATTGTTTCCGGGCGCTAAAGTAGATAAAGAGGTGTTGGCTGTATTAGAAAAAACAGGGCGACAGCTTGAAGATATGGGGCATAAAGTAGAATACGCTGCGCCAAAGATTGATAGTGATCGTATGTGGCGAGATTTCTTCACAGTAGTTTGCGCCCATACTGCCTATTTTGTAGAAGACTTATCTTTGCGTTACGGACCACAACAAGTGTCGAACTTAGAACCACAGACTCGTAATATGGCTATGATAGGGCGCTCACTAAGCGTGGTAGATCTGCTTAAAGCCAAGCAAGGCTGGCACGACGTACAGTATCAGACCGGACTTATTCTTGAAGAGTATGACATGATTGTGTGCCCGACAGTGCCAACTACTGCCGTCAAACACGGGGTGCTCCCTCCTAGCCGTATTGATGAACTACTGCTAAACGTAAGTGGCGTTATTGAAAAAGGAATTAATCTGGGCAAATGGATTTATAACTCAAGTTTGGTTGAGAAGCTAAGCTCACCTGTATTAAGCAAAATGGCCTTTACCACATTGGGTAATATCACAGGATTACCGGCGATGTCTGTTCCCTTAGGGATGAGCAATAAAGGCTTACCGATTGGGATGCAATTTATTGGACGTATGAATGATGAAGCAAGGCTTTTTGCTTTAGCAGCGGACTTTGAGCGGGCAGGATTATTTACCGATCCGGCTATTTAGTATGCTCTAAGTTAATTTTTTAAGCTAGCCAATATAAAAACAGCCTATTACGATAATGTAATAGGCTCCTTTTTATAGAGGGTTTAATAGGGCAATGATATAAATAAGTATGAGATTTTGTTCTGACTCTAAACTACCTCGCCACAAGCCTTACCACTGGCCCAAGCCCACTGAAAATTGTAGCCACCAAGCCAGCCTGTCACATCAAGCACTTCACCGATAAAATACAGGTTTGGTTGTAGCTTACTCTCAAAGGTTTTTGACGATACTTCATCAGTATTTACGCCACCCCGAGTGACCTCGGCAGTGCGATAGCCTTCGGTGCCAGAGGGCTTTATGGTCCAGTTGTTTATTTTATCGCCAATAGCTATTAAAGCTTCATCTTTAATATTTGCCAGCTCTTTGTCCTTAAAGTCTGACCAGTGCAGATTTTGTAACGCTAATAGCAGTTTTTTTGGGAAATATTCAGACAAGACGCTACGAATTAACTGTTTTGGATGCTGAGCTTTGGCCTGTTGTAATAACTCACCGATATCCACATTAGGCACCAAGTTAATATGAATCGCTTCACCCACTTGCCAGTAATTGGAGAGCTGTAACATCGCCGGCCCTGATAAGCCTCGGTGCGTAAACAACATAGGTCTAGGAAACGAAATCCGCTCATTAAAGGCAACGACATCTAAGCTAATACCGGCCAGTGAAGCAATCATGTCACCGACTTTATCGGTAAAGGTAAAGGGCACTAAGCCGGCTGAAGTAGGGATAATTTGATGCTCGAACTGCTGCGCTACCTCATAGCCAAATCCAGTAGCGCCCATAGTAGGAATAGACAAGCCACCGGTGGCTATAACTAGAGAGTGGCAATAAATCGCGCCTTTTGAGGTTTCAACAATAAAGCCTTGTTGGTCACTATCTTGTGACAAAGACTTAATAGCAATAATATCAGTTTTTAATTGGACTTTAGCGCCAGCTTCAGAGCATTCATCAAGCAATAGGTTTAGGATGTCTTTTGACGAGTCATCACAGAACAGTTGGCCATAATCACGCTCATGATAGGGGACACCATGCTTCTCAACCAGCCCAATAAACTCCCAAGGGTTATAACGGGTTAAGGCTGATTTACAGAAATGGCCGTTGTCACCGATAAAATTCTCAGGCTCCACCACATAATTGGTAAAGTTACAGCGACCACCGCCGGACATGAGGATTTTCTTCCCTGCTTTATTGGCATGATCAACGACCAATACCGAACGACCTCGTTGAGCTGCTGTCATTGCACAGTATAAGCCTGACGCTCCAGCCCCTATGATAAGAACATCAACGCTAGACTTAGCTGAGGAGGTAGGTGAGCTTGTGCTTAAGTCTTTGCCACAAGGCTTAATAGAAGGGGGATTAGAGTCAGAATTTTGGGTCATGGAATCAGCTTTTGTAATAATAATTGAGGGTGGATGAGTGGCTTAATAAGCCGTCAGTTCAGCCATTTAGTAGTGGGAAAACAGGAATGAGATAGGCTAATAAATTGCTTGTTAGAATTAAAAAATCATAACTTTTTTAGGAGTTTACACCAAATAGTAGTTTACAACTGTATCAAAATCTAGTAAAACTATGAGGGTACTACAGTCATAGGGAAAGGACTGAGTGAACGCATAGCATCTTGTATTAGATGAGGTTTATTTAGACTTCTAAGCACGTCACGGGCTATGGTCTTAATTAAACCCTTTCACATATTCTCTACGGTATTTAATCTCCCCCTCTTTGTCTTCTTCCCTATCCTATTTTATCATGATAACAGCCCAGAATTTCTTTGCTGTTATGGTTATCAGTGACTACTGGTGATTTCCAGGATGGATTCACATTAAAAAAAGGACTTTATATTATGAAAAAATTTCCAACCAGCTCTGAATTTGCAGCACAAGCCAATACCAACCCAGAAAAATATGCCCAGTTATATCAACAGTCTATTGAATCTGATGAAAGCAATGAGGCTTTTTGGGCCAAGCGGGCGGAGTTGGTTGATTGGATAAAAAAACCCACAAAAATTAAAGACATTAATTACGATCTTGATGATTTTAGAATCAAGTGGTTTGAGGATGGTGAATTAAACGTTTCAGTCAACTGTCTAGACCGTCATTTGGTTGATAATCCTTATAAGCCAGCCATTATCTGGGAAGGGGATCACCCTTCATTACACAAAATCATCTCTTTTAAAGAGCTGCACTCAGAAGTGTGTCGCTTGGGCAATGCCATGCGCAAGATGGGCGTGGGTAAGGGTGATCGAGTAGCGCTGTATTTGCCTATGGTGCCAGAAGCGGTGGTATCTATGTTGGCCTGTGCTCGAATTGGGGCAGTGCATACGGTAGTATTCGGTGGCTTCTCAGCTGAAAGTTTGGCCAGTCGTATTGTCGACAGCCAAGCGAAGTTGGTGATTACTGCTGATGAAGGGGTGCGCGGTAACCGATACAGCCCACTGAAAACCAATGTAGATAGAGCACTGGATGTTGATGGCACCGAGTGTGTTGAAAAGGTCATTGTGGTGCATCGTACTGGTAACTCAGTGCCTATGAGTGGTCGACGCGATGTTTGGTATCACACGGTTATTGATAACTCAAATGAGGATTGCCCTCCTGAGACCATGAATGCTGAAGATCCGTTGTTTTTATTGTATACCTCGGGCTCTACCGGTAAGCCAAAAGGGGTAGTCCACAGCACAGGGGGCTACCTAACGTATGCGCTTTCTACCTTTAGAGATGTGTTTGATGTCAAAGAAGATGACGTCTTTTGGTGTACAGCGGATGTGGGCTGGATTACAGGTCACAGCTATGTCACCTATGGGCCATTAGCTAATGGCACTACTACGGTTATGTTTGAAGGGGTTCCGCAGTACCCCACATGGGCCCGTATCGGTCAAATCATTGATAAGCACGACGTTAGTATTTTGTACACTGCACCGACAGCCATTCGGGCAATGATGAAAGAGGGCGATGCTTTTGTTCGTGAGTCAAACCGAGAAAGCTTACGTTTGTTAGGTACTGTGGGCGAGCCCATTAACCCTGAGGCTTGGGACTGGTATCATAGTGTCGTTGGTGAAGGACGTTGTCCTATCGTCGATACTTGGTGGCAAACTGAGACAGGCGGTATCTTAATGGCGCCTCTGCCAAACTCAGTGGATATGAAGCCGGGAGCCGCTATGAACCCTCTATATGGCATTAAGCCAGTTATTGTTGACTCTGATGGGGTTGAACTGGAAGATGCAGCAGCGGGCAACCTCATTATCAGCGATGGTTGGCCAGGTCAGATGCGAACCATTTATGGCGATCATAAGCGTTTCTTAGAGACCTACTATACCACCTATCCTGGTAGCTATTTCACTGGCGACGGGGCAATGCGTGATGAAGACGGTCATTATTGGATTACTGGTCGTGTGGATGATGTACTGAACGTGTCTGGTCACCGTATTGGCACGGCAGAGATTGAGAGTGCCTTGGTATCACACCCTGCTGCTGCTGAAACGGCCATTGTGGGTATGCCGCACGAGTTAAAAGGTCAAGGCATCTGTGCTTATGTCATCTTAAGACATGGTGAGGAAGATAGCGAAAGATTACGCGGTGAATTAAATCGCCATGTACGGGCAGAGATTGGACCTATTGCCAACCTAGACGCCATTTATGTTGTGGATGCTTTACCAAAAACTCGGTCAGGGAAGATTATGCGCCGTATCCTGCGTAAGCTGGCGGCAGGCGAGTTTGATGGTCTAGGCGATACTTCAACATTGGCTGAAGCGAGTGTGGTAGATGACTTAATCAAAACCGTAAAGTCCGCTTAGTGTCTTAACTTTCTAGCTTCTTATCTAAAGGGATTGGAAATAGAGAGGTGAATGTTAACGCCTTAAGTTAAGGTTGTAGGTATTTTCACTTCTTTAATAAATTTAAAACCACTGACTTATTGGGTCAGTGGTTTTTTTACACAATTAATAGGTCATAGCCTGTATCATTGGCTTAGAATTTGCCACACATTATCTGCTTGATATTCTCCTTCATCTTAAAAAAATACATTTAACTTATGACTATAAATCACGATACTTCAGTAGGGGCCGATGGCTCAGCGCACGACAGCAATTCAGCGACTCCTTCAGCCACAGCGACTAAAGTTGCTATTATTGGCGCTGGGATGACGGGGCTGATGTCTGCTCACTTATTAGAGCAAGCTTTTGCTAATTGTGGACAAGCACTAGATATCTCCATTTTTGAGAAATCAGCTGGGGTAGGGCGTTTAGCTACTCGTTATAAAAAACCAGATCCCCATAGCGAGCAACAGTGGCAATTTGATTTTGGCGCTCAGTTTTTCACTGCCAAATCAGAGGCTTTCCAAGCCTACTTACAGCCTTGGCTAGAGCAGGGTGTTATCAGGTATTGGCTTGCCACAACAGCAACGGCCAAAATTACAGGGCCAAAGCCAGACATTGAGCTAACCGGACATTGGGACAATGAGCAGCCGCGATATATTGCTAGTCCAAAAATGACCAGCTTTGGTCGAGCTTTAGCGGCTGAGTTTAAACATACTAAGCTTCATTATAGAACCCGAGTGGCACCCTTACGCTCTGATAACTCAGTCAATAAAAACTCAACTGACACAGCAGCTCAGACTACTTTATGGGATGATAAAGGCAATGAGCTAGGTAGGTTTGATTGGGTGGTATGTACCGCACCACAGGCTCAAGCCATCGAGCTTTTTGAGCAAGCCGACTTTGCTTTGCTCGATAAACTTAAGCTTCCAAAAATGCTGGCTTGTTATAGCTTGATGTTAGGCTGGGAGCAAGAGTCTACTTTACCCTCAGCTTTGAAAAAGGCCCATTGGGAAGTGCTTGAGGTGACGCAGGCAAACTCACCCCTTGGCCGTATATTCATTGAGCATCATAAGCCAGGTCGTGAAGCTATCTTGCCCAGTGTTACTATTCATGCCAGCAATGAGTGGTCTGAATCAAAGGTAGACGAAGCGATAGAGGAAGTTCAGCAACAGCTGCTCCAGGCAGCACAGCAACTGTTGGGCTGGGAGCATAGTACGGCCCCACAGTGGATAGACTGTCATCGTTGGCGTTATGCTGCTACGGCTCAGATAGAGAATGGTACTCCTTCACAATCTAGCTATGTTGATAGTAGTAAACAGTGGTTAGTGACGGGCGACTGGTGTGATGAAGGGAGGATAGAAAGCTGCTTTAAAGCCGCAACGCAAGTGGTAGAGACAATTGCCCCTTAAATAACAAAAAGTGCTTTAAAAAAATAACTCATGCTAAATCAGGTTTAAAAAAAGGCGAGGATATTTGATTATCCTCGCCTTTTTTAGAAGTGTTGATAAATAACAATTATTGGTCTTGATTGCGGCGCCATTCAATTAAGTCAATAACGTCTTGCTGAATGCCCGCTTTAAGTGCTTCTAAGCTTTCGTATTTACGTTCATCGTGTAAATAATGTAAGAATCTAACTTGCAGAGTTTTGTCATATAAATTACCGGAAAACTCTGGGAAAAAAACCTCAAGACGCCATTCATGAGGCTTATCTACTGAAGGACGGATACCGATATTAGCAGTGCCAAATAAACTATTCGGACGTAGCCCAGCAACGCCAACCTTCCTATCGTTAGCAAGGCTTGAAAAAGCATCTGCAATAACTTCTCCAGCTTCATCTAGTATCACCACGTCTACACCATAAACCCCGTGCAAAGCAGGACGCACCCTATTTAACTCGATATTGGCGGTCGGGAAGTCTAAAGTACGTCCGATTTTATCGCCTCCGACGACTTTACCGGTGATCGTATAGTCACGATCGAGTAGGCGGCTGACCGTATTCAGATCGCCTTGCGCCAATAGCTCACGAATTCTGGTCGAGCTGATGCGTTTGTCTTCAAGCGACGAGCTGTCCTCAACCCCTGCGGCATGGGTATCGGTAATGGTATGCAGATTGGTAACAGGCAACCCATAATTACGTAAAAACTCACTGTCTCCGGTACGATCATGGCCAAACTTAAAGTCATCACCCAACACCAGTGACTTCACATTCAGATGATGAACCAATATGTCTGCAAACTCAGAAGCTGACAAAGAGCGAAAAGCTTCATCAAATTTAGCGACAACGACCGTATCTATGCCGAACTTAGCCAGTAAAGTTAGTTTTTCATCTTGAGAGGTTAAGCGAGCAGGGGCAGATGAAGGGTCAGATTTTAGCTGAGCGAAGTATTCACGCGGCTGAGGCTCAAAGATCATGACCATAGTCTGCAGCTGCTGCTCGCTAGCACTTTGCTGCAGCTGTTTTAACATGGCTTGATGGCCTAAGTGCACCCCATCGAAGTTACCAATGGTTAATACGCTGTCAGCAGTTAGACTACTGCGGCTCTTGCCAGCAAGAATTGTGGCCAAATCTAAAAAAATTGTTTTCATAAAGCCTTATCGATAAGCACAAGGGTAGTTGTCAGCTACTTTCAAAGTAAGTAATAACCGGATAAATCATTAAACCGGTAATTTAGATAAATAAAAAATATAGCACAATAATGCAGATTGCAAATGGCCTTAAAAGGCGACTACTTTATAGATAACTTGTCTTCATTATAATGTAAAATTACAGTCTCTGAGACTCGAAATCAGCTCAATGCATTGTAATGAGAAAATAACACTATGGTTAGTTCCCTCAAGTTAGCTTCTAAAAATGTAACCTCACCTTTAAACCAGCATAGTATTCGTTTGGCTCAGCCCTCTGACTTACCCGATATTGTGAATATTTACAATCAAAGTATCGCTGGTAAAGCCTCGACAGCCGACTTAGAGTCAGTGACTATTGCCGATAGACAGGACTGGTTTGATGAGCATCTGACTCGACCCAATCGCCCTATTTATGTTGTGACCAATACTCAAGGTAGCATTATGGCTTGGGGCAGCTTTAGTGATGTCAAAAATCGGATAGCTTACCATATCAGTAGTGAGATTAGTATTTATGTCGCGGCACAATTCCAAGGCTTAGGTTTGGGCAGTTTGTTGCTGCAATGGATGTTAAGCCAAGCGCCACAACTGGGCATCCAAAATATCTTGGCGCTTATATTTGGCCATAATAAGCCAAGCCTAGCCTTATTCCAAAAGTTTGGCTTTGAGCTTTGGGGAAGATTCCCTAAGGTTTGTGACATGCAAGGTTTCACTGCCGATCTAGTCATACTGGGTAAAGCGTTATAGTCTTCTTATTAAAGACCATAACGCTTTTGGGTAAACCAAGACAGCTTACTTTTTATAAGGGTTATCATCTTCGGTAATGATAGGCTCATCCTTATCATGAGACAGAATGCCCAGTAGTCCCCCTTTCCTTTTGGACTTATGAATAGCTTTGTCTGTCTTATTATCTAGGTTAGCACCGGACTTTAGGTCAGCATCAGGAGGGATAGTCGCCTCTTTTCTTTGGTTATCCTCAACCACTTCGGCATCCGGGTCGTAAGCCTCTGCATCAAGGTTGTTGTCATCGGGTTTTAACGGGTCACTATTTTTTGCCTGTGTCTTTTTATCAGAGTCATCAAACATAGACTTGTTTGTCTCAACACCTTGACGCGGCAGGCTGTTTTCAAAGATATCTGCAAGAGGAATATCTAACTCATTTTTGGCATGTTGCTCAGTGTCTTTGAAGCGCTGAATTAATAAGCTTAACCAAGGCGTGTCCATATTGGCACTCATATCATCTAACTCATCTTTGATGGGCAGTGGATAGGGAAGAGTGCGGTAAAAATCCCACAAGGTAATATTATCTAAGTCTCTTTTTAGGACATAATTACCTTTTTCAGTAATGGTAACTAAGTTGCTGTCTAATAGGTAATTGAGATAGGTAAACCACTTAGGCAACTCTTTACGACCCAATACGCTACGTAGCTCCTCTTCACTGGTTGAGTTGCCATCTTGATAGCGATCATAAATCAGGTTCAGCATGTCTAATAGGCTGAGTAGCGGGTGACGAGGATAGACCTCTTTGGTCGCAAAGATAGTTAGGGTATAGCTTATCTCAACCCCAAGTAAGATTAGGTTCCAAGACAAATAAATCCATAATAGGAAAATAGGTAGGGCAGCAAAGGCACCATAAATCGCTTCATAACTGGTGAAGTTACTCATAATGATACCGAATGAGTACTTCAGTAATTCAAAAGTAACCGCCACAAAGACACCGGCTATTGCTGCATTTTTTAAAGGCACTTTGGCTTTGGGAATAAACCAGTACATGCCAATGAAACCTGCGATAGTTATCGCGAATGACACCAATTGAATCCAGAAGTTCCAGTCAATTCCATAACCGCCAATTTGCTGGTTTAAAAAGCTTAAGCTTTGAACCGTACTTGATACGATAAAAGCTGTCCCCAATACCAATGGACCTAGGGTTATAATGGTCCAGTAACGAACAATACTTTTTATGCCCCCTGAGCGATCTTCTACCCGCCAAATCTCATTAAAAGCACGTTCAATGGTGGTTAAGGTCATGATACTGGTGACAAATAACGCCATGGCACCAATCGCTGTTAAGTTACTCGACTTTTCGGCGAAGCTATCAAGATACTGTGATACTTGTAGCCCTGACTGTGGCAACAGGTTACTATAAATAATATTAGATATTTGATCGCGCACAGATTCTAAAGCCGGTATTGATGACAAAATCATCAATAAAACCGTTAAAATAGGCACGATAGATAATAGCGTGGTGTAAGTCAAAGAGGCCGCTTTTTGTTGGCCATTGTCGTTAATGAAGTTGCGAATCAAAAAGCGCAAGAAGTTAAACCAAGATTTGTCGTAAAATGGCAGCTTTTTTAACAGGTTTTCCATATTAGAATCGTTGTGTTAGGTTATCGAAAAGTAGAGTGGCTTATTGTATAAAGGTGGCATAGTTTATCAAATATTGATAATCAAAATGTGAAGAAAGTTTGTACCTAACTGATATGATACTGCTAATACACCAATTTCGGACTAAAATTTTTTCAAATTCAGTTTTAAAGCTTCAGCTATGGCAAAATGACTTCATGAAATGATCTACACTGGTTTTAGTGGTTTTCGTTCAGCGCCTATTGCCTTTAAGCTACCTTGTAATAGAAATTTTAAATATTTGGAAGTAACGTTTTATGACAATTGATAATGGCTCTAGCCAATCTATGGCAGACAACTATGTGTTGGTATTGTACTACTCACAATATGGGACGACTAAAGAGATGGCCTACGCCATTGCTCAAGGGATTGAGGAGGCAGGTATGACCGCGCGCATCCGTACGGTACCTAAGGTGGCTGCAGAGATTACAGTGGCTAAGCCGGCAATCCCAGATGAAGGTGATTTGTATTGCACCATGTCTGATCTAAAAAATTGTTCAGGTCTTGCCCTAGGCAGCCCTACCCATTTCGGTAATATGGCTGGGTCGATGAAGCACTTTTGGGACAGCACTGTAACCTTGTGGCTGGCTGGAAATTTACAAAACAAACCGGCTACTGTCTTTACCAGTACTGGCTCGATGCATGGCGGGCAAGAGACCACTTTATTGACAATGATGATGCCTTTGTTGCACCACGGTATGATGATCTTGGGAGTGCCTTATTCAAATCCTGAGTTAAATCGCACCAATCGTGGAGGCACGCCTTATGGCTCAACTCATGTCAGCGGCAGTGCTCACGACCAACCCATAACCAAAGATGAGCGCAGCTTAGCAATTGCTCAAGGTCGTCGTCTTGCCAGTGCTGCCAAAGCGCTAGCTAACGCTAAGTGGTTGTAATTCATGGCTAAAAGAGAGGTGCTGGATAGGAGTAGTCCAGAGAACATAGCGCTTATTGCTAAGTTACAATCAAGACTAAGAATGAGTTGGCTTGCTTGGCTGGTCTATCGAGGTGTCGGGTTACCTGTGCTGTTAGGGTCTTTATTGGCGACCCAGCCAGATGTTATCGGAGGTATCGCTTGGCAGCTGTTGTGGTTGATTCCGGCGCTTATCGTTACGCCTTGGGTAATAAAAGGAAAGTCGCCTTATGCCTTACTGATGAGTAGCATGCTGACCTTGGTTTACTTAGGTGCCAGCGGCGTTACTTTATTCTCTAGATTTTATGACAGCGGCAGTAGCGTGATGTGGGTTTATGCCATAGATTTGATACTTATTCTGCTTATCAATGTTTGGTTATTTAAATTATTGAAGCGCTTACCGTCCATGAACGGATAGCGACATGTTACAGCTTATAGCTACTATAATAAAAAACGCCTCACTAGATTTAGTGAGGCGTTTTTTTAGTCATCAATTTAGCAAAGCTGTATCATTTTTAGAAAATTAACGGACTTTGGTCAGTTTCATTTCCATTTTCTTGCCATCATTAATTTGAGTCACTTGTACAGGTAAATAGTCTAAGCTTGGAGCCAACCAGAAGCTGGTTGAACGGTCATTGTCATCATGAATACGGTCAACACGGATGGTATCAAAAGTACCTGCTGGGACTGTAATCTTAGTATTGCCTGCTTTTTTGAAAGGCGTTTTTTCTACTTTGTCTTTTTTGACCATGTAGTAGTTACCGGTGAACTTGCCAGTTAATAGGTCTTGTCTGATTTGGGCTTCTAGACTCAAATCATCAAAAGCTCTATTAGGGGCTGATAAGTTCACGGTCTTACCACGGTAAGTACTGGCCACTTTTTTACCAGAATTACTAAACTTCATACTATGGGTATTACCGATGCCAAATAATTTATAAGCAGTACTGGCACTGCTTGGGATAATATTATTACCACTTAAGCTAAAAGTACTGTTTTGATTGGCTGTAGCCACACCGGCCACTCTGGCATTCACTTTATAGTTCCAAGAGTTGCCTGACTTGGTTAAAGTACGGGTAGCAGTACCTTTATATTTGTTTTCAACCGTGAAAGAATAGTCTGCAGTTGAAGGGGTTAAGGCGGTTGAAGCCATACCTGCGGTTGAAGCCACTGCTGTTGCCGTTGCTAGGCCAACACCTGCTACTAATTTTTTTGCTTTTATATTTTTTAATTTGTTAAACATATTTTTGCCCTTAATTTATTTCTTTTCTTTGAGTTGTTATCAATGGGATACGCCTGTCATTGATAGAATCGTCTCTATCTAACTAAGCGAAAACCTATTAAAGCTAACTATACTCTATATATGGTTATACCTTGTTACATTTCCAAGGGCAGTATTGAAGGTGTTTTGTTAGCATTTCTTGCTAAGAGAGTTGTATGGTTATCTAGAGTAACCCGTTCAGAAAATAAAAAAGACAGCCTAAGCTGCCTTTTATATTAATGTTAATGCAATGGATGTATTGAGCGAATATTAAGCCTAGTGACCGCCACCGTTAATAGTGCGTACCATTTCTTCTACCATTTTCTTCGCATCACCGCAGATCATCATGGTCTTGTCTAAATAGAATAGGGGGTTGTCTAGTCCAGCATAACCGGTACTCATAGAGCGCTTGATCACCATAACTGTTTGCGCTTTTGAGGCCTCAAGGATGGGCATACCAAAGATTGGAGAACCTGGATCATCTTTAGCAGAAGGGTTAACCACGTCGTTGGCACCGATGATTAATACCACATCTGTACTTGGGAAGTCTGAGTTAATCTCATCCATCTCTAAAATGTCATCATAAGGCACATCTGCTTCAGCAAGCAATACGTTCATGTGACCTGGCATACGACCCGCAACAGGGTGAATGGCAAAACGAACATTGACGCCTTGTTCCTTTAGAAGCTCATAAAGTTCTTTTACCGCATTTTGCGCACGGCCTTGAGCCATACCATAACCTGGAACAATAATAACGTCACTGGCGTTACTCATTAAGAAGCCTGCATCTTCAGCAGAGCCAGACTTGTAAGTTTTTGGGGCACCATCATCGCTACCGGCGACAGCAGCGGTTGAACCCATGCCACCAAACAATACGTTTAATAATGAGCGGTTCATAGCCTTACACATGATGTAAGATAAAATCGCACCTGATGACCCTACCAACGAGCCGGCAATAATCAACATTGAGTTGCCTAAGGTGAAACCGATACCCGCTGCTGCCCAACCCGAGAAAGAGTTAAGTAGAGACACAACCACCGGCATATCACCGCCACCAATTGGGGCAATCCACATCCAGCCGAATAACACTGCAAATACAGTCATGGCATAAAATGCTGGCATAGACTCAGTGACGAAGTACCAGCCGCCACAAGCAACCATAGCCACAAAAAGAATCAACTGTAAGGGTTTAACCCAGCCGCCATTGACAGTTTTAGCCCATTTCTTAGCGCCTAATTTGCCGAAGGCAAACACTGAGGCGGAGAAAGTAATGGCACCGATAAAGCAACCAATGAACAGTTCAACACGAGCAATTGTGCTGTGTTCGTGTGTGCTGTTAAGCACAGTGGCTAAGGCGATAGCGACCGCAGCCAAACCAACGAAAGAGTGCATTAAGGCCACAGTTTCTGGCATTTCGGTCATGGCAACGGTTTTCGCTTTCCACATACCGACTAAAGCACCTAAGATCATCGCACCGATGATAAGCCAAAGTACAGGCCCTTCTGCTAAGAAGAAGGTGGTAATTACGGCAATGGCCATGGCAGCCATACCAAAACGGTTCCCACGAATGGCCGTTTTTGGACTAGATAGACCGCGTAATGTAAGAATAAATAATACAGCGCCTATTAAATAGAACCAATCAGCGTGAGCAGCAATCCAGTTCATTTGAGTTAATTCAGGATTCATGCGTCACCTCCTTTTTGATCAGCCGCTGTGTTTACTTTTTTCGCTTTAGGTTTGAACATGGCAAGCATACGCTCAGTTACTGCGAAACCCCCAAAAATATTAATGCTGGCTAAAAACACAGCGAAGGCACCCAATAAGCTGGTCACTGAAATGGCATTGCCATCAATATGAACCGTTTGTAGCATCGCACCCACGATAACGATACTGGATAAGGCATTGGTTACTGCCATTAAAGGGGTGTGAAGGGCAGGGGTAACGCCCCAAACGACGTAATAACCCACAAATATGGCCAATACAAAGATGGTGAATATGGCCACGAAAGGGGTAGCACCAGTTACGGCAACGCCCAGTGGTGCGGTTGCTAATAAGGTAGCAAGCATAATCTTCTCCTAAGATCTTTCTGAAATATTCATGTTTAGCTTTTTGGATTATTTTTGACAGCGCAGAGGCTTTAGTCAGCAATATTTGTCCGACTTATCAAGCCTTTATCTACGTTGTAAACGCACCTCACCACTATGGGTTACTGCTAAAGCTCCCTGAATTTCATCTTCAAGGTTAACCGTTAAGGCATTGTTGTTGTCTTTATCAAATAAAGTGGTAATAAAGTTCACTAAGTTATTGGCATATAAGTCAGAGGACTGCGCAGCTAAGCTTGCTGGAATGTTGGCGGCTCCGATGATACGTACGCCATTTTCTGTGATGATGGTCTCTCCAGAGACAGTACCTTCAACGTTACCGCCTGAGCTTGCGGCCATATCGATTAATACTGAGCCGGCTTTCATTTTGTCTAGCGTCATTTTATGCACCAATCTTGGCGCATTTCGACCTGGAATTTGAGCTGTGGTAATAACAATATCTGCATTGGAGACCGCTTTATCGACCACGGCAGCCTGATCTTTCATATATTGCTCAGAAGGGGTCCAAGCATAGCCACCTGTAGACTTGGCTTTTTCTTTTTCCTCATCGCTCATTGGTACATCTAGCCATTTACCGCCCAATGACTCCACTTGCTCTTTGGCGGCGGGACGTAGGTCACTGGCTTCAACCACAGCGCCCAAACGCTTAGCAGTAGCAATGGCTTGAAGACCAGCCACACCCACCCCTAAGATAACCACTTTTGCAGGCTTAACCGTACCGGCCGAGGTCATAAACATAGGGAAGGGACGAGCATATTCATTGGCTGCCATTAGTACTGCTTTATAACCGGCTAAGTTGGCTTGTGAAGACAGAACATCCATGTTTTGTGCGCGAGATAGGGTGCGGGGTAGCAGTTCCATCGCATAGGCAGTGACTCCTTGCTGTGCATAATTGTCCAGCTGATCATTGCGGTAAGGGTCAAGCATACCAATGACGATGCTACCGGCAGACAATTGGGCAATCTGCTCTGCAGTCAGGTTTTGAACCACACAAATAATGTTTGATTGAGACAGTACTTCAGATTCGCTGGCGACTTTAGCACCGGCATTGAGATAAGCAATGTCATCATAATAGGCATGTTGACCTGCACCAGATTCAATAATCACTTCATGACCAAGCTTAATAAGTTTCTTTACTGAGTCGGGCGTAATTGCAACGCGTCCTTCAAATGCCTGCTTGGCTTGGATTGTGCCTATTATCATGTTCGCTCCTAGCTTGATTAATTGATCTAAGTTTTGACTAAATTCACCCGATGCTGTCTAAACATCTAATATTCCGTGGTGAAAACATCTGGTTAATGATATTCAAACTAATGGTTATCAATTTAATAAATGGCTAACCGAATACCATCATGGGAATTTATTATAAGAATATAAATTAAAATAATTCATCGTAGAAATATGACCGACCAGTTAAATTTAATAACAAACTTTAATTTATGTGCTTTGCTAAAGTTAGATGGAAACATAACACAAGGTTATCTATAAATGCGAGAAAAAATTATCAGTGTTTCAAGATAAATTAAAATTAAGTTAGTGATTAGAGATTGGTCAGGAAGGGCTTAAACTTGTTAAACTATAGCGAGTCTAAGAATGAAACTAAGCTAGAAATAAAATAACTTGAGGATAAAGCGATGTACTTTGTATTGTCTCCAGCCAAAAGTCTAAATGAGAGCGATGAGGTTCCGGTCAATGTGGGAAATTATTATAGTCAGCCCCAGCTGATTGAGCATGCTCAAGAATTGATGAAAATATTGAAGTCTAAAGAGCCTGTAGATTTGCAGGAGCTGATGAGTATCTCTGATGATTTGGCGCAACTAAATGCGCAGCGTAATCAGGATTGGGCTTGGAGTGAACAAAAACTCTTTGATGAAACCAATGCCAAAGCCGCGGCTTATCTTTTTGACGGAGATGTTTATACCGGTCTTGATGTGTATAACTTAGATAAAGAGACGGTGGTTTATCTTAATGAGCATTTAGGTATTTTGTCAGGGTTATATGGGGTATTAAAACCTCTTGATTTAATTCAACCTTATCGCTTAGAGATGGGCACCAAATTAAAGAATGACCGTGGCGATAACCTGTATCAATTTTGGGGAGAAGAAGTCACTGAAGTTATCAATCAAAGAATGAGAGAGTCAAGCGGGCAAGGTGAAGACAATGTATTAATCAACTTGGCTTCTAATGAATATTTCAAAGCTGTCAAAAAGAAATCACTTAATGCCGAGATCATCACCCCACGTTTTGAAGATGAAAAAAATGGTAAATATAAAGTGATTAGCTTCTATGCCAAAAAAGCACGGGGTCTTATGGTGAAATATGCCGCGGATAACAAGATAACCAAGGCAGAGGAGCTAAAGAAATTTGATTTAGACGGTTATTATTATGTGGATGAGCTGTCTGATGAGCATAACTGGACCTTTAGACGGGATGAGGCGGATCAGTAACCTGTTGATTAACAGCTTTAAGATTTATAAGCGGTAATTTCTTAAGCTGCACCAGAAGAGCCTAAACAATAAAAAACCCCGATAAGCGGTTGCCTATCGGGGTTTTGTTTGCCAGTTACGCACTTAGCGTATCATGAGCAAGTAAGGGGAAGGGGGATGATTACATCATGCCGCCCATACCACCCATGCCGCCCATACCACCAGCACCCATGCCAGCCATAGCATCATTGTCTTCTGGCTTATCAGTGATCATCGCTTCAGTAGTAAGCATCAGACCTGCAACAGAAGCTGCGTGCTCTAGTGCTGAACGAGATACTTTAGCTGGGTCAAGGATACCCATTTCTAACATATCACCGTATACACCAGTGGCTGCGTTATAACCGTAGTTACCAGAACCATTCTTAACTTCGTTCACTACTACAGAGGCTTCATCACCTGCGTTGGTTACGATTTGACGTAGTGGCGCTTCCATCGCACGGCGTAAAATGTTGATACCTGCGTTTTGGTCGTCGTTGTCGCCTTGTAGGTCAGCTAGTGCATTTAAAGCACGAACCATAGCAACACCACCACCAGGTACAACACCTTCTTCTACTGCAGCGCGAGTCGCGTGTAGCGCATCGTCAACACGGTCTTTTTTCTCTTTCATAGCGGTTTCAGTAGCAGCACCTACTTTAATTACTGCAACACCACCTGATAGTTTCGCAACACGCTCTTGTAGTTTCTCTTTGTCGTAATCTGAAGTAGATTCTTCGATTTGACGGTTGATAGACTCAACGCGTGCTTCGATATCAGCTTTAGAACCAGCACCATCAACGATAACTGTGTTCTCTTTACCCACAGTTACTTTCTTCGCAGTACCTAAGTGTTCGATAGTTGCGCTCTCTAAGCTTAAACCTACTTCTTCAGAGATTACTGTACCGCCAGTTAGGATAGCGATGTCTTGTAACATGGCTTTACGACGGTCACCGAAACCTGGGGCTTTAACCGCACAAGTTTTCAGACCACCACGCATGTTGTTCACTACTAAGGTAGCCAGTGCTTCGTTTTCTACATCTTCAGCAATGATTAGTAGTGGTTTGCTTTGCTGCATTACTTGCTCAAGTAATGGCACGATTTCACGAATGTTGCTGATTTTTTTGTCAACAAGCAAAATGAATGGGTTTTCAAATTCAGCGGTTAAGCTGTCTTGCTTGTTAGCGAAGTAGGGGCTGATATAGCCACGGTCAAACTGCATACCCTCAACGACTTCTAGTGAATCTTCGAAGCCTGAACCTTCTTCAACAGTGATTACGCCTTTTTTGCCCACTCTTTCCATAGCTTCAGAGATTAGCTCACCGATTTTGGTGTCTGAGTTAGCAGAGATAGAGCCTACTTGAGCGATGGCTTTAGAATCATCAGCTGGAGTAGAGATATTGTGGATTTCTTGCACAGCAGCAGCAACCGCTTTGTCGATACCACGTTTTAGATCCATTGGGTTCATGCCAGCAGCTACTGACTTCATGCCTTCAACTAGGATAGCTTGAGCCAATACAGTTGCGGTAGTAGTACCGTCACCAGCTACGTCGTTAGTCTTACTAGCGACTTCACGTACCAGCTGTGCACCCATGTTTTCAAATTTATTTTCTAGTTCGATTTCTTTGGCAACTGATACACCATCTTTAGTGATTGCAGGCGCGCCAAAAGATTTATCGATAACCACGTTACGGCCTTTAGGACCTAAGGTTACTTTAACAGCGTTCGCTAGAATGTTTACGCCGTCCATCATCTGTTTACGAGCGTCAATGCCAAATTTTACGTCTTTAGCCATGAGAATACTCTCCAGTTATTTTAGTTAATGAGTGTTAATTTATTTTATTAGAGTTGATTGGAGCTTATTGGCTTAGCCAATCTGTTTTTGTAATAGTGGATTGCCTAAGCCAATAGAAGATTATTAATCCTTTAGATTAACCTTCTAAGACACCCAATACGTCAGACTCTTTCATAATCAATAGTTCTTCGCCGTCAACTTTTACGGTTTGACCTGCATATTGACCGAATAGAACTTTGTCGCCAACTTTAACGTCTAAAGCACGAACTTCACCATTTTCACGGATTTGACCGTTACCAACAGCCAAGATTTCGCCTTGAGATGGTTTTTCTTGCGCCGAACCTGGTAATAAAATGCCACCGGCAGTTTTTTGTTCTTCTTCCACACGGCGGACAACGATGCGGTCATGTAAAGGGCGAATATTCATTGTTCACTCCATTAAAAAATTAATTAAGTTGATAAAAGGGTACCCATATCACTCAAGAAGGTATTGTTATTTAGCAAAATTTCAAGGGTGTTAGATGAAATTTTGCTATGAGCTATGGGGCTGTCCTAAAAATGGGGTTAATGGACTAGATTTTCAACCTTAAACGAGCAAATTTTTTATTAAGTTGACTGACAAGTGGTCAACGGCTGTATAGACTATTGCCTGCGACGAACTTATGCTTTGTGTAAATAGTTTTATTTAACGGGCTATTTAGCCAATAACATCCTTTGAAAATCTGATTTACCCTTGTCTGGAGACTAGTAATGAATATGCTGATTCGCTTCTTTATAGTGATGGCGTTACTAAAACGTGAGCATTCTGAGTCGAATAAAAACTCGGAACAAAATAAGACCGCGCAGCAAGGGAGCGATAATACTGTAAAAGTCTCCACTGAAGATTTATTCCGTCCTTTTAGTAGAAGTTACCGGGTCTTACCGCATGACATGGGTTTTCGTGATCACTTACCCAATTATCGCTACTTATCTTTTATTGAAATTAACGTGACTGCTTGGCTGTATAAAATTCTAAAGCAAAATGGTTTTGGCGGGTTGAGTATAGATTGGATCATCTCTATGCAAGAGATGGTTTATTTAAAGGAAATTAAATTCTTAGATAAAATGACAGTAACCAGTGCTTTAGAGGGATGGGATGAGAAGTATGTCTATTTCCAGCATCACTTCTATGTCAAAGATACGTTAATGGCTGTGGGGCTTACTAAGTTTGTTTTATTTAATAAAAAGGGTAAGCAGTTACCCTCATGCATAGGAATGCAAGGTGAGAGCTTGACCGAAGTTATTGAAACTTGGAATGCCAACCAAATGGCGATTAAGTCTCAGTAAAGTTTGGCTTTGATAAAACTGGCTATATACATGCTTTCATATTTGTTAGGATTGAGGGTATACCAGTTTTAGTTCACGTATTACTAAAAAAATACTTTCATAAAAAGGAAATCACTATGAATCAGAAACTTAAATGGACCGACAGCTTAGATATCGCTATTGAACTTTATGAAAAGTTTCCAGATACAGATCCACAATACATTCGTTTTACCGATTTACACCGCTGGGTAACCGAGCTTGAAAATTTTGACGATGATCCAAATCGCTCGAACGAAGGCATCTTGGAAGCCATTCAGATGAACTGGATTGATGAAGCGGATTAATTTAGCTCTATAAAATCTAGTTTTATAAAATAAAGTCATTAAAAAGCCAGTTTCTTTTAAAGAAACTGGCTTTTTTAGGCCATGCTATTATCCATAAATATTAAGTATTGAGATTTTAATAAAAACAAGGATCATCTTTATAAGCAGACTCATTTAAACCGCCAATAGGTAGAGTGAGGTTCGCCGTCGGTGTTATAACAACGTTTTTACCTATGGTTTGACTTAACTCACTTTCAATACTGCTTTTTAAATCAGTGGATAACTTGTTATAAAAGCAAGCACCAACTTCAATTTTTGGCTCATGTGGTTTAGGAGTTATAAACACCATATCAGCATTATATTTCTTAATAATAGCTACAATGGCAGTCGCTTCTGATATAGGTGTGTTGTAAGCCCTTATAGTTTCCATTTTATTTATATTATCTGATGAAGTATTAGAATGCTCTGCTATGGATTGACAGCCTGTTATCGACAATATAGCGCTTATCAATAGATACGGTAAAAAATTAGAAATACCGTTCATACTACTTTTTCCTAGATTAGATTTATAGGTTGGTTTTTAAGTTTTGAGGCTGGTAAAGCGCACTAAAAAATAACCCTTCCTGTTCTTCTAACTTCTATATTAACTCCAGTTAGCTGTTTTAACTCATTTTCCATCTGTGCATGGTGAGCAGGTGTTAAAGGCTTTTCAAAATAACCGTCTACGGTGATTTTAAAGCCAATAGGTGTAAAGCCTAATCCTTGCATTTCTCCACCATATTTCTTAATAATTTTCTCGATTTTCTCTATATCTTCTTCGCTATCATAAACATCTAACATAGCCTCTTTACTTCTATCAGCTATAGGTAGTATCTCAAAATCTATGCTAAAACCTTTAGCCTCTCCAGTCTTAACCACATATTCATAACTCTCTGCAATAACATTCTGCCGAGTGACAATAAAATATTTTGGTACACCTTCACCATTACCATATATATCTACATAGCTGTCACCAAGCTGAGTCCTTATTTTATCAAGCACCTGCTCGACTTCTGGTGAGTCATAGACTGTCTGATGTCTATAGATATCAGCGACAGGTCTATTCACGGCTTTTGCGAGTTCTATCGTATGTCGTGGATAGTTAACCTCTTGAGGCCCGTTATCCTTTGGTACTTTTGACTCACTGTCAATTTTCGACCAGTCAATACGAATTTTTGATTGTTCGGCTACCTTATCAATAGGCTCTGAAGTTACTTGGTTATGTGAGGTAATGTTACAAGCATTTAATAACATGCTTATAGCAACTACTGAGGTCAGTAAGACAGGTTTTAGTTTAAGGTTCATAACATACTCCTAAGTAAAGTTGCTAATACTCTATTAAAGATTCTTTAATCCAACAACAACTCTTCTAGCATGCGTTCATAAATCTGCGCCAATTTACCTATATCATCAACTTCAACACGTTCATCAACTTGGTGGATGGTAGCATTACGTACACCCAGTTCAACCACTTGCGCACCAGTTGGGGCAATAAAGCGGCCGTCAGAAGTGCCGCCTGAAGTGGATAGGGTAGTGTCAATACCAGTCACTTCTTTAATGGCTACTTTACACGCATCGACAAGTTTACCCTCAGCGGTTAAGAAGGGATAACCTGATAATTTCCACTCAATCTCATAGGTAGCATCACAACCTGCAAAGTGCTTATCTAAGATTTCATGGGTTTTGGCTCTCAATTCTTCTTCTGTCGTTTCAGTCGAGAATCTAAAGTTAAATACCACTTCTACCGTTTCAGGAATCACATTATTGGCACCAGTACCTCCATTGATATTTGAAATTTGCATAGAAGTGGCCGGGAAAAAGTCGTTACCGCTGTCCCATTGAGTATTGGTAAATTCGGCTAATGCTGGCAAGAGAGCATGGATTGGGTTAATCGCTAAGTGAGGGTAAGCGACATGACCTTGTTTACCGGTGACCGTAAGTATGCCACCTAGTGAGCCACGACGGCCATTTTTTATGATATCACCTACAGTATCGGTGCTTGATGGCTCGCCAACCAAACAATAAGTAATTTTTTCATTACGAGCTTCTAAGGCTTCGACTACTTTTGCCGTACCATTTATCGAAGGACCCTCTTCATCAGAGGTAATCAGCATGGCAATTGAGCCGTTATGATTCGGATGATTTTTAACAAAGTTTTCTGCAGCGATAGTAAAGGCAGCGATACCCGTTTTCATATCGGCAGCACCACGTCCCCAAAGATAGCCCTCTTTGACAGTCGGCTCAAACGGGGGGATTTTCCAATTATCGACATTACCGGTAGGCACCACATCAGTATGACCAGCAAAACAAACTACAGGGTCTTGGCTTCCACGTCTGGCCCATAGGTTTTTTACCTGAGCATTTTGACCACCGGCTTGTTCATCACCAAAATACATAAACTCATGCTCGAATCCAATCGGGCTTAAACGCTCAACCAACACCTCCTGACAGCCTTTATCGAGAGGAGTAACAGAATCTCGGCGCATTAGCTCAATACTAAGCTCTAAGGTTTGTTGATGATTGGACTGCTCAGTGGTGTGGTTAGAACTCATAATTTCCCTTAAATATATGAAATAGAAAATAAAGACTGCTAGCGACTGGCCCTCAGAGAACCAATAGGCTCATATTTAATAAAAAGTAACAGCCTTATAAAGGCTCTGCAACTATCAAAGCTTCATCACTACGTAGCCAAGTGGCAATAGAGTAGCGTTGACGATGCGCTATCTCGACCTGATGCAGTAAATTACTGTCGAAAATAACTAATCGATTGGCTTTAGGCAGCAATTGGTAGCTTTGATTATGACTGTCTATAATAGAAATTTGACCCCCATCAGCATCCTCCCACTCATCATTGAGATAAAATACTGCCGAGATTACCCGCTCATCGCGTCCGATAGGGTTATCAGAATGCCATTTATAGCCAAAACCAGGTGGATAACAGGCGTAATGCGCCTCACTATGACGAATACCAGCAAACAAAGTACGGTTTAGGAAAAAAGCCAATTCATTGATACTTTGTAGATAATGATAGCCTGCATAAAAATCTTTGGTAATCCAGCGAATACGGTCTCCACGGATATCAGTCTTACGCACGCCTTCAGTCAGTTTTGCATCACGATAGTCGATGAAGCCACTTTCGGCTTGTAAGGCAAGTAGTGCGGTTTGAGAATACACATCGTCTAGAACGATAAACCCATCATGAATGAGAAGCTCTAAGGCTTTATCATCTATTCTTTGTTCCCATTTTGCTTCAAAATCAGATTGATCGAGAGTTTTTTGCGTCTCAGTTAAATCAATGTCGATTAAATGACTATGTTGTTGACTAAAAGTAGCATCGGGAGGCAGCTGCTGTAACGCTTGGCGAGCTTGCTCTTTAGAGGTCGCTAAATCTTCTGGAAGTAGCGGAGGAGGAATAGCCGCTGTGATTGGATCTTGGAAATTATAAGAGGTGGGGGTTAAGTTACTTTCAATAGTTGCGATGGTCGTCTTAACGACTTTAGTCATTGGTGGAATCTCTGAGGTTCGTTTTTATAGAGCCCAAGGATGAGCTTATGTAAAACTGACCAGATAGGGTATAAGTTAAAAGTCAGTTTAACAGTAAATTAATGGCAATGTTGGTGCCATAATGGGCTATTAACCATTAATATACTTATTTTAAACCAGCTTATGCTACCATAGAACTAATTTTTGAAAACAAACCTTTCTACACTAAAACAAGCTAACTTATGAATTACAAACACGCCTATCACGCCGGTAATTTCGCCGACGTTGCAAAACACATTTTATTGGTTCAACTGCTTAATCAAATGAGCACTAAGGGCAAACCTTATTACGCGCTAGACGCTTATGGCGGACGCGGTCTTTACTCATTAAGCAGTGAAGAGGCTCGCAAGACGGGCGAGGCCAAAGCAGGTGTGCAAAAGATTTTAGACGCGGATATCTCTGAAGCGCCTGATGCCGTGCGTCAGTATGTTGAGGATATTAAACAGGCGCGTCAAACTTATGACAGACATGTTTATCCGGGCTCTCCATGGTGGATTGCCAATCATGTTCAACAAAACCCTGAGATTGAAATAAGAGCCGAAGCGTTTGAGTTTAAAAACGCTGAATACGATGCGTTAAATTATCAGCTTTATCAATTGCCTATTGGCATTCATAACCGTGATGCTTTTGAAGGTATTCCTGCGGTTATTCCCCCAGTAGAGCGTCGTGGTGTCATTTTAATAGACCCTCCTTATGAGCAGGAACATAAAGACTTTACTCGTTTGATCGAGCTGTTGGTTGCGACGATGACTAAATGGCCACAAGGGGTTTATGCTCTTTGGTTCCCAATTAAAAATATTGAAGCCGTTGAGCTTTTTTATAAAAAAATGAAGCGTACAGGGATTCGTAAGCAGCTGTTATGTGAGCTTAATATCTACCCTAATGATGTGGCGGTAGGTCTGAATGGAACAGGTATGCTTATTATTAATCCCCCTTGGAAATTTGATCAGCATGCTCGTGAAATTCTAAATTTCATTCAGCCTTTAATGCGTCCAGAAGATGCTCCTGAATTACCTCAGAGCCAAGCAGTAAGTGTACGCTGGCTAGTAGGCGAGTAACGATTTACCAGGCTACTTGGTATTAAGCAATTCATGTTTAGGTTGTTTATTAACTAAGTGGCTTGGCTTTTGATCAATAAAGGATTTAGTATGAAGCCCCCACATCAATTGAGTTCAGAAGCTGTCAGATCAGAGGCAGCACAGCCTGATATATCTACTTCTACACGCCCTACTGATTCGGGTATAGAGGGTTTAGATGCCTTAACATTTGAAGTTGTTGAGCACGAAGTTGCTGATGGTAAACCTGTGGTCAGTCGCGGAGTTTATTTGGCTCCTAACTTGATTACCACGCTTTCTTTACTTTCTGGATTTTTCTCAATCCTATCGAGTACTCAAGGCGAGTTTTATAAAGCTTCATTGGCGATATTTTTGTCGGCTATTTTGGATGGGGCCGATGGGCGTGTTGCTCGCATGCTGAATGCACAAAGTCCTTTTGGCGAGCAGTATGACTCTTTGGCAGATCTGCTGGCCTTTGGGGTAGCTCCTGCTATATTAATTTATAGTTTTGCATTACAGCCTTTGGGTAGAGTAGGTATTGGCTGTGCCTTCATATTTACGGCTTGTGCGGCATTCCGTTTAGCTAGATTTAATGTGCAGATTGGTGAGGTCGATAAAAAATACTTTGTGGGCCTAGCCAGTCCGTTAGCGGCTATCTTAGTGACCAGCTCTGTCATGGTCGCTATCGATCACAATCAATGGATAGGCCAGTACGCTGGTCTAGTTATGGTTATCGCTGCTATTTGGGTCGTTATCTGCGGTTTATTAATGGTCAGTAATATTAAATACTATAGCTTCAAAGAGTTTGATAAAAAGAAAGTACCTTTTGTCGCCCTTATTATTGGTGTATTGGTTATGGCCATTGTGCTTTACGATATTCCAGTGGGTATTTTGGCGATAGGGATTATTTATGCTTTGTCAGGTATATTTACTACCATCAAATCTAAAGTGAGTCATTAATAGTAGTTATAACCTACTGCACTAATTTATGAATAAACCTCCCGCTTCCTCCTCTGCAAAAGCTTTATTACAAGCTACTCGTCCTCGAACCTTCCCTTTAGCCATTGCTAGCATTATTTGCGGCAATGGCTTAGCTTTATCACAACTTGCTTCATCCACTTCAATTAGCGGACATAACCTTGTGGTATTTGCTCTTACCTTATGGGTAGCGTTGGCGTTACAGATTTTATCTAATCTAGCCAATGATTATGGAGATGGGGTTAAGGGAACCGATAATTTTAGAGATGCTAATAGTCCTGAACGTATGACAGCACAAGGATTATTGCAACCGAGTCAGTTCAAACGTCTAATATTTGGATGGGCGTTAATCACTTTTGTTTCAGGGGTAGCCTTAATAGCGATTGGCTTTGATAATCTACGCGACTTTCTAATCTTTTTAGGTTTCGGAATATTGGCTATTATTGCAGCCATGGCCTATACCATGGGCAAACGACCATATGGCTATCGAGCTATGGGTGAGGTGGCTGTTCTTATATTTTTTGGTTGGCTTGCGGTGTTAGGAAGTATTTACCTGCAAACTGGTCAAATTCTATTAAATCACTTGGTGCCAGCGACTGGATGCGGTGGATTGGCAGCCTGCGTTTTATTTGTTAATAATATGCGAGATATCTATAGTGATAAGCAAGCAGGAAAAATAACCCTTGCTGTGTTGTTAGGTAGCAAAAGGATGAGGATGGGTTATGCACTATTAATGCTCTTATCTATCCTATGCTATTTGCTATACGGTGTTATCTATAACTCTTATAGCTTGTTATGGTTATTGGCCCTGCCTTTAATAGTTAAACACTTAGCAGTTATCTATTCTGCGAAGCCAGTAGATAATACTCCTGGTTTCACTACGGTTAATGATAATAGTAGGGTGAATACCGTGTTGATAGGTAGTCAATTAAAAGTAATCGTTAAGTTGACGCTTATCATTAACCTGCTATTTGTGCTTGGTATTGGTCTCAGACATCTGTTTTAAAATGAAGGTCTTAAAATAAATTCAAAAAACTTTAAAAGGCAGTTGACACAAAAAATAAGGGGTCTATAATACGCCCTCACTAAGACGGACATCGGGCAATAAATCGAGAGATTGAAAGCTAGTTCACTTAGAAAGAATTAAAATTAAGTGTTGACAACGATATTCAAATGTATATAATAGTCAGCCTGCTAAGCAATAACGTTGTTACTAATTAATAACAACCGAGCGAAGCGAAAGAATAAACTTAGACTTGGACGACAAGCTAAGCACTATTTAAAAGCTAAAATCAAAGAACAACTTGTGTGGATTTTTGCTGATTTAGGATGCTAAAAATTAAAGTTGGGCTTATCTCTTTTCGGGATGAGGA
>NZ_FUGE01000009.1 GCF_900162825.1 Psychrobacter piechaudii
TAGGGCGTGTCCCTAATTTGAAAAATACAGATAAAGCCTTATTTTAATCCTATATATCAACAAAATATAGGGAAACTCACACCATGGCGAGAACAGCAATAACTGACGAGATATGGGAACAACTACAAACAACAATGAAGGCACACGGTTGCCATCAATGGAAGAATGACCGCACCGTAATGGAAGCCATACTTTGGAAACTAAGAACAGGTGCTCCATGGCGGGACATACCTACCGAACTAGGTTCATGGAAAACCGCTTATAACCGCTTTAATCGATGGTCTAAAAAAGGACTATGGCAGAATTTTTTTTTGACCTACGAACACAAACTGATAAAGAATGGGTATTCATTGACGGAAGTTATGTACGGTGTCATCAACATGCAAGTGGAGCTCGGCGTGGTGAAGAGCGAGCAATTGGACTCAGTCGTGGCGGAAACACGACAAAAATACACCTATGTGTGGACGCGCATGGAAATCCGATCGATTTTAAAATCACTGGGGGTGAAGTGCACGACAGTCAAGTTGCAAATGACCTAATAGAAGTGATTGAACAGGCAGAATATTTTATAGCTGACAAAGGATACGATTCGCAGAAAATCAGAGATAAAGCGATAGAACATGGCATGAAAGCGGTTATTCCTAGAAGAAAAAATACGAAACAACCTAACCCAGAGTTTGACAGTTACCTTTATA
>NZ_FUGE01000161.1 GCF_900162825.1 Psychrobacter piechaudii
ACCTGAACTTAACCCTGCTGAACAGGTGTGGCAGTACCTTAAACAGCATTGGTTATCTAATCGCTGTTTTGAGAGTTATGATGCGATTGTCGATGCGGCATGTGACGCTTGGAATGCATTGTGTAATGAGACTAACTTAATTAGGTCTATCACTCAGCGGGAGTGGTGCGACTTGAGTGTTATTTTTTAGAATTGGTATTACGCTAAAGTTTACACAAAGACTGTCTCTTATTACCGATAATATTTGCAAACGATGTAAATAGCGTTAATATGAAATGACTCACTTAACCCATAAAATCAAGGAACGATTATGAGCTATCCTATGAAGATTACAGCTGCTGCCATGATCAGTAGCGCCATATTATTGTCAGGCTGTGCCAGTACCGGTATGGCACCTAATTCTCCTAGTAACAGCTACCAATTGCCTCAAGGTATATATGATGGCTATTGGGCTATGACCTCAGGAATCAATGGGGAGGCGGCTGTGGTTAGCTTCAAAAATGGTATGAGCTATAACTATCGTTTTCAGTGTTATATCGATGGCAGCTATAAGCAGGTTAGTGTGGAGCAGTACCAGCTTAAACCTATGCAAAACTCCATAGGACTACAGCACGGAAACGAGCCAGTATTTTCATACATTAGAGTAGATAAATTAGTACCAAAACAAACGCTTATGTTAAATCAAACTTTTAGTAAGCCTGAGTTACAGCGTGCCTTTCCTAATGGACAAAACTTCTCTTATGTTTATAAGACCAACTTAGAACCTAATTGCTCGTTATAAATTATAGTTAACTTATAACTCCACTTAAAACTTCATACAGTAGCCTTAATCATTAAACAAACTGATGAAGACTCCGTGAAACAAAAGCCACCAATTTGGTGGCTTTTCTAGTTTTATAAGATTAGAATTGCCCCTTTTTTCAGTTTTTGATTGCCTGTCGCTTATTTGATTAATGGGCGACACCACAAAAGAGGTGCCTGTGTTTAATAAAAGAAACCTAGTCATGATGTTCTGCCAGATGGCGTTTGGTTTGTCTTTTTATGGGGTCATGATCGTCTTGACGCCCTTTTTCCTTGAAGAGTTGCAGTATAGCGAAGCCGACACATTAATGGTCATAGGGGCCTTTGGGGCAGTAGGGACGTTGTTTTCTATCGCTGGAGGGGTGATTGGCGACCGTCTGCTAGGGGCGTATCGCTCTTTGGTCGTAGGCTATGTCGCGTTTACTCTAGGCTATGTGCTGCTGTTAATTAGTGCTGTCAGCATTAATGTGGCCCTGAGTCTGATGGGTATTGCGTTGGCCAGCTATGGCAGGGGTCTGATGTCACCGAACTATCCTACTTTATTCCAGACCACTTTTTCTTCACAACAAGATTTTGAAAAAGTGTACCCAATTAATTACTCGGTAAATAACTTCGGGGCATTTGTGGGTCAATATGTTTTCCCATTTTTGACCTTGATAATCGCTTATAAAGGCAACTTTATGCTGGCAGCAATCATGGCAGGGCTTAGTGTGTTGTCGCTAATTGTGCTGCGTAAGCCTTTGGTCGCTGGTGCGGATGACATTGATAAAACCCCAGTACCGCTAAACAACTGGCTCAAATTTGCTCTATTAAGTATGGCGATGTTGGCCGTTGTGTTTTATATGTTTAGTGACATGGACAAAGGACAGTATATTGTCTACGCAATTAGCGCGGCAGCCATCGGTTATTTTATAAAGCTCATGCTAGCTTCGACAGCCCGTTCTACCGCGTTGCGTATGGGTACTATTCTAATCATGATTCTTTTGACCGTTGCTTTCTTTGTTTATTATGGTCAAATGATGACATCGATGACCCTAGTGGCCATTAATACCATGCGAGGCGATTTGTTCGGGATAATTCCTATTCAGCCTGAAGGGTCGATGGTGATGAACCCGTTGTGGTGTGCCGTTGCAGGTCCGGTAATCGCCTTTATTACCAATCGCTTGGAAAAACGAAATATATTTATCAGTACCGCCACCAAAGTAGGCTTTTCTTTTATTCTGACCACCATTGCGTTTGCCATCATGACGGCCGCCTTATTGAATATTGGGGAAGATGTGGTGTTACGACCCGAAGTATTCTTATTGGTGCATTTCTTCCAAGCTTTCGCTGAGGTTATCGTGGGTAGCCTGGTAGTGGCTTATATTCTTTCGGTAGCGCCCAAAGCCATCTCTAGCTTTTCGGTGAGCTTATTTATGGTGGCCATGGCGTTTAGTGGTATTGTTGGTGCAGTGCTCTCTACTTATATCGCTTTAGATAAAGACACCCAATTGACTCAGGCCATCGCAGTAGACAGCTATGGTGGCTTCTTTATGGCATTGACGGTATTTGCTTTTCTACTGACCGTGGTGGCATTTGTGTCCTCTAGGGTAATTAGAAAAATGCTGAATGCGGCGGATGAATGGGACAAGCAGCACCCACAAGCAGACACCGATCCCACCGCTTAATCTGAGCGGTAGTAGCAATAAACTGTAACCGATGGCTCATTTAAATGCGAGACGATAGTTGTCAAAATAATAAGCTGTAATGCAGAGTAGGGGCTGACATAGGTAATAACTAGAGCTCCCTAAACACTATGATAGCCAAACTTTTATGAAAAAAGGATTGCCAATGTCAACGCCAAGTAAATTAAAATTAAATAAGTTAAAAATTGGCTTAACGCTAATCATGACCAGCTCTTTGTTTTTGAGTGCTTGCACCGTGACAGGGCTGGTTGGCACTACGACCAGTCTTTAATCGTCACTAGTTGGTTTTGTTTTCGGCCAAGTTTTAAGGTACTACCAACTTCGCTTTGTCTATAAAATAGGTTAAGCGCTAATATTATGGAGCCGTACTTACTGAAAAGTTGGTACGGTTTTTTGCCATCTCCCCTTTACTCATATACAATTGCTCGATTTTCAACCTCACATAACAGGGTTAATACCTTATGGGCAAAGACCATTCTGCAACACAAATAAAATCGACCAATCCTTTGTTTTATGGGTTTATGCTGCTGTCCTTCTTCTTTGGTGCAGGTAACCTCATCTTCCCACCGATGCTGGGTATGAACTCAGGCTCCAACTTTACGCCTGCGGTTTTAGGCTTTATCACCACTGCTATTGCCTTGCCCATGCTGACTTTAATCGCCATTGCCAAATCAGGGGGCGGAATTTTAAGTCTGGGTCGCCGAGTGCACCCCGTTTTCGCTTATATTTTTGCCATTTTAATCTATCTATCAATTGGGGCCATGTATGGTATCCCTAGAGCGGCAAACGTCGGCTATGAAATGGGGTTTCGCCATTTTATTAATCTACCTGAGGGCCTAAGTTTAACGTTGTACGTGGTGGTTTTTTTTAGTATTTGTTATTTTTTAGCATCAAGGTCGGGGCGATTGGTCGATGTGATAGGTAAGTTTCTAACGCCTATTTTATTGATCACCATTGCTCTACTTTGTGGTTTAGCGTTTATAAACCTGACGCCTAGTGATCACATGGCTGCCGAGCAGTTTAGAGACAATCCTTTGTCGGCCGGTATTATTGAAGGTTATTTCACTTTAGATGCTTTGGCAGGTTTAGCTTTTGGTACGGTCTTAGCCAATGCCATTATTAGTGAAAGCGGCAGCGGCCATAATAAGGCGGCCAATGATGAGCACGTAGTGAAGGTGATGATTCAATCTTCTTTAATTGCGGGTCTATTTTTGGGGGCAATCTACTTTGGGCTGGCGTGGATTGGCATTGGCATGTATCGTCCTGAAGGCTATGAGAATGGGGCAGTATTACTGTCCATGGCGGCCACTCAGCTGATGGGAAGTGCAGGTAACTTGGCTTTTGGAATGATTGTTATCTTGGCCTGCTTGACCACTTGTATTGGTCTCATTAATGCTTGCTCAAGCTTTGCCAATCAGATATTTCCTAAAATTAGCTATGCCCGTTATGTGTTAATTTTTACTGTAATGGGCGCTATTTTTTCTAACTTAGGCTTAGAAAAAATCTTAGCGACAGCTGTACCCATTATGGTCTTTTTATACCCTATCAGTATTGCTCTGGTGCTCTTATCGCTTATGGACCGCCTGATTGCTAATCGTCCAATGACCTATATATTGGGAGTGGGGACTGCTACCCTGCTTGCGTTCAATGATATGTTGGCCAACATTGTGTCAGGTACACTACCTTGGCAGAGCTTAGTAGACAAACTGCCGTTAGCCGAGCTGGGGTTGGGCTGGATAGTGCCTACTTTAGTGATGGCATTGATTGGCTTTTTGATTAAGCGTACCGATGAGGCAAAGCTGTAAACAACCCCTTTTTTACTTTATTGTAGCTATGTGACAAAATATCACAATTGGCAACTTGCCCTTATAGGCTATGGATTAGCATAATAAAAAAATACCCTCATCATTTAAGGAAGAATAATGCAAGTATTGAATATTGAGACAGTAAAGCAGCAATTAACTATGCCAATGGCGATTGAGGCCATCGAAGCTCTATTAAAGCTGCAAAATAAAAATCCAAATTGGGTTAAGTCGCCTGAGCGCTTGGTGATCCCCACATCCGCTGACATAGAGCAGCATCAGTCAGGCTCCCATCTTTCTATGCCTTGTGTGATGTTTGATGGTGAGAATGAGTTTGCTGTGGTTAAACTGGTAACCATTTGCCCTCACAATCCTAAACGTAACTTACCGACAACGGTCGCCACTATTACTGTTTCTGATACGGCGACGGGTGAGACCTTAGCCTTTATGGATGGTATCTATGTGACGCAAGTACGTACCGCTGCCATATCAGGAGTCGCCACAAAATATATGGCCAACTCAGATAGCAGCACGGTCGCTGTGGTAGGAACAGGGGGTATGGCATATGAGCAGCTCAATGCGGTGTTAACCGTGTGCCCGAATATCACTGAGGTCATGCTTTGGAACCGAACTACAGACAAAGCGCGGGACTTTAAAGCAGCATTTGAGCGAGATTATTCACAGTGGAATGTAAAACTAACGGTTTGTGATACGGTAGAAGAAGCTGTAAAAGAGGCCGACATTATTAACTTAGCCACTCGTGCGACTGAAGGTTTGTTTGAAGTCGATCAGGTTAAGCCAAATGTCCATATCAATGCCGTAGGTGCTTATCAGCCTAATATGAAGGAAGTCAGTGACTCAATTATTGAAGCAAGTGCTTACGTGGTTATTGATGATTTAGAAGGCGGTAAGCACGAGGCAGGTGATTTGATTCAGGCACATGACAATTCAAATTGTGACTGGCAGTGGGATCAGCTCAGCGGACAACTTTTGGATTTAGTATCGGGTAGTTTGAAAGTAGATACTGATAATAAAGACAAAGGTATTACTTTGTTTAAATCAGTGGGTGCCGCCAGTTTCGATGCCGCAGTGGCGCTGAAGATTGCTCAAACTGCTAAACGAGATCAGATTGGTCAAGCTGTGGCACTATAAGATAGCCGAATAAAACGGCATGATAATAAACTAAGAAGATAAGCTACCTCATTTTATGACAGAAATATGACAGACAATAGTCACTACCGACATACTGGCAGTATTAATCAATCCAAATACGCTTCGATGCGTTGGTTGTACCTTGTCTTAGGGGGCATATTTTTCGGATTGGGAGTGGTAGGAGTACTGTTGCCAGTAATGCCTACTGCCCCATTTGTGCTAATAGCAGCGGCCTGCTGGGCGCGAGGCTCAGAACGTTTTTATCTATGGCTGATTAATCATAAATATATGGGCCAATACATACGTGACTGGGAGAAGCGCAGAGCTGTCCCTAGACGCGCTAAATGGCTTGCCTGTATTATGATGACCCTATCAGGCACTCTGTTATTTTTCACAGTGCCTGATGCACAACTATGGGTAGCTTGGACGGTAGCTTTAGTCTGCTTTTGTGTGGGCATCTATCTATGGCGATTGCCTGACGCTTAATGGCTAGGATATCTTCATTTATACCCAGATTGCTTTAGTAAATAGCTATTAAACTGGCTTCTCTAGCTTAACCACCAGAACATCACAAGAAACATTAGGCAAAATAGCATCCACAGTAGCCCCATTAATCCAAGCAGAGATACCATGACGTTCATGACGACCAATAATCACCAAGTCCACGTCATTTTTATCGCAGTAGTTGATAATACCTTCACTGTTTGAAATCGCGGTAGTGACTTCAGGGCTATTGCAATCTAGGTCGTTACGGTCAAGAAACTCGATCAAATCCTTTCTAGCACTTTTGCAGCGCTCATCATCTATTTCATCATACAGACTGGCTGCAGGCACCATTTCGTAACCAAACCCCACCACCGTATCTTTAATGATATGCAGTACAGACAGCTGAGCGCCTTGTTGGCGAGAATGGATGTACTTTGCTTTTTGGGCAACGACATCGGCATCGGAGCGTAGGTCAGTAACTAGTAAAATATGTTTATAGCTCATGGCAGCACCTATTTAATAAATAAGATTAAAAGAGCATAGAGAAGGGAATTGGTCCTTACTCTCTACATAATACTATCATAAGCTTATTTAATTATAGATGCAGTATGATTTTAGTCAGTCTTATGACTATAGCGAGCATATTTTGAGCAAAATCGATAATATTTTAAGGAAACTAAAAATATTTTAAGTTTTTTTAAAATAAAGCTTGCTTAAGGTGAATAGGGCGCCTATACTACATTCCTGCTTAAGAGAAACCCGCAGCAAATCATTACCTCGTAGTATTAGCATTAATCCTCCGTTTTAAGATTTCCCGTAGTTGCTCAAGCGTTACCCGACCGAAATGGTCATTATGTTTTAAAATTAGGAAGATGAATATGTCAGATACTATCAAAGGTACAGTAAAGTGGTTTAACGAAGCTAAAGGTTTTGGCTTTATTGCTCCAGAAACCGGTCCAGACGTTTTTGCTCATTACAGTGAGATCGCAAGCTCAGGTTTCAAAACCTTAGCTGAAGGCCAAGAAGTTGAGTTCACAGTAACTCAAGGTGCTAAAGGCCCACAAGCCCACGGTATCACAGCTATCTAATTAGCTACGATGATTTGAGGTGATGCTAATTTAAAAACATTGCTTTAAATGAATCAAAAAACGAGCCCTTGGCTCGTTTTTTTTGTCTGTGCTTTTTGCTAACTGCTAATTTTTTACGTTTCATGAAGGAAGTCAACTTGGGCTAAGGGCAACTATCTTCTTAAGTTATCAACTAAACACTGGTATTTATATATAATTTAATATACTATATATTTATATATTAATTAGCTTGTAACTCAAGCATCCCTCAAGGAAGGAGTCTACTATGCAAAAAAATGTTGGCAATACAGACAGAATGATCAGAATCATTGCAGGAGTTATTATTCTGCCCCTTGGTGCTTACTATGGTAGCTGGTGGGGCCTCGTAGGTCTTGTACCGTTATTTACCGGCCTAACTCAGTCTTGCGTGCTGTATAAATTGCTGGGTATTAATACTTGTAAGCTTAAATAATCTATTTTTTTCCAGTATTCCGTTAATTTAAGAGTAGGAGAGAGTAGTGAGTAAGTCTTTTAATGACATCACCAAGCACGTAAGCAAAAACTTAGCGGTCCTAGGTAAGAGCATACCAGAGACGACCAAAGCTTTTTCTGGTCTTGCCCAAAGTGCTTCGGCGGCTGGCGTCTTGGATCAAAAGCAAAAAGAGCTTATCGCTTTAGCAATAGCAGTATCTCAACGCTGTGATGCTTGTATTGGTTTTCATACCAAAGCACTGATCAAGCTTGGGGCAACTCGTGAAGAAATTGCTGAAACACTGGGTGTGTGTGTTTACATGGGCGGTGGTCCAAGCCTTATGTACGCTGCAGAAGCCATGTCTGCTTTTGAAGAATTTAGAGAGTAACTAATTAAATAAAAGCGTACTAAATTAAAGCGTATTTTAAGCTCAGGGTTTACCTGCCATCAGTTAAATTAAGACAGCAGTTTATACCTGCCCAGCTTAAGCTTTTAGAAATTAAAGCCTTAGTCGCTGTAGCCTTAAAGGTTACCGTGATTAAGGCTTTTTTATGAGATTTAATAATTGCCCCCGAGAAGCACTTATTCCGCCCCTAATCCCTAAAAGGAATATGGGATTGTGTTGGTTAATCCCTAAATATAATGTAATATCATATTATATGTAACTAAAAAGTAACTAATAGCCTAGCTATATTTCAATAAAGTTTCTATAAGTAATGGGGTAAAAGTAGTTTTGGTCGCTTTCTTCCTGTTACTACTAATCAATTACCTACACGACCTAAGCTTATAAATAGGGTTGTTATAAGAACAAGAGTTTTGGGAGTCATGAATATGACAAAAAGAAAATGGCCAATGATTATAGTGCTTGGGGCATTATTGGTTTTAATATTGGCATTTTTGTTCAGTATGATGCTGACCAAAATGCGGAGTGTGGATGAGTCTGTTACCACCTCAATCCAAGTAGATATCAACGACCCTGCACTTATTAAGAGAGGAGAGTACGTGGCCCGCATTGCAGACTGTGTGGCGTGTCACAGTACCTTAGATGGTGAAGCCTATGCTGGTGGTCTGCCGATGTTGACCCCACTAGGTGCCATTTATTCAACAAATATTACCCCAGATAAAGAAACGGGTATCGGTAATTATACTCTGGCTCAATTTATTAACTCAGTGAAGCATGGGGTTCGTGCCGATAACTCAGCGCTTTATCCTGCGATGCCTTACCCTTCTTATCAAATTATGCCTGATGAAGACATCGCCGCTATGTATGCCTACTTTATGTCAGCGGTAAAACCGGTAAAACAGGCCAACCTAAAAAGTGAGCTGCCTCCGGTATTTAACTGGCGCTGGCCTTTGGCCTACTGGCAAGCCATGTTCGCTCCAGAGCGTAAATTTGTGGCAGAGAGCGACGACAAGATTTTAGCCAGAGGTCAGTACTTGGTTGAAGGACCAGGTCACTGTGGCTCTTGTCACACTGAACGCGGTATTGGCTATCAAGAAGTGGCCTTATCTAATAAACACTCTGATAAATACCTAAGTGGCGCCGTCATTGATGGGTGGCGTGCTAAGAGCTTACGTGGTGAGCATCGCGGCTTAGGCACTTGGAGTACAGAAGAGTTGGTAGACTTCTTTAAGACTGGTCGTACCGATAAAGTGGCGGCTTTTGGTGCCATGGCAGAAGTGGTTGAGCACAGTACGCAATATATGACTGATAAAGATCTACATGCGATGTCCGCTTATCTGAAGACGTTAAGTCCTGCTCCTGGCAAAGAAGTCACCTTACCGGCCAAAGAAGACATCACAACCCAAAAACTACTCGATGGTAATTATGATAGCCGCGGTGCTATGTTGTATGCAGAATACTGCCAGGTTTGTCACCGTGCTGATGGTAAAGGGGTGCCTCGTATCTTCCCAGCATTAGATGCCAACAGTGCGGTCATTGCTCGTGATGCAGACTCAGTATTGCAGATCACTATGAATGGCGGACGTATGCCGAAGACTCCGCATGATCGTATGGCCTTTACTATGCCTGAGTTTAAGCACTTGAGTGATTCAGATATCGCAGAAATTGTGAACTATGTTCGCAACAGCTGGACCAACCAAGCGCCAGAAATTAATACCACAGACGTGGTGAAAATGCGTGCTTTCTTAAATGCCAAACCAGTCACAGCCACAGATTTACCAATGGATCTTACTGTGCCTGCACAGCCAAAAGGAGCGGGTAATGAGTGATTTAAATATGATGAATACCGCTAAAATGAAAAAGTCAGTATTTGCTATAACTATGTTGGGGACTATGACAGTGGCTATCAGTGGCTGTTCTGACCCTAAACCTGCAGATCGAGCCGCGCCAGAGTTTGTGGTGACTACTGCGGACGATGCCAACGAAGATATTGGTAAATATGTGCTTCCTCAGGATACTGAGATTTTAAAAGAGCCAAACGCTGAAGAAATTATCTACGGTAAGCGTCTACTTAACGAAACCAAACGCCTGCTTCCTGAGCATGTGGGCGCAGAGATGAACTGTAACAGCTGTCACATCTCGCAAGGTAAAGTGCCTTTAGGCGACCCATATATCAATAGCTTTAACTTCTACCCTCGGGTGATGCCGCGAGCGGGTAAAGAAGTGGACTTAGAAATGCGTATTAATGGCTGCTTCCAACGTTCTATGAATGGTAAACCTTTAGATCGTGAAGGCCCTGAAATGAAAGCCATGATTGCTTACATGGAATGGCTAAGCCAAAAAATACCTCAAAGCCAGCGCGTGGATATCCAAAACGCAGGAGAGGTAGATACTTCCTTGGTGGCAGATACAGAACGTGGTGAGAAGATTTACTACGCTCAGTGTGCCAGCTGTCACGGTGATAATGGTGAGGGCATGAAGGACAGTCGTGGAGATATCGTATTCCCACCACTTTGGGGCGATGAGTCCTTTAACATCGGTGCAGGGATGGCGCGTACCTATAAAGCGGCAGCCTTTGTTAAATACAATATGCCAATGAGTGTGCAGACTAAGGGCTTATGGGGTCATGGTGGTATCTTGAGTGATCAAGATGCGGTGGATGTGGCCGAGTTCTTCGCTCACAAACCTCGCCCTGATTTCCCAGGTAAGGTCAATGACTGGCCCAATGGCAATAAACCTAAGGATGCCCGTTATTAGGTAGCCCTGCCATCAATAATTATTCAGCAATTAATATTTATCTAGTACATATTGATTGAATAATTATGTGAAATTAAAGCGTCTAAATCATAATGTAAATTAAACCCTCAAATTTTATTTGGGGGTTTTTTTATTAAATTTAGCACCGGGTTAAGCCATGTATATAAATTGCTAAAGTATATGACATACCCCTTCGATTTAACCTATACTAAATATTAAATAATGAAAAAAATACTCTAAACCGATACTTTATTAATACGGCAATTAGCGATTTAGTTGATAATTATAAAATGAGGTCTACCATGCGCAAGATACCGGTTTACAACCACCCCGCCGCGGGTTGGTCCGCTCTAATAGACTCTTCTCGTGTCCTTATGGATTACAAGGCTTTTTTACGCGGTAGTAGAAGTATATTGGGCAGCAACCAACCTGAATGGGGCTTTGATTGCCCAGGCTGCGCGTGGCCTGATCATAAAACCCATAAAATGATTGATGTCTGTGAATCGGGTATTAAAGTCTTGGCCAGTGAGACCATGACTGCCTGTGCAGATGAAGCGTTTTTTGCTAAGCATTCTGTCACAGAATTACAAGACTGGTCGGGATATGAGTTGGAACAAGCCGGCCGTTTAGCGCAGCCGATGCAGTATGATGCCTCTCAAGATAAATATGTTCCTATTGCTTGGGAAACAGCTTTTAAGCGTATTGCCGATAAGTTACGAGGCTTAAATTCTCCGGATGAGGCATTGTTTTATACATCAGGTCGCGTCACCAATGAGCCGGCTTTTATGTATCAGCTATTTGTGCGCTTATTTGGGACCAATAATTTACCAGACTGCTCAAATATGTGTCACGAGCCGACCTCGGTGATGTTGACCAAGCAGCTTGGCGTAGGTAAAGCCTCAGTGATACTGGAAGACTTTGAACAAGCCAAATTGATACTGATGTTTGGGCAAAATCCAGCCACCAATCACCCTCGTATGTTAGAGATGTTAGCGCATGCGCATCAGCAAGGTTGCCGTATCATTTCAATAAACCCCATGCGCGAGCAGGGACTGCATAAGTTTAGAAATCCGCAGAAAGTCTCTCATATGGTCGCGGGTTCTAGTGATGATATGGTGGATGAGGTCATTCAAATCCAAATAGGCGGTGACGCTGCTTTATTAACGGGTTTGGCCAAGTGGCTGATTGAAAATGACAAATTAAATCAAGATTTTATTGCAGAACATACCTCAGGTTTTGAACAATTTAGCGGTTGGGTATCTGAGCAAAGATGGACAGCTATCGAAGAGGGCTGCGGCATTAACCAAGCTGAGATTATCAACTTAGCGCGTCTGGTTGCGGACAGTCCAGCCACCATTTGTACTTGGGGTATGGGTATTACCCAGCACGTGCAAGGTGAAGATAACGTTGCGATGATTACTAACCTGCTGCTATTGATGGGAATGATAGGCATAGAAGGAGCGGGTGTCTCGCCGGTACGTGGGCACTCTAATGTACAGGGTGATCGTACTATGGGCATTCACGAACGTCCTGCTCAATCACTGCTCGATAGCTTACAAAGATTTTTTAAACACCCTATGCCGCAACAGCCTGGCTATGATGTGGTTAAAGGAGCAAAAGCCATGCAGCAGGGGAAACTAAAAGCTTTTATGGCAATGGGGGGCAACTACTCAGTGGCGGCTCCTGACAGTCAGGCCATTCAGCAGGCGCTTACTAACAATGAGCTCAACGTTTTTGTGGCAACCAAGCTCAATGAAACCATGCTTTACCCTGGTGACAATAATATTATTCTGCCTTGCCTAAGTCGTACTGAGCGCTTAGTCACTAGCAAAGGCAATCAATTTGCGACGATAGAGGACTCTATTTGTCAGGTTGTTAAAACCCAAGGCAGGCTAAAACCGATTAGCGACTCCCTTAAATCTGAAGCACAAATTATAGCGGGAATTGCTACAGAATTATTTGATGAAGATGGTCGCTTAGATTGGCAGGCAATGAGTGAGGATTATGATCTAGTACGCGATTATATAGCGCAGACTATCGACGGTTTTGAGAACTTTAATGTGCGTATTCGTGAAAATAAGCGCGGTTTTCATTTATACCATCCTGCCCGTCACCGTCAATGGCCTACTGATAGTGGCAAAGCACAATTTGAAGTACCGCAGTATCCTATCACTTATGTGGCGCAAGAAATGCAAGCTAAGTCAGATGCTATGAAAGCCGTTAATGAACAGCAAGCCGAGCACAAAGCATCAGGATCTACTCAAGCGATTTGGCAATTTACCAGCGTGCGTAGCCATGATCAGTTTAATACCACTATTTTTGGTCATGAAGATCGCTATCGTCAGACCAAGCGCCGCGATGTGTTGTTTATGCATCCCGATGAAATGAGCCGAATGGGCTGGCAGGAAAACGATAAGATTGTTGTTATGCGTAAAGACAGCCAAGGTGAAACCCGTAAGTTAGGCCCACTGCTACTTACTAAAATGGATATTGCCTCAAACGCAGTGGCCGGCTACTATCCAGAGTGTAATAACTTAATGGATTTAGACAGCCATGCGCCTACCTCACATATCCCTTCTTATAAGTCAGTGACAGTTGAGCTACAACGGATTGAGTAAGTTTCTAATTTTTTAGGGATAGCAAACCAAAATTCACGACGTAAATGAGTGTTTCAATATGAGATCAAGGTGGCTACGGCTTTATCACCAGTCGCCGTAAAACCACCCACTTCAGGGCATAGGTATCTACACAAATTTACTAGCGGCATCAGCGAATTCACGTAGTTTGTCAGGGGGATAATGATTTACCAGTTCGGTAAAATTAAGCCACTGGAACAATCCTGCCATCACAGCAGGTGCGGTTATTGGTTTGCTGCGTTTCATTTGTCGACCTGAGAGGCGCACTAAAAACAAAGCAAACTCTTGTGACTGTTTATCAGATGCTTGCATAATACGCCACACGAGCGTACAAGCCTGAGAGGCAATT
>NZ_FUGE01000156.1 GCF_900162825.1 Psychrobacter piechaudii
GCTATGGCACCAACCAAGTTTGGATCAAAACAATGTGACCATGCTTAAATTGCCTCCCTACTCACCTGAACTTAACCCTGCTGAACAGGTATGGCAGTACCTTAAACAGCATTGGTTATCTAATCGCTGTTTTGAGAGTTATGATGCGATTGTCGATGCGGCATGTGACGCTTGGAATGCATTGTGTAATGAGACTAACTTAATTAGGTCTATCACTCAGCGGGAGTGGTGTGATTTGAGTGTTATTTTTTAGAATTGGTATAAATTAAATACAGCGGTTGTTGTCTATTTACTGACAACTACAAAGGGCTAGCAAAAATAAGAGCCCCGACTTGGATCCAAGTCGGGGCTCTTTTAATAGGCTTTAACCAAAGGGCACTTGTAGACAGTTGCCGTTATTCTTTAATCGCCCTTGTAATGGTGTAGGTTTTACCTTGTTTGACTTTATCAGCGTTGCCAAAGACTTCGGTGAAAGCACGTTTCATAAATTGACGCAGACCGTTAATGGTCACCACATAGAAGCGGCCGCCGCTACGCATTTTGCTATAAGCATCCAGCAGGTATAAATAATGCTGCTCTTTACCCACTTTGGCTGGCAGGTTAGACATTACTAGGCTGAAATCTTTGTTGGGATCAACGTGATTGAAGCCATTTGATAAATGGACGTCCACATTGGTTAGACCGTTTTTCTCACAGTTACGACGGGCATACTCAACCGCCATAAAGTCCTTGTCAATAAGGGTATGTTGGCCTTGAGGACACTCTCTGGCTGCAGCCATGCCCAGCACCCCATAACCACATCCTAAATCAATTGAGTCATCATCCACTTGGAAGTCAACATGATCCAGTAGCATCAAGCTGCCAGCATCTAGCTTCTCTGGAGAGAAGATACCCCAAGTGGTGGTGAAGTGCATCGGCGCTCCGAGCACTTCTTGAGTAAACGCAATGTCTTCGCGCCAATGCTTGGCTTTTTGTAATAAATCAGCAGGAGGGGTGTGGGTCATGGTGTTGCCTTAACGAATAATGGGATTGTATGGTCATCTTAGAGTCTGCGAGCTGTTTGTGACTAGGTATATTCAGTGATTACCCAATCTACCAAGCCTTGGAAGTCATCAAAGGCTGCGGTTGGCTTTAGCTCACGAATGTCTTGGCCGTAATTATAACCGTAAGACAGACCTAGTGTGTCAATATTGGCGTTTTGACCGGCAAAAATGTCATTTTTTGAGTCGCCAATCATTACCGCATGCTCTGGGGCAGTCTGTAAGGTGCGACAAACATGACGTAGGGGCTCAGGATCTGGTTTCTTAGTGGGTAAGCTGTCGCCACCCAGCACTTCGGTAAATAATTCACTCCAGCCAAAAGACTCCAGAATTTTTGGCACAAACTGGCTCGGTTTATTAGTAACCAATGCTAGGGTGAAGCCCGCTTGCTTTAATTTTTTTAGGCCCTCGCTTACATTAGGATAGGCAACGGTATTGTCTCCACTTACTTTGGCGTAGGCGTCGAAAAAAACCTTTTCAGCATGGTCAGCCTCCTCTTTGCTTAACTGACCCTCTGCGACCTCTACAGAGCCAACCAGCGCACGTTCTACTAGCATACGTGACCCATTGCCCACCCAATTGCGGATGGTCTCGATAGGATAGGTAGATTTACCTAAGGTGGTCAGCATATTATTCGTGGCTTGTGCCAAATCAGGCACACTGTCGATTAAGGTGCCATCCAGATCAAAAATAAGCAGTTCTTTTTTTACAGCAGTCATAGTTATCTCGTAAAGCTAAAAGGTTATAAATATAGAAAGTTATAAATAAAGGTTAAATTAATCTACGTCTTTGTATTTTTCGTGATGTGCTTTTTTCATCTCAAGATAAGTGTCGTTGGCTCGGCATAAATCCCATTTTTGTTTAAATATTCTGGCCGACTCGGCTTTGATCGGATCTTCATCATCTCGAGGCAGCTCTTCTCGGCCATGCGAACCACTTTGACCTTTTTTATCGTCAGGCACGGGGCCTTTATATTTTTTGCCGCCCTTGTGATTGGCATAACGGCGGGCACGGGTATAGCCCATTTGTAAAAACTTGCGCGCCATATCGGCACCCACAAAATCCCCTTGGTCTAAATACTCTAGGAACATCTGATAAATTTTATCACTGCTCTCAGTGGCAACGTCAGGGGTGGCAAAGCGCCAATGTGGCAGAATTTCGGATTTATAAGGCTCAACCAACAGCACCCCTTGCTCACCACGGCCCACACGGTATAGCTCTGGGTGCTCGCGTAAGTTTAGCGATTTATAGTCTAGGCTGTAGTCAAATTCACGCATAACGACATCCACATTGCAGATTTGTAGATAGCAGATCTATAGACAAAGAAGGAAAGTCCTGTAAACAGTATAGCTGCCAAAAGCTAGCAGTAAATACCGACTCTGTAACTTGATGGCTAGCAAAGGGCTAATAAAAGGTTAGATAATGAGGGGGTTAGCGATAGGTATTAACAGAAGGGCAGGTAGCTGAGTTAACCTAAGGGTTGATCTTATTTTGTCACTTAGAGTAGGTTTAGGTTATAAACTTATAACGATAAAAATCATAGCCATAAAAAAACCCTCAAACTATATTAGCTCGAGGGTTATTTATGCTGTTAAGCAGTATACGGTATAAATATGGTGGCTCGAGGCAGAATCGAACTGCCGACACAAGGATTTTCAATCCTTTGCTCTACCAACTGAGCTATCGAGCCGTCTTTATGAGGTCGCTATTAAACTAAATATTTGATGACCTGTCAACCCTTTTTCTGAAAATAAATAAAAATAGTTGAAATAAAGGTCAAATATTCAGAATTAGCCGCTATTTTACCCGAATTAATTCATATTCGCTCATAATTCTATGAACTTGCTCGTCAACAGGCATAAATTGACGAACCCCTTTTTTAATCTCTTTATCGTATACCATTTTAATAAACTTGGCATCGATGCCGCGATTAACGTTTTCAGGATGCATCGCCAAATACTGCAGACGTTTGGTATCGGTCTGACCATCATCAAAGCAGCCAATCACTGCAATGGGCTTATCATTAAACATACCCACATACATCAGAGCACCCCGTTTAAAAGCGGTCTCAAAAAGGGCCAGCAGCGACTCGCTATCTTTTAGGTCCCCTATATTGGCATTTTCAGCAGTATAGAGCTTGGCAATACGCTCACGCAGCTCACCGTCATGAGTGGTCTCGCGCATAATAGGCGCGTCAAAAGAATTAATGGCAACAGCTTCTAATGGCATACTAACCTCCCAGAGGTTGAACTGTGAGTTTAAATAAAAAGGGGCTTAAATTAAATTTATATCAGTATTTTAGCAAACTATCTGCGTTTAAAGGGGCCATATATGGCTTAAAAGTATTACCTTTGCTATCATCAAGTGATGTTTGTTGTTTTTATCGCTATTTAGCGACTGTTAACGGGTATTGTTCTTTTATTAACCAACCAATTATTAACGAGCCAATTATTTATTAGTGAGCCTTACTGCCATGACTACTGAAATAAATTTAAATCCAGCCAATCGTCCCAATCGTGTTGCCAGCGTAGAGCGTAATACTGCTGAGACTCAAGTGAGCGTGACTGTCAACCTAGATGGAACAGGTCAGGGTAAAATTGACACGGGTGTGCCTTTTTTAGATCACATGCTAGACCAAATCAAACGTCACGGACTTTTTGATTTAGACATCACTTGTAAAGGCGATACTTATATCGATGACCACCACAGTGTGGAAGATACCGGAATTACTTTAGGTCAGGCGTTTGCAAAAGCTTTGGGTGACAAAAAGGGTATCCGTCGCTATGGCCACTTCTATGCGCCATTAGATGAGTCATTAACCCGTGCTGTGGTGGACATCTCTGGCCGTCCAGGTCTACACATGGACATTCCTTTTACCCGCTCACACGTGGGCACCTTTGATGTGGACTTATTTAGCGAATTCTTCTTTGGTTTTGTGAACCACGCTTGGATAACCGTACACTTAGACAACTTAAAAGGCAAAAACAGCCACCACCAAATCGAGTGTACTTTTAAAGCTTTTGCCCGTGCATTACGTATGGCGTGTGAATACGATGAGCGTGCGCTAAATACATTGCCGTCTACCAAAGAAGCGTTATAGTCTGCCTCGTAAATATTCTGCTTCATAAAAAGCTAAATAGGTAAAAGACTAGAAATAGAGACTGGAGGCGTAAAGCTTCCAGTCTTTTTTTACGCCAATTAAATTTACTCCCCCAAAGTCATAAAAGCCGTTTATAATTTATCACCAGTCGCCGTAAAACCACCCACTTCAGGGGGTGGATATAAGGCGACACACACTGTCGTAAGAAGTCGTTAAAGGGTTGTAAGCTAAAATTAATCTTGCCATACTAAGCATATGAAAACACTCAAGCTACGCATTAAAGACAACCACATAAAAGAGCTGAATCGTCTAAGCGGTTCAGTGAACTTCGTGTGGAACTATGTGAATGCACTTTGCTTTGAGCA
>NZ_FUGE01000094.1 GCF_900162825.1 Psychrobacter piechaudii
ACAAATAACTCGATTAGTCTGCTTTGTTTATACCAACTTAGTTTACTCTTTCTCATAGTGCTATCCTAAATAATTTTACTTATCTAGGACAGCCCCTAATTTTTTATTAGGGAATCTGTTGATTGATTTCAACATTAACCTGAGTCTGTTCAACGCTAATCATTATAGGATTACCCGATAAGTCGCCTGATTCTGCTATGGCATTACCGCTATGACTAATACGAGCAACGACTGCTAACTGAGTTTTGTCACTACGAGCTGAATTTAACGTGCGATCTGGCATCATCGCATCAAGATTGCTTAAGCGGATACTAGCCTCACCTTGCTTGATAATACTAATGGGTAAACGTTTGGCGGCAAACGGAGGGCCCCCTTTCACATCACGTATCGCTACAAACAACACATCATCAGCTTTCACTAACAGTAATAAATTAGCGTTAATTTTCACTGTCACGTCAATACCTTCTAGCGCTTGCTTTTCTTGCGTGCTAACGTAGTTGCTTAACTCATCTAAGCTTGCTAAAGCTTTAGTATGATCACCTGGTTTGGCCACAATGCTGCCTTGTAAGCGTTTAATCCAACCTTGCGCTTCTGCAAAGTTACTACCACGTGCCTCACCCATTGCCATTAGCATCTGCGCACCTTCATGCTGTGGATTTTTGGCAAGGACATCTTGTAATACACGGCGGCTACTGGCATCAAGCTGACCTTTATTGGCAAAAAAGCTAATCTGCGCATAAGTGGTCGCAATCTCTTCATTGTCTGGTGACAGACGGTAAGCGCGTGACAAAGCTTCAATCGCTGAGTCGGTAGCTTCAAGCGATAAAAACATCATTATAATAAAAACCTGCTATCAAAGCGCCAAATGACGTTATCATGGCGGCAAACTGTGCCCAAGCTAGGCTAGGGGCTAGTCGTTGCCAAGCAACTTGGTTACGAATAACACCAATAGTTGGCAGAATTACCTGCAATAACGCCAGTACAAAAGCGGTAAGCAAGGCAAAATAGCCCAATTCTGTAATCAACATACGGTCTAACCTTATTTACTCTAATGCGGTTGCAGTTTACTGTGGCGGTGGAATTTTTATTATTAGAACCCACCCCGAAATCTGCTGCTATCTCTAGTTTTTAATTGATTTCGAAGGGTTTTATTTAACTACTTTAGGCGGATTTACCAGTGGAGGCGCGCCTTTAAAGCGCAGTAAACGTAACGCATTAAGAGTAACGATCACTGTTGCTCCAGCATCAGCTAGAACCGCAATCCATAGTCCAGTAATGCCGAATATGGTCGTGATCAGAAAGACGCCTTTGAGACCTAAAGCGAAAATGACGTTCTGATGAATGTTGCGCATGGTGGCACGTGAAAGTGCGATGAGATTAGCCATGTCCGTAACACGACTTTTTAATAATGCGATATCGGCCGTCTCAATGGCCACATCGGTACCACCACCCATCGCGATGCCAACATCGGCAGTTGCTAGCGCTGGCGCATCGTTAATACCATCACCAACCATCGCTATTTTGCGGTTGTTCTTCATCTCGTTAAGCAGGCGCAGTTTGTCCTCAGGCAACAGCTCAGCTTCCCATTCCACGTCTAAATTACTGGCAAGTGCTTGAGCGGTTAAGCGGTTGTCGCCTGTTAGCATGACGGAGCGCACACCCATCGCTTTGAGCTGAGCCACACCTTCATGAGCGTCGTCTCGTAATTCGTCTCTTAGCGCGATTAATCCAAGCACTTCACGGTTTTGCTCATCGAAAAGAACAGAGACGGTCTTACCCTCATTTTGCAGCGCCTCAATTTGCGCCTGTTGTGTGGATGAAATCAATGCCTCATCGGCTGCGTAAACAGGCGAACCGATAGCTAGCGCGCGCTCCGCGACAGTTGCGTGTACCGCTTTACCGGCAGTTGCAGAAGCATTGAAGGCCACAGGTATGAACACTTTAGCAGCTTCAGCATGACTAACAATGGCTTCAGCAAGCGGGTGACTAGAACCAGTCTCCACACTGGCAAAAAGTGCCAATATCTCATCTTGACCTTGAGAATTCTGACCTTGAATACTTGAGTCCTCTTGTGTAAAGGCAACAACATCGGTCACGCGTGGTTTGCCTTCAGTTAAAGTGCCTGTCTTGTCAAAAGCGACCGTCTTCACTTGGCCGATAGTTTCTAAAGCACTACCGCCTTTGATCAGCAAGCCACGGCGCGCACCAACAGCAAGACCAGAGGCGATGGCAGCGGGTGTTGATAGTACAAGAGCACAGGGACAGGCAATCAGCAACAGTGCTAGACCGCGATACAACCAAGTCGACCAATCTCCACCCATGGCTAACGGTGGAATGATAATAATTAGTGCGGCAATAGCCATCACTGCCGGTGTGTAATAGCGACTGAATTTCTCAATAAAACGGGCAGTGGGTGCTTTGGAGGCTTGGGCTTGCTCTACCAGCTCAATAATGCGCGAAATGGTGTTATCGGCGGCTGTCTTTTCTACGCGCACTTGGAGCACACCATCGATGTTAATTGACCCTGCAAATACATTGTCACCCATCGTCTTGGCAACAGGAACAGACTCTCCCGTCACGGGCGAATCATCAAGGCTGGACGCACCTTGAACAATGGAACCATCAGCAGATACCCTATCTCCAGGACGCACCAGCACAAGGTCATTCACTTGTAATGAAGTCGCTGGAACGTTACGCTGCCCACCTTGAGCATCAAGTAAAATTGCACTTTTCGGAACCAGCGATGATAAGGCTCTGATGCCAGCGCGAGCGCGATCAGCAGCGATACTCTCAAACAGTTCACCGATTGAGAACAAAAAGACAACCGCTGCGGCCTCTTCAGCTTCACCAATGATAAGTGCGCCAAGCACGGCGACGGACATCAGCGTTTCAATTGAAAAGAATGAACCTGTTTTAGCCAGTGCTAAGGCTTTGCGCGCAAATGGAAAAACGCCTACAATCACAGCGATGGCAAACACCCATATCCCATAAGCGGGCAACAGTAGTGACAGTGCATAACCGCTGCCCATCAAAATACCGAGGCCAACAACCTGTTTGCCTTTTTGAGTTTGCCACCATTGCTTATCCTGCGGAGCCATCTGATTGTCGCTGTCAATATCAATAGCCGATACAGTTTGTTGACCAGTATTGGCAGAGATGCCGAACCCTAGGCTTTTGATTGTTTTTTCGATATCACTAGCCTGAGTCGGCGCACCAGGGGCTAAATTTAGCTCTAGCGTTTCTGTAGCGAAATTCAGCTGAACATCAGAAACCCCAGGCATACGTTTCAAAGCTGTTTCAATCTTGCCGATGCAACTGGCACAGTCCATACCTTCAATATGATATTTCATAATAATTTACCCTTTGAATAATGATATTATGAACCCTATAGTGGCTTTAGAGTCAAGGTTATTTATCTACAGTTTCGTAATTTTAATTTCTCTAGCGCTAGTCTTTACAGCCACTTTAATTATTTAAATCATAGAGGTTGTTATGACAATCAAAATTGGTGAGCTCGCTAAACGCACAGGTGCCACAGTAGAAACCATTCGCTATTATGAAAAAGAGCGTTTATTACCCGAGCCTTTCCGTAGCGAAGGGAATTATCGTTTATATAATGAAGAGCACATTGAGCGTCTACAATTTATCCTACATTGCCGTACGCTCGATATGGCTTTAGATGATGTGCGAATCTTACTTGAATACTGGGAGTCGCCTGACAAGGACTGCGGCGATGTGAATAACTTGCTAGATGAGCACATTCATGCTGTGGAAATACGAATGGAAGAACTGATGCACTTAAAGCATCACTTGACCGTTTTGCGCCAGAAATGTGCAAGTAGTGCACCAGCGTCATCATGTGGCATTTTAAACGCGCTTGTCGATAACTCCTGTCATGAGTAATGATATCAGTAGTGTTCATTTCTGACGGATCAAATCATGAAAGGTTAAATACGCCCTGATGTTAAGCACAAAAAAACCCAGCAATGATATTAAGATCACTAGGGCGTGTTGAACATTGGGTATAAATTAATGGCAAAAAAAATAGCGAACGGTTAATCTTTAAGTTCTCACACAAAAAAGATATCGTTCGCTATGCCTCGCACTATGCTCAAAGATGAACACTGGACAAGACTGAAACCTATATTACTAGAACTTAATATCTATGACAAAGGAAATCTTAGACAAACGGTTGAAGGCGTGCTTTATCGCATGCGTGTTGGCTGTCCTTGGCGCGACTTACCCGAGTATTTTGGCAAGCCCAATACCATCTATAAAGCTTACCAGCGCTGGTCTCGCAGTAATAAGCTGATTGCATTATTTACGTTACTGATCAAAGAGGCAGACCTTGAGTGGGTCTTCATTGATGGTACTCATATCAAGGCGCATCAGCACAGCAGTAGTGGCAATGAGAACCTACAATCCATTAGCAAAAGTGTGGCAGGCCGCGCGACCAAGATTCACTTAGCAGTTGATGCTCATGGCAATCCGATTACCTTTCTTTTATCAGATGGCACAACCCACGATGTCAAAGTCGCACCTGATTTAATAGATAAGGTTAATTTGAGTAATACAGAGGTTTTATGTGCCGATAAAGGCTATGATTCTGATGCGCTACGAGCCCATATTGAACAAGCAGGGACGCAGGATAACATCCCTCGAAAACGAAACACTCAGTATTCTAACGACCATATGGACTGGGACTTGTATAAAGCCAGGCATCTAGTAGAAAATGCTTTCGCTAAGCTAAAGCAGTATAGGGCGGTTGCCACCAGGTTTGATAAGCTCAAGCAGAGTTATGAAAATACGGTCGCTCTTGCTTGTGCTTATATCTGGCTCAAATTATGAATGTTCAACACGCCCTAGTCAGTTCAAAATAACATGGTGATAAATTGAAGAGTGCTACTGGAATGAATGTTGCGCAGCCTCTGTAATAACAGCATGCAAGGAAAATTTATACCAGTAGCACGATGTCATTTTTGCAGTGAATCGACTATAGCTTACTGGCTGCATTTTTACCTCGTCGTTACAGCTTCTAATACTCGACTATGTTAGACTTATCATTAATCCTTGAAGTTATTTACCATAAGTCTTAATAAATTTGAGTAACGTTATGAGTCAAGAAGATGCCAGTCATAAGCAAAATAAGCATTTGCCTCCAAGTGAGCCTATTGATGTCTATAAAAACAACGATAGTAACTATACTGCTGGCAATCAAGACGCTCATGATCATGACACTCACCTAGAGCAAAACACCGCACCAAGAGATACCAAAGGCTATCAGCGTACGTTACTGATTAGCTTTGTGATCACCACAGGCTATATGTTTATCGAGGCGATTGGTGGCTTACTGACAGGCAGCTTGGCGTTACTCTCTGATGCAGGACACATGCTCAGCGACGCCATCGCCCTTGGTGCGACGTTGATGGCATTTAAAATCGGCGAAAAAGCCGCCACCCATCAAAAGACCTTTGGCTATAAACGCTTTGAGATTATCGTGGCCACCGTCAATGGTGCGACGCTAGTAATTATCGCCTTGATGATTTTTTATGAAGCGATCAAACGCCTTAACTCACCGCCTGAGATTGCTACCCAAGGTATGCTAATCGTCGCCACCATCGGTATGCTGGTTAATATCTTGGTCGCTTGGCTGATGCATCGTGGTAGTAGCGGCAGCGATGGACACACCCACAGCCATGGAGCAAATGCAGACAAAGTAAATAAAGAAAAAGCAAATAAAAGCAATGATTCCAAAGAGCCTGTCAACCTCAATATGCAAAGCGCTTACTTGCATGTATTAAGTGATTTGATGGGCTCTGTCGCCGCGATCATCGCCGCTTTACTGATGATGGGGTTTGGCTGGGTTTGGGCCGATGCCGCAGCGTCGGTGATCGTCGCGGTACTTATCTTAGTAAGTGGTTACCGCGTTGTACGTGATTCGGTACATGTCTTGATGGAGGGCACGCCAGAAGGCATATCGCTGGTAGATGTGGAAGACAAGCTGCTTGCCCATCCACAAGTAAAACAAGTCCACGACCTGCATATTTGGAGCATCACCAGCGGGCTAAATGCGCTATCTTGCCATGTGATGGTCGATGGGGATATGAGAATCTCGGATGCCAGCGTATTGATTGCCAATCTTGAGCAAGGGTTGCTTGCGCTTGGTATTCATCACGCCACCATTCAGGTTGAAAGCTTGTCACACCCGCAGACCAGCGCCCATAGCGATGCATTGGTCTGCGACATATCAGAGCAGCAAAGCTCTGCGAATAACCATATCAGGCACAGTCACTAGTCACTAGGGCGTGTTGAACCTTCAACCATGGCACTGACAGAGACTATTTGTGAATGTTCAACACGCCTTACTGGGTTGGAGGAAATAACAACTATGTTGTGCTGACTTAGAAAGTCTTATTTATCATTCATAGCAAGGTAGATATTACGATCTGATGCGGATGCGTCATCCACGTATTTTGAATCGCGCCATGTCGTATAAGCATAGACACCACTGTATGGGCTGATGCTGTTCTGACGGAAGTCAGAAATCCAATTTGTACCATCGAAAATTTGAATATGGCCATGTGGACGCTTTGATGAGCGATCATAGACAATAACATCACCTACTTGGGTTGGCATATCATTGCTGATTTTGCTGAAACCTGCTTTCTCAAGTGTGCCACGAGTAGCGTACTGATAGGCTGAAGGATTTGGAGTGAACTCATAACCAGCTGATTGTAGTGCTTTACGTACGTAACGGGCACAATATCCAGAGCTGCCAGATAAAGCCACTTTTGAGGCGCGAGCAGCAGCGATAGCGGGGGCTGAATTGCTGTCAGGAACCTTATTGACTTGCTGCTGTTGTTTTTCAGCGTATAAGCGGCTGTTTAATGATGAAAGCTGATTCTCTTTTTGCTTGGCCTGCGCACTTAGGTTGCTAATTGCTTGACTAATTTCATCATTATTAGAAACATAAGCACCACTTTTGGTGCTATAGATGTTTTTTGATGAACCGTAGTTTGATGCCACAGAAGTATTGGTGATGGTATTATTTGTTTGAGAGATTGTGATAGCAGCACCACTCGTTTGTGCTATGCCCATACCCAGTACTGACAAAATCAATAAAGCCTGTTTCATAAATCTAATACCTACGGTTAATTCAAAATCGTCTGTTATCAACAACAGCGCAGTCAATTAAATCTCAATAACTCAAGTATATATATGTCATAGTGACTGATACTTCTGCTGCATATTATTCATATAAAAAATGATTATTGGCGATCACAGCTCATTGAAGTCTTACGAAGCTGTTACAAATCAAGCTGCTGACCAAAACACAAAGCCGACTTTAGCATAGGCTGTTTAGCCTGTCATTCCCCTTAAAAACCCCAAAAATACTTTTTTGATGTCGAAAAAATTGCTAATATCCCACATTTTACAATGTAAGTTTGTGTAACATGTACAGAATATAGC
>NZ_FUGE01000088.1 GCF_900162825.1 Psychrobacter piechaudii
GTAGCTTGAGGGTAGAGCAGGTTTGCGAATAAGAGGATGGGCTTGTGCTGAGTGTGGCATATGGCATGATAGAGATATCAATGCTGCTAAGAACATCCTCGCGGTCGGGCTTGACCGTCTAGCTATAGGAATCCCCTCGGTTTAGCGAGGGGAGGAAGTCAATAACTTCAATTGGATAGACTTATAAATAGTGCCTATTAGCCACTATAATTTAGCAGCTTATTCAGCGTTTTTAGCAGCAGCAATATCCTGAGCTTCAGTAACGGCTAATGCAGTCATGTTAACAATACGACGCGCAGTAGCTGAAGGAGTTAGGATATGAACAGGTTTGCTTGCACCCAATAAGATTGGACCAATAGAAGCACTACCAGTGGCTGTCTTCAATAAGTTGAACGCGATGTTAGCTGCGTCCATAGTTGGCATAATCAATAGGTTAGCAGGACCTTTCAGTACACTGTGTGGGAAGTCTTGAGTACGGATACGGTCATCTAGTGCCGCATCACCATGCATCTCACCATCAAACTCAAAATCTACATCCATTTCAGTCAACAGCTCATATACTTTACGCATTTTAACGGCGCTGGCACGATTAGAGGTACCGAAGTTTGAGTGTGATAATAGGGCAACGCGAGGTGTGATACCAAAGCGGCGCATTTGAGCTACTGCCAATACCGTCATTTCAGCCAATTGCTCTGCAGTTGGATCTTCATGGATATAAGTATCAGCAATAAATAGATTGCGGTTTTGCATCAATACTGCGTTCATCGAGTAGAAGTGCTTAACACCCTCTAGCTTTTCAATCACTCTTTCAACGTAGTTTAGGTGCAAGTTGTAGTAACTGAAGGTACCACAAATCATGCCGTCAGCATCACCTTTTTCAACCAATAATGAGCCGATTAAAGTGGTCTTACGACGCACGTCACGACGGGCAAGCTCAATACTTACACCTTTACGCTTATTCTTCTCATAGTAAGACTGCCAATAATCTTTATAGCGTGGGTCATTATCTTGGTTAACGATTTCAATATTGTCACCAGACTTAAGACGCAGACTTAGAGCATTGATTTGTGATTCAATAATGCTTGGACGACCTACTAAGATAGGCTTAGCTAGACCTTCATCTACTACTACTTGTACTGCACGTAGTACGTCTGGATCTTCACCTTCACAGAATACAATACGCTTAGGATCTTCTTTGGCGCGTGCAAATAGAGGCTTCATAACGAAGGCTGAGTTATATACGAAGGCCGAAAGTTTTTGACGATAAGCTGCGAAGTCTTCGATAGGCAGGGTAGCAACACCTGAATCCATAGCAGCTTTGGCCACTGCTGAAGCGATTTCAACAATCAAGTTTGGCTCTAATGGACCAGGGATTAAGTATTCTCTACCAAAGCTCTTGCTGGTATCAACATACTTCTGTCCTTGTAGTGGCGTAGCTTCAACGTGAGCCATAGCTGCAATAGCATGGACACAAGCGATTTTCATCTCTTCGTTTACCATTGTTGCGCCCACATCTAGAGCACCACGGAAAATATAAGGGAAACAAAGCGCATTGTTTACTTGGTTTGGATAGTCTGAACGACCAGTTGCCATGATAACGTCATCACGAATGGCATGAGCAAGCTCTGGCATAATTTCTGGAGTAGGGTTAGCCAGTGCAAAGATGATTGGGTCACGGGCCATGCGTGTGATCATATCTGGAGTTAGGGTGCCTGGCATTGATAGGCCTAGGAACATATCCACACCATCCATCACTTCAGTGATGCTGGTGGCTTCTATATCACGAGCATAACGCTGTTTGCTTTCATCTAAGTTTTCACGTTTGGTAGAAATAATACCGCGTGAGTCTGATACGATGATGTTAGATTTTTTTACACCCAAGGCGCAAATCAAATCTAAACAAGAGATAGCTGCTGCACCGGCACCAGAGCAAACTACCTTGATGTCTTCAATTTTTTTATCAATGAGTTGTAGAGCGTTAATTAAAGCCGCACCCACAATAATTGAGGTACCATGTTGGTCATCATGGAACACAGGAATGTTCATACGTTCACGCAATTCGCGCTCAATTTTGAAACATTCTGGAGCTTTAATATCTTCTAAGTTAATACCACCAAAGGTCGGCTCAAGAGAAGCAACCGCTTCAATAAACTTATCAGGATCGTTCTGAGCAATTTCGATATCAAATACATCAATACCGGCGAATCTTTTAAATAGAACGCCTTTACCTTCCATCACTGGCTTTGATGCTAATGGACCAATGTCACCTAAACCTAATACTGCAGTACCGTTGGTAATAACGCCCACTAGGTTGCTACGCGCAGTATATTTGGCGGCTAGTTTTGGGTCTTTTTGAATTTCCAAACATGGAACAGCCACACCTGGAGAGTAAGCCAGTGCTAAATCGTGTTGGTTAGCAATTTGCTTAGTAGGGGTAACAGATATTTTACCTGGGATAGGATACTCATGATAGTGCAGCGCGGACTGCTCGAATTGCTCTTTATTCATCGCATTGATGTCATTGATTTCAGTGGAGATTGGATTAGAAGTATTATCGCTCATGTTTAAGACCAATTATCTTTAGAAAAAGGAAATCCGCAAACGGGAGACTCAAATTTGTGGCATTTTACCCTGATATTTTAGCACTTTATGCTACTAGTTTGAGGGCTTTAGTCACTTAATATTATTAACATTATTAATGACGTGTGCAATGTCTAGATTTGTCTATTGCGTCAGTAATATGCTGATTATACAGATTCAGAGCGCATATAGCTTGTATAAGAGGCTCTGAACCTAGTTTTTTGTATGAAAAATATTTAGTAGTGCCAAAAATAATTATGATGAACAGCTTATAATTAAAGGTTTGGCGCTTCGATCTGGAGGAGTTATGTCTTGTTGGGTCGCTAATACATGTTGCTGATAAGGGGTGGTTAACAGCTGGAATAAACGATCTACTTCGGAGAAGTCTCCAGCCTCAGCTTTGGTAATGGCACGCTGCGCCATACTATTACGTAACACATAAATTGGGTTGGTAGCTTTGAGACACTCAATAACCTTAGCTGTGTCTACCCCTATAGTATTAATATGAGTCAAATAACGCTGTTGCCAATCTGCCCAAGCCGCTCGTTGTTCGTTGTCTAATTCAGCGTCTATTGCTTGTAATAGCTCAGCCTCATAAGGATTGCTATTGCTATCAATTACAGCAACTAAGCTTCTAAAGCTGTTGGTGTAGTCCAGCTTATTGGCCTCAATGAACTCCAAAAACTCAAACGCCAGCTTTAACGTATCGTTAATCACCTCGGTTACAGTTTCAGCTTCTGCATCACTATTGTCTAAACTCTCCCAAGGCAAGCCTAATTTTTTACAGATGCCTTTTTGATAGTGACCCATAAAGCTTGATTCATATTTAGCCAGACATTGCCCCAAAACTTCGCGGTTGATAGTTTTTTTATTATCGTGAAATAAGGCTTTGCCAGACAACTGCATAAAGTGCATCATCCACACATTTAGATTCCAATGACCGATGGCGGGCTGGTTTTGATAGGCATATCGTCCCGAATAATCCGAATGATTGTTAATCCATGCAGGATCAAATCTTTCTAAAAACCCAAACGGGCCGTAATCTAAAGTGGTTCCGGTAATAGATAAGTTATCAGTATTCATCACCCCATGAGCAAAGCCAATCAATTGCCAATCGGCAATCATGGTAGCAGTGGCAGTCACTACTGCAGTGATAAAATCAGCCACAGGAGTCTGTGAAGTGGTGAGTTCAGGATAGTAAGTTTCTATCATATATTGGGTAAAGCTTGGCAATAAATCCGGAGCGAAGCTGGCTATCCACTCGACATGGCCTAAGCGAATATGAGTATCGGCCACGCGCATAAGTGCTGCCCCTTGTTCTACCGTTTCGCGTCTTACGGGGGTATCAGAGGTGACAAAGCCTAAAGAGGTGGAAGAGCGAATACCTAGGCAGGACATCGCATGACCACATAGATATTCTCGAATGGTACTGCGTAATACGGCCCGGCCATCGCCCATTCTAGAGTAAGGGGTTAGGCCAGCTCCTTTTAAATGCAGGTCTGTTAATTTGCCATTATTATCAACCACTTGTGCCATTAATAGCCCGCGACCATCGCCTAGTTGTCCAGCCCATTGTCCAAACTGATGACCAGCATAAGCCATGGCTAAAGGTTCAAATCCTTCAGGCACATAGTTACCCGATAATATCTCAACCCAGTTTTGCATCAAGTCTGGATCTTGATCCCAGCCTAGGCGCTTAGCAACAAAAGGATTGAAGTGTCCTGCCTTTGGGTTATTAAGAGCCGTAGGGGGCTGCTGATTATAAAGGCGAGGATCTAAGGTGGCGTAACTGTTTTGATAATTCATGTTTTTGGCTTTTTTATTTTAACAGAGGTTATGGGATGTATTCAGCTTTAGCATAGCGTTAATGAGTTATAGATTGTATCAAATAGTAGGATAAACGATTGTGGCTTCAATGTTGTTACAAAGGTTGTAACTGCAGTTTTTATTGAAAATATTAAACAGAAAATGTTACTAAGAATGCTACCCGGATAATTCAAATAAGAATTGACTTCCTCCCCTCGCTAAACCGAGGGGATTCCTACAGCTAGACGGTCAAGCCCGACCGCAAGGATGTTCTTAGCAGCATTGATATCTCTATCATGCCATGTGCCACACTCAGCACAAGTCCATCCTCTTATTCGCAAACCTGCTCTACCCTCAAGCTAC
>NZ_FUGE01000063.1 GCF_900162825.1 Psychrobacter piechaudii
AAATCAGAGATAAAGCGATAGAACATGGCATGAAAGCGGTTATTCCTAGAAGAAAAAATACGAAACAACCTAACCCAGAGTTTGACAGTTACCTTTATAAATTACGCCATCTAGTTGAAAATATGTTCGCTCGATTAAAGCATTTTCGCAGTATAGCAACAGGCTATGAAAAGCTAGCACGCAATTTTAAATCTATGCTTTACCTAGCTTGTACTATTATTCACTGTAAGTTAAATTGAGGACACGCCCTAATAAATTTGACTATATTTCAAAAAAGTTTGAATTTCCTGGTGGGAAAATTGAATCTGGTGAGTCACCTGCCGAGACGGTAGTACGAGAAATCCATGAAGAATTAAAAATGAACATTGAAGTTGAAAAAGAGTTTCTAGTCGTTAATCATCAGTATCCAGATTTTGGAATTGAGATGCACTCATTCATCTGTTCTACGCCAACCAGAGAACTCGAGCTGTCAGAACACATATCTTTCAAATGGCTGGATGCTAATGAGCTTGAAGCACTAGATTGGGCAGCGGCTGACATTCTTATTGTTGATAAACTGATTAAGGAAATAGAACAATGACGGAGATTTCCCATCTAGATCTAAGTTTAAAAAAGAGTTTTATCGATAAACAATACAATGGCAATAAAAATTACCAAGCTGCTTTACTCACTAATGATAAAAAAGAAGGCAAAAAATTTCTTTCTACGCTCTTAAAAGAGTTGGACCAGTGTAATGAGTTTTTTATTTCTGTTGCCTTTGTGACTAATAGCGGTGTAGCAACCATTATTAACAGTCTACAACAGCTGGAGAAAAAGAAGGTCTAAGGCAAAGTTTTGGTGTCTCAGTATCTTAACTTTACAGAGCCTGATGCGCTAAGAAAGCTATCTAAATTTCAAAATATTGTTTTAAAAATCGCCACTAATGACTTTCACTCCAAAGGCTATTTATTTAAACATGGTCTTACCAACAACATTATTATTGGTAGCAGTAACCTTACGGCAAATGCGCTGGGCTCTAATAAAGAGTGGAACTTAAAGGTTTCAACCACTGATGATGGTCAGTTGTATGATCAGGTTATTAACGAGTTTGATAAAGAGCTTGCTAGTGCAAAAGATGTCACAGCTGATTTTATTAATCCTTCAGAGTTTGCGTGGGAGTCCAGGTCAAATAGAAAGCTTAGCAGTGCTGAGATAAAAAATGTTATTGAGTCTAAGAGAATTCTTTTATTTGTAAAAAAAGAAGATGGAGAAGGGACTGACTTCTATTATTTAGGTGATGTTTCAATAGCAGCTGATTCAATTAAGCAAGATGTGACAAATAAAGGTCAGCCTATCTTTCATTTCAGGTTTTTATCACCAGTCGCCGTAAAACCACCCACTTCAGGGGGTGGATATAAGGCGACACACACTGTCGTAAGAAGTCGTTAAAGGGTTGTAAGTCAAAATTA
>NZ_FUGE01000270.1 GCF_900162825.1 Psychrobacter piechaudii
GTGGCGATATATTGTTTAGCAGCTTTACCTTTGTAATTGACTTGTCGTTGATAGCTAAAATTAAGTTGCCCAGCTATCTGGCTACAGCGCTGGGAGTTAACCTCATAACTTAAGTAGGAGCCTGCTTTGACTCGAGTGATAAACTTGTAATCATGCTCATCCCATTGGCGCATGTGATAGGCTGAGTCAGCTTCTCTATCGATAATAGGACTTACGCAACAATCAGTCTAGGCGAGCGTAACTGCTCGCAGAGATAGTCATCCAGCAAGCCATGTTTTAACTGATATACCGTTTTCTTTGTCTG
>NZ_FUGE01000259.1 GCF_900162825.1 Psychrobacter piechaudii
TAACTTTGTATAAGAATAAAGCTTAAGTTGAATGTTATTAATTTAGACATGAGTAATTCTCGTCTATTTGTTATTTAATTATTATAAAAATCAGGGATAATAGCGGTACTCTTTCTTTAATGTAACTTTTGTTTACTAATTGGGTTTAGTCATGACAACTTCTTATAGCACTTTGTACAAAAGCCTTATTCAGGTTTCTAAAAAATCACATTTAAATAAAGGCACTTGGGCTTTAATGGCTTCTACTTTGGCCTGTGTCCCTGCTGTAGCTGCCGAAACTGAGTTGGCTACACAAGATAATATGCCGGTTGCTTATTTCCCAAAAATCACGGTTACTGCAACGCGTACTCCCACTGCTGTTAACAACACCATTGCTCAAACTCGCGTAATTGATAGTGAAGACTTAAAACGCTATCAAGGCCAGACAGCTCTAGATGTTATTAAAAATCAACCGGGTTTCAACTTTACTCAAAGTGGTGGGATGGGAACTGTATCTAACTTTTATCTTCGAGGCTATGATAGCAAACAGGTTTTAGTACTAATTGACGGTGTGCGATTCAGCTCAGTTTCTTCAGGACAACCTTCCTTACACCTCTTACCTGCTGACCAAATCGAACGTATTGAAGTCCTCTACGGCGCTTCTGGCTCTAGTATGTATGGTGCTGATGCCATGGGCGGTGTTATTCAAATTTTCACCAAGGGCGGAAATATTAATGAAAATCAGTTTTCTGTAACAGTGGGCGCTGGCTCTCATGACCAATATTTATATGGTGCAACAGCACAATTTTTTAATGAGAATGGAACAAGTTTAAATCTAGCTGCTAGCCATAATGAAACTAATGGTATTAATGCTACTCACCCTAATCATCCTCATAATATTCATAATAAAGATAAAGATGGCTTTGAAAGCAATAACTATAGTTTATTTTTAAGCCATCAAATTAATAACGATATTAAGATCGGAATCAGTGGTTTATACAGTGACTCAACTACAGAACTTGATAGTGGTTCAACGACAGGAAAGGATACTACATTAGCTGAGCAAAAAAATGGGGCAGCTCAAGCATTTATTGATTGGGGATATTCACCCGACTCATCCTTAAAATTGTCTTATGGTCAATCTATTGACGAGTCTCAAACGAAGGCTATCTCCTATACGAGCGACTATGATACTAAACAGCAGCAAGTTAGTTTAGTTGGACAACATGCGTTGGGTGCTGACACTGTAATATATGGTGCTGAATACTTAAAACAGGAAGTTGATTCAAGTTCCTATCCTGATGCGGACAAACGTGATGTCACTAGTGGTTTTTTAGCCTATTTACTATCACGGGGTAATATTGATGCACAAGCTAACATTCGCTATGACGATTACTCTAAGTATGATAGTGAAACCACTTATAACATAGGTGCTGCTTATCACTTCACTCCAGAAGTACGTGCTGGATTGAATTTTGCCAAAGGATATCGTGTTCCAACTTTCAACGACCTATATGACTGGGGTGGTGATCCTAATTTAAAACCAGAAAAAAGTGATAACTATGAGGCCTTTGTAGAGTACACGACAAATAATCAGGTTGCTAGATTAACTGGTTATCGTAACACTGTAGACGATCTAATTATAAGTGATGAAGAATATCAACGTAAAAACTTTGCCAAAGCTAAAATAGAGGGCGTTACTTTAACTAGTGACTGGTCTATAGATGATTATCTCTTTGGATTAGCTTATGACTATCAAAAAGCTAAGGATGATGGTGGTCTAGTAAATCATGGTAACTATTTGCCCAATCGTCCTGAGCATAAAGGTACAGTTTATTTAGGGTATCAATTATCTAATTTAGATATTCGAGCAGAATATCAATACATTGATGATTATTTTAGTAACATAGAGAATACTTCTAAAGTCAAAAGCTATAACTTAGTTAATATTAGTGGTAACTATAAGTTATCTCCAAACTTATCTATGTCAAGTAGAATCAACAATCTGTTTAATCAAAACTATATTACTGAGCCTGGCTATAAAACCGATGGTATTAATTTCCTAACGTCTTTAACCTATACTTGGAAGTAGAAAATAGTTAACTTATAAAATATGAATCATCAAAAAAACCACCCTATTGGGTAATGCCAGTCAGTTAAGGCAAAAACTCAATAAAAGTAATAAAATAGCCCATCTAATAAGTAGATGGGCTATTTTACTATGAGACTACAAGACGCTATTAATGAGACGCATAAAAGGATTCCAGACACCCTAGAACAATTTAGTGAATTAATAGATCCTG
>NZ_FUGE01000076.1 GCF_900162825.1 Psychrobacter piechaudii
ACACTGTATTTTATGGCTACCACCTTATAGCCCAGATTTAAATCCCATCGAAAAAGCTTGGGCTTGGATCAAGCGTAAACGTAAAGACTGGCGTCTGCATTGTATCGATACTTTGTTCTTTTATTTTCTTTGGCTTTGTAACAGTTTATAAGTTCTTTCACTATACGTAACGCCTTGCGTGGCGCTTATGAGCTGCCTGAACCTAAAGAGGACTATTTAAAGCTGCACGCATCGCATATTGAGGCTGCTGCTAAACTAGGCAATGTCAAAGCGGCGAGAGATTATCACCAGCTCCTTATCTTCACCAGTGTTAACAATATCAAAGTGTCGCAAGTGACCCCTAATACGGCAGTTATTAATGATATCACTCGATTTAAGGCAGGTCTAAAGGGACTGATGCAGGACGCGAAAGCTTTTAACCCTGACACTCAGTCTATTTACAAGTATTTTGATTATTCAATTGATAATGCCAGAAGCAATGTGTCAGATTACCTTAAACCTGTATTAAACACCAAAGAGGCTAAGCAATATCCAGAATTAGTCGACGACATTCAGCTGTTTATTATCTTTAATGACTATCAGGGTTCTTTTAAGACTGAATACACCAAGCCAAACTCAATATATAAGCTCATTACCAATTTAAAAGACACTCAGCCTGAAGCGCTTGAAAGATATTATGTGTTGTCAAAGCTTACCGGTGATAAGGAATCGACAAACGAAATCAAGGCCATGATTAACAATCAGGCCTCGCTTGCACATGCAGAGTCTTTGTATAAGCAGTATGTTGAACGTTTTTAAATCACTGAAGCATTTATTTAAATCGAAGCCATTATTCAAATCAATGAGTAATGGCTATTTTATTTGTGAGCGCCGCCTGAGCTATATCCAGTACGGCCACTACCCCCATTATTATTATTTCCGCCACCCATACCACCTGGGATAATAATAATACCGCCACCGCCTCGTGTGGCAGATTCTTCATCGGGATTTGGGCCAGTGGGTGACGGCTTAGAAGCCACCCCCATCATAAAGCTCACAATCAATGCCAGTGCAATAATCACCACAGAGATACCTTGAGTACCTGCCGAATGATAATTGAAGGGACCAGTTTCGACCTCGGCACTCACATAGTCTTTCTCAGCTTCACTGGCTCTGAAGTAGATAATGTAAATTAAGATAGCGCCAATGACACCAACAATAATCGAACCCCCTGCCAGTAGCCATACCGCAACTTGCAAAATGGCATGCCAGGTAAGCATTTTTTTAAGGCTACCCTGTTCGCTAAAGCCACTGCGCTCATGAGCATTGTCAGTCTGAAGGTAGCTACCAAACCACTGTTCAAGCTTGTGATAAGGTAAGGGTATGGCATGGGTATAGGTAATCTCACGCTCAGTCTGCTCAGAGGTGATGACCTCATCACCAGAGGTATAGTCGATTAACAAATCGCTATCATCGGTTTTAACTTGCCAGTTAAAAGCCCCCATCGCAAAGGTCACACGGTTGCGATAGCCAGAATCTACTTGACGCCATTGTCTGTCATCATAGTGCAACTGGCCTCGTTCAGAAACCGGCATTTCACTTAATACCCGCGCCACAAACCAACCTCTAGACTCCTCAGATAACCATAAGAAACCGTCGGTTAAGCTATATAGCAGATACTCCGTCCAAGAAGCGAACTCTCCCACCTCTTGTAAGCGCATGATACCGATGACCACATAATCATGATAACCGTGCGCTGCGGTAGCTCGATCACTTTCAGTTAAAGCAAACTCACTTACCCCAACAATATCTTCTGCTGGGATTCGAGCTTTTGCCCCTAGCGGTAAACTGCTGTCAAAGTGATGCATCGTAGAATGCATGGCAATCAATTCAGCAGTACTTCCTGTCAGTTTACTTTCGCTATGACAGGCAGGACATACCAAGTACTCAGTAGCGCCTGCCACATAAGGTATTGGGCTGCCACAGTTTGGACATTCAATTTTGCTAATCTTAACGCTATTGCCTGAGGCCTTGCTTTGAGAATCACTTTGCCCCATAGCACCGGCTTGATTGACACTCACTTGTTCATTAAGCTGGCTGTCATCTTTAAGCAGCTGAAAGTTCAGGGCAGCAAAATCAATAGCCTCACCCTGATACACTACAGGCGACTGACCGCTACCCGACTCGGCATAGTCTAAGCTTATCAGCTTGCGTTTGTAGCGGGCATCAATAACACAAGTCTGCCAACCCTCACCCACGATAAAGGGCAATTCGCCCTCGCCAGCGATGGCATAAGCTTCGCGTCTATCACTAACCTGATAATTCACCCCATCGAAGCTAATGCTGTCATTGATAGCTAAGTTATCATAGGCAGGCAAATTGCTTTGCTCGCCCTCTCCCAAGGTTAAAGCGTACAGACCTAGCGCTTCGGATAGCCAACCAATACGGCCATCAGCGAATTGTAAATACCACTCGTTCCATACACCCTGACCATATTGCAGCTGCACCCGACCAATCACCGCAAAGTCAGTGCCGTCAATACTGCCAACACTGCCAATTTGAATCGGAGAATAGTCTTCAATAGTCAGTGACTGCTTACCTTGAGCCTTAAGGGCATCACCATCGCGCAGCACCGTAGTCTGACAGTATTCACACACTGCCATCACTGAGCCTGGCGAGGCAAACTCTACCGGCGCGCCACAAGAAGGACAAGCGGCAGTAAACGTCAATACATTGAAGTTACTGGGCAGCTTGGCCACAGCCGGATTATCTTTATAAGACTGGTTAGATTTATCGGTCATTTAGACAACTGAGTCAGAATTTTAGTTTTTGTTTCGTCATAATCTTCTTGGCTAATCAGACCTTGATCGAGTAGCGCTTTTAATTGGCTAAGCTTAACAGTAAAGTCAACAGGTGCTGCTTCTGGGGCTGCCGCTGGTTGAGAGTGTTGTTGAGGCTGAGCTTTTGGAGTCATTGCCTCACTCATTACTTGCCCCATATTCATACCCACGCCAAGACCAGCACCGATACCTGCCATACCCCCTTCATTTTTAGCCGCATGCTCGATAGCTTCTGCTGCTTGATAACGGGTATAAGCATCCATATCGCCAATCATGCCCATTGAAATACGCTTGTCTAAAGTTTTTTGTAGCTCTTCAGGTAGTGACACGTTTTCTACCACGAAAGACTCAACCGATAAGCCATATTTAGCAAAATCTGGTTGTAACTCTTTTTTGATCTCATCAGCCATTAGACCTTGGTTGGCTGCCAAATCAATAAAGGGCACTTGGCTTTGACCTAGACCTGACGCTAAATCTGAAACGATTAAGTTGCGTAGCTGTGGCTCAATTTGCTCGGCACGGTAGCTGTCATTCATCCCAGTAATGGTCTGATAAAATTGAGTGACATCATTGATTTTGTATGAATACATACCAAAGGCACGTAAGCGAACCATACCAAAGTCTGAATCACGTACAGTTACTGGCTGAGTGGTGCCCCATTTACGACCTTGTTGCAAACGGGTACTAAAAAATAGTACGTCAGACTTAAATGGCGAGTCAAAACCCATACGCCAGTTTCTTAAGTTGGTCATTACCGGCAAAGTTTCGGTAGTCAGCTCATAACGGCCGGCAGTGAATACATCTGCTATTTGACCTTCATTAATAAAGACTGCCACCTGACCATCACGTACGGTTAAAGAAGCCCCATTTTGGATTTCATTATCCGCCATAGGAAACTTCCACATTAATACATCATCATCTTGCCAATCCCATTCGATGGCATCAATAAATTGCTTTTTAATAAAACTTCTAAGACCCATGATTTTTATCCTTTAATTTGTATGTATATTTAAATTTGTATAAATGTTCAAAGCTTGATTTATAAACTTGATTTTTAAAGAGGTTATGACAATATGCCGGTATTAATAATACCCAGTACCAAGCCAGTAATACCCAGTAATCCACCCACTGCCATATTATTCAGTCTAATATGTTCTGGCACATTGCCAATCACTTTTACCATAACAAAGTAGCCAGCAATCTGTACCAACATCGCCACCACACTCCAAATGACAAAGGGCAAGAAGCCGGTGTTATAGATAGCACTCGCAGCAAGTGGCAGTGAGAAGCCGATAATGGTTCCACCAAAGCTTAAGGCGGCTGCCCCTGAGCCTTTACGGATCAGTGCAATCTCATCGTAAGGGGTAATCGCCATATAAATAATAGCGAATAAAACCAGCATCACCACACTACCACCAAAATAGAAGGCGTAGTAAAGCAGCTCCGTTTGCAAACTGTCAAAATTTTGCATGTATTATGTCCTAAGCTTTTACTTATAAAGGGTTAAATTACTTACAGCTTAACACTGCCGCTGAAACTTAAGCAACTGTGCATTCTAAGTTTGTTTCAAGACTTAAACCCTCTATAACATAATAGAGTAATTTCAAGTATTTAGTGTTGAAAGTTGTTGGGAATGTTATGCTGGCGAGACACACTGTTAACATGATGTTGGCTGGGTTTAAACAACTGCAAGCAAGCGTTAAATAACGCATCGGCCTTCGAGCTATTTTCGTTGGCTACATTACACACATACACATCCATTGTCACCGTCTGATATTCCCCCCAAGTGTGCAAGCACAGGTGGGATTCAGCAAGCAGTAACGTTAAGGTTACTCCACTGGTTTGACCTTGGCTGCTACGTTGTGAGTTAACCTCACTATCATTACTGTTATTACAGGCTTGAGTTACATGCTGTTCAAACTCATGCACCGCATGCCCTACTAAGGTTAGTCCCGCCTGCTCTACAGCTTCGATTAATAGCTCAAGTAAAGGTTGTGAGCTGGTTAATAGCTGAGGGTCACACTGGCACTGCCAAAATTCTGCCAAAATATGCTTGCCAGTCATAGGGTTATCGTGTGAACTCGACTGTGGATTGGTTGCAGTGGCATTAGAGCTGTTTTTATTGCTTAGGCTATTCTTCATTGACTCACTTAACTTAATTCCAGTGCGCTGATTTTATTGCGGTTATTATCTCAGACCATTATTGCTAATAAATATTACCGAACATTCCTTACTAGCAGTGGGTTTTGCGACTTTATAACCGTGTTTTTTTTATTTACTCTACTTCTGTTTTATTGTATTTCTATGCTGACTTTATTCGGTGTGAGGTCATCATCAGAGCCATTACTCATCAGACCAGTCTTGTACATAATAATGCACCAGTATTTGCTTATCTAAAGTGTTTGGCTCTACTTCAACTGGTTGCATATCCGGCGGGAACGTAAACATTTCACGACTGACTGAAGGGGTTAAAAACCTCATGGGTAAGTCATATTGTGCGGGCGGCGTAAAGGAAGTATTCGGGCTACCCACTATAAATCCCCACTCCCCAAATGAAGGCACGTACGCATGATATGGTGTGGTCTTAAACCCAGAAACCTGCAAGGTTTTATCAATTGACCAAAAAGATTTCGGCGCATAATAAGGCGAAGTGGCCTGCACTACCATCAATCCTTCTGCGGTTAAATGGTCTTTCACCATATGGTACATAGGTTCAGAATATAACTTGGCTAAGCTGTAGTGTGAGGGATCGGGTAGATCAATAATAATGGCATCATAAACCTCATTATTTGCTTCAAGCCACTTATAAGCGTCAGCATTTACCACACTCACTTTTGAGCTATTAAGTGAGTCGTTATTTAGCTTTTTAAATCTAGATGATTCAGCAAAGAATTGAGTCATCTCCGGATCTAAATCCACTAATGTAATATGATCCACTGCCTTATACTTTAGCACCTCACGCGCTGCCATCCCATCTCCGCCGCCCAAAATAAGCACCTCTAATTTCGGCTTAGTAGCTCGAGTGCTATCACTAAGCTTTTGCATAATGGGATGCACTAAAGCCTCATGGTAGCGGTATTCATCTCGCGTTGAAAACTGCAAGTTGCCATTTAGGAACAGCTGTAAATGACCACTCTTTTCAGTGACAATTAAACGCTGATAAGGAGAATTTGTAGAAAAAACAACTGGTGCTTTGAACAATTTTTGTTCTGATAGTCCCACCAAACGATCGGCAAAAATCAAGCCTGTCAGTAGCAATACCATCGCTACCAGAATACGCACAATCAGCCGACTTCTTATTTTGGAATGATTTGCACGCTGTTGCTGCTGTTCATCAACACTTAAGCCTTCAGTGTCCATTAGCGCTACTTTAGGATAGAAATGCCAAGCGGTCCAACCTGCTACCAACACGTTCAATATCCCAAACAGGACCGCTGATCGGGCCAAACCAAGCATTGGCGCCATCACTAAAGGAAATAATAGTGAAACCGCCAAAGCCCCTAGATAATCAAAGGTCAGTACGCGACTAACCAACTCATGGAAAGCTTGTTTTTGTGAGTTAAAAATACGCATCACCAGTGGGATTTCCATACCCACTAAGGTACCGATACACACCACTAGGGCGTATAAAATGGTCTTAAAGGTTGGTAGCCAAGCAAAGGCGAGAAACAGCCCAATGGCAGATAACCCACCGATCAACCCTACCAACACCTCGATTTCGATAAAGCGTTGTAAAACTTTATCCTCAGGCACGTACTTTGAAAGATGCGAGCCAATACCCATAGCAAATAAATAGGTACCGATTATGGTAGAAAACTGCAATACCGAATCGCCCAGCACATAACTTGCCAGCGCTCCAGCGATAAGCTCATAAGCTAAGCCGCAAGAAGCAACAATAAAGACCGACAACACTAACAGTGAGTCGGTTTGCAAACGTTTAAAGGACAAATTCATAAATCAGTTTCTTGTATTTCTTATATCGCTGGTCATTAACACTGCACAGATAGGCTATTTTTTATTTGGCGGACTTTACTGCTACTTGATCCACAAAGACACCGTATCCTGACTGCGGCATCTTATCGACCGGAATAAACTGTAAGGCACCACCATTAATACAGTAGCGAAGACCCGTCTTGTCTTTTGGCCCATCATTAAATACATGCCCTAAATGAGAGTCCGCTACTCGAGAACGCACCTCAGTACGTACCATATTGTAGGCGGTGTCTTTGTGCTCAGTAATTACTTCTGGCGCAATAGGTTGCCAGAAGCTGGGCCAACCACAGCCTGAGTCATACTTATGAGTCGATAGAAACAATGGCTCACCACTGACCACATCAACATAGATACCGGGGGCAAATAAGTGATCATACTCATGACTAAAGGCACGCTCGGTACCGGCCTTTTGGGTAATATCATACTGTGATTTGGTTAAGGTGTTTTTTAACGCATTTTTATCGAAGTTAGCATAACGTTTTGGGTTTAGCGCTTCTGCTACGGTAGTAGCCGGTGCCAATTTTGGTGTTTTATTGGTAGACGCTAACTTATCATCCGCCATACTTAAATCGATATGGCAGTAGCCATTGGGGTTTTTCGCCAAATAATCTTGGTGATATTCTTCTGCTAAAGAGAAGTTTTGTAGGGGTTGATGCTCGACAACAATCGGTTTAGTGTACTTAGTCTCAATTGACTGTAAAGCCTTATCAATCACTGCTTTATCAGCGGCATCGGTATAATAAATACCGGTGCGATACTGGACGCCTCGATCATTGCCTTGTTTGTTTAAACTGGTCGGATCGATAACGCGAAGATAGTATTTTAAAACAGTCTCTAAATCGATTTTATCCGCGTCATATACCACTTTAACCGTTTCGGCATGACCAGAGCCGGCTATCACCTGCTCATAGCTTGGGTCAGCCAGTTTTGGATTACCATTGGCATAACCAGAAATAGCATCCACTACCCCATCAACACGCTCCATATAAGCTTCTAAGCCCCAGAAGCAGCCACCAGCCAAATAAATAGTCTTGGTATTAATGGGCGCACCGTCAGAGTTATAGTAGACCCCATTTTTATTTTTTGGGCTATCAGATTTGGCACTCTCTGTGCTATCTATACCTTTTTGAGTAGGTTTAGCAGTGCTATTTTTTAGTGCTGCAAAGTCATTGCCTGCGTTTTCTGCCAAAGCAAAGGCCTGCTCTTCGGTCAAATTACCTTTAATTAGGCGCACTAGATTGCCCTGCTTATCAAAAATAGCCCAACTGGGATAAACCTGCACCCCCAACTGTTTAATTAAGTTACCCGAGCTATCCATTAACACCGGCAATTTAGGATAATCTGCCTGTACGCCTGCATACCATTGGCTAAAGTCTGTTGCCTCTTTCTCATTAAGATGCCCAGGACTGGCAACCGTCACTAAATTTAATCCTGCAAAAGCAGCATTTTTTCGCCACGTTTCAGTTTCCTCAAGCGTGCCTAAGCATAAGGGACACCAACTTGCCCAAAACTTCACCAAGGTCGGCTTATTAGAATCTAGTACTGCGGCGCCATTGTCCCCCAAACCTTTGGTCAATTGAGGTAAATCTTTTAATTGATTCAGCACATCACTTGGCAGCATGTCACGACTGTCAGTAATGCCTGCATTCGAGGATTCAGCGGTAGACTTAGCGCCATTATCTTGGGCCACCTTGCCGCAGGCAGGTATCAGGGTGCCACTGGCGACAATAAAGCCCATCAATAATACAAGGCGTTTTAACTGGGGGCGCTTGTTAGCGAGTTTTTTTGGGGCTGAGTGTGACATGAGCGCTGTACCTTTTTTATATGCTTAGGCTATTTCTCTTAAGCGATTTATAGTTATAAACAGTTAGTCTATAGGCTTATAATGGAGACGATTAACGATGATTACAAAGGGTGATTTGTGGTAATTGAAAGATTAGATAGGTTTTAATAGCGCGATGTATTGAACGGCTTTAATCCAGATGTTTATGAGAGCTGCTTTGGTTTACTTCCGTGTTAATCACACAACTCTTTACTGGCATACTGCGGCAAAATAACCACTTCTACTTGATACCCTGCGTTCTTGTTTTCAGTAGCCATTAAATTGCGTGCAATACGTAATTTATATTTGCCATCCTCAGGAAGACAGCCTTGGTACACGATGCCACCCTTACCCCCATTTTGCTGCTTGGAAGGCATATATAGTACGCCGACATTGGCCGTCTCAGGTGAACCTGCTTTCGGTAGTAGATTAATCACAGCATACTGCCCTTTTTGGGCCTTAAACTGATACCAAGTATCTTGCTTGCCTGATGGAATCTGACCACTTGCAGTACCCACCACACTGCCTTGATTAAACTTAATGGGTTTAATCTCTTTTGCTACGCCTACTGAACTAAACGTCCCTATTGCCGTGATAGCTATAAGGTTAAAGAAGGTTTTATAGGATATTTTCATCGTAATTAACCTCTTTTAGTCTTCGAAAATTTCGACTTTCTCAAAAGTTATATTATTTAGATTTATATTATTTAAATAGCACCCTAGCCTTTGGTAACCATAAAGCGCTCAACATAAGCATCAGCAGGGTTGTCTTGTAATTGCTGCGGCGTACCTGTCTGCACCAAACGCCCACCATTTAAGATACTGATGCGGCTACCAAGCTTAATCGCTTCGTCAATATCATGGGTAATAAACACGATGGTTTTATTCAGTTTGTGCTGTAGCTCAAGTAGTTGGTCTTGTAATTGGCCTCGAATTAACGGATCAAGTGCTGAAAAAGCCTCGTCCATCAAGATGATGGGGGTATCCACAGCCAAGGCACGTGCCAGACCAACGCGCTGCTGCATACCCCCTGACAGCTCGTCAGGATAGCTGCTCTCTATGCCTTCTAGCCCTACCTCAGACAACCAATGCCGCGCTATCTCATGACGCTCAGATTTAGGCATTTTACGCACACGAAGTCCATAGGCCACATTTTGAATCACAGTCATGTGCGGCACCAAACCAAAGTGTTGAAATACCATACTAACGTTATTTTGACGAAATTTCTGTAGCGGTTTGTCGCGTAAACTTAACACATTAATGACTCTGGATTGATCGGACAGTCGTTCAGCGCTATCTAGATAATCAGGTGTACCCACGCTATGCTGAGTATCAATCCAGATTTTACCTTGGGTAGGATCAATAAGTCGATTGATATGACGAATCAAGGTGGACTTACCGGAGCCTGACAACCCCATAATACAATGCAGTTCTCCTGCCTCAACGCTTAGATTTATATCATACAATCCCACTGAATAGCCGGTCTGCTCTCGCACCTCACCACTACTCATGCCTTGCTGTAATAGCTTAAGCACTTTTGCGGCCTCACTGGCATTGGCATCCAAGACTTTACTGACGTTCTCTAATCGAATGTGGCTCATGGCATCATCTTTTGCTAAATGGGTAAAATAAAAGGGGCTTAATAGGGCTACAAAGTGGCTTAGGGCGCCTGTTTATGGCTGTGGTTTGAATGCCGCAATTCATCGCGGGCCCGTCGCCCTTGACCAAACGCTTGAGTAATACGGTCAATAATAATGGCCATAATCACAATCGCCGTCCCTGCCTGTAAGCCTTGACCAATATTTAGGGTCTGAATGGACTGCAGTACATCTTCTCCAAGCCCTGGCGCACCAATCATTGAGGCCAGTACTTCCATCGATAGAGACATCATAACCGCTTGGTTAATACCGGCCATGATACTGGGTAACGCTTGCGGCAGTTTAATCCAAATTAATAGCTGTTTGTGATTGCTGCCAAAAGAGCGACCTGCCTCTACCATCTCATGAGGCACCTGTTTTATACCCAACATGGTCAAACGAATCAGCGGCGGTAAGGCATAGATAACGGTGGCAAATAACGCTGGCACTTTACCGATACCAAACAGCATAAGCACAGGAATTAGATAGACAAAGCTTGGCATAGTCTGCATTACATCTAATACTGGTGTCACTACTCGACGTAAGCGATTACTGCCGGCCATCAAAATCCCCATAGGAATGCCAATCAGCATAGTTACAATTACCGAAACAATTAGCAGTGCCAAAGTCTGTACTAAAGCTGCCCACAGTCCAAAAGCACCGATTAAAAATAGCCCAATCGCGCATGTAACTGCAAACCAAAGCTTACGAGTGGCTAGCCAGCCAAGCACTGCTATCAAGCCAATAATCAGCCATGGCGGCGTGATATGCATCAACCTTTCTATCGGCAATAATAGATAACCTGAGTTCGGGATAAGAGCTTGCCTAAATCATTGAAACAGCTTATTTTTTTGCGACATGTCCATAAGCCGACACGTTTTTGAGTGTCGGCTTAAAGGGGAACCAACAGTAAGCAATGAGTCCTGCTAAAAGATTAGCAGCGAAACCTGTGAAGCTTCGATGCCTTGAGTGTTCAATCTGACACAGGTTTTTAAGCTCATCAAAGACAGTTTCAATTAAAGAGCGTCCGTTAAGTAACGCCTCA
>NZ_FUGE01000046.1 GCF_900162825.1 Psychrobacter piechaudii
ACGCCAGTTAAGTTTGGCTTTTTTAAATTGTTTACGTGACTTAGCGTGTGTCTCATTGATAGCCTGTAAGGTCTGACTGTGTATTCCTAAATACTCGCCACTTCCTTTGGTGTACTCACTTAGATCATAAGCACTAAAAAACTTACCAGTTCGTTTTAGATGCTCAAAGCAAAGTGCATTAATATAGTTCCACACGAAGTTCACTGAACCGCTTAGACGATTCAGATCTTTTATGTGTTTGTTTTTAATGCGTAGCTTGAGTGTTTTCATATGCTTAGTATGGCGAGGTTAATTTTAACTTACAACCCTTTATATACTGCTCACGACAGTATATGTCGCCTTATATCCACCCCCTGAAGTGGGTGGTTTTACGGCGACTGGTGATAAAAACAGTCCGTCTGCCTCTAAAAACAGAAGCTAAAAACTAAGCCTCAATAAGCGCTAAGAACTCTTCTTCTAACACCACACGTACCCCTAAGCTTTCGGCTTTGGTCAGCTTTGATCCTGCTTTTTCACCCGCCAGTAGAGCAGAGGTTTTGGCTGAGACGCTTCCTGAGACTTTAGCCCCTAAAACCTGCAACCTAGCTTTGGCATCATCGCGTGACATCCCGCTTTCAACCAAAGTTCCGGTAATCACCCAAGTTTGACCCTCTAAAGGTAAATTATCAGAAACTACTTGCTCAACCTTGTCCCAATGCACGCCGGCCTGCTGCAAGGCTTCAATAACTTCCACGTTGTGTTCCGCACGGAAGAAGTTATAAATCAGCTCTGCGGTGATGGTGCCGATGTCTGGCACAGCCTCTAATGCCTCAATACTGGCTTCCATCAAAGGAGGCAGATCGCCAAAATGCTGGGCCAAGTTCTGCGCTGTGGTCTCTCCCACCCCTTTAATGCCTATCGCATATATAAAACGCGACAAAGTAGTGTTCTTACTCTCTTCAATGGCAGTTAGCATGTTATTAACTGATTTCTCGCCCAACCTGTCGAAGTTAACCAGATCTGCTTTATGCTCCTGCAAATGGTAAATATCAGCCACAGTTTTGACAATGCCTTGTTCAAAGAAGCTAATCAACCAGCGCTCACCCAGCCCCTCAATATCCATTGCTTTGCGCGACACAAAGTGAATAAGGGCCTCTTGCTGCTGAGCCGGACAGAACAGCTCTCCTGTACAACGTGCCAAAGCCTCTCCTTCAGGTAATACCACCGGAGAGTCGCAAACCGGACAATTGGCAGGCAAAGTAACTGACTCGGTATCTTCAGGGCGCAGCTCATGCCAAACCCGAGTAACTTTTGGAATCACATCACCAGCTCGGTGCACACTGACCGTGTCTCCAACCCGTACATCTAGACGCTGAATCTCACCGATATTATGCAAGGTGACATTACTGACGGTTACCCCACCCACTTGTACCGGCTCAAGCTTGCCAACGGGGGTAATCTGCCCAGTACGACCCACTTGCCACTCAATGGCATTGAGTTTGGTAATGGCTGTTTCTGCGGGAAACTTATACGCTGTTGCCCAACGAGGTTCGCGAGACAGATGGCCTAACTGACTTTGTAGCTGTAAGTCATCCACCTTGATGACCATACCATCAATTTCAAACGGCAAACTATTTCGGGTTTCAATCACTGACTCATAGTAAGATTGAACTTGATCCACACTGTTGACTACTTTTACTTCACTAACGGTAAAGCCAATCTCTTTTAGCCAGGCCAAAGCTGCAGATTGTTGAGTAATGTGTTCAGGCAATCCTTGGTTTACTGAATAGGCATAAAAAGCTAACGGACGGTTGGCCGCCACCGCAGGATCAAGCTGACGTAAACTGCCAGCAGCAGCATTACGTGGGTTAGCAAAAACTTTACCCTCAGATTGCTTTGCTTCTCGGTTCAAACGCTCAAAGCCGGCCTTAGGCATCAGCACTTCACCGCGAACCTCAAGCACGTCAATATCAAAAGCCGCTTCTAATACCAGCGGAATATTATTGATGGTTCTCACGTTTTGGGTAATGTCCTCTCCGGTCTGACCATCACCTCGAGTGACGCCTCGCACGAAATGTCCGTTGTGATATTTCAGGGAGACCGCTAGACCATCTAGCTTCAACTCCACCTCATAACTAGGGTCTTTATCCTTGTCACTAAGTCTATCATTGACCCGGCGCATAAATTCCGTCAAGTCATCTTTATTAAAGACGTTGCCTAGTGATAGCATAGGTATATCGTGCTTCACTTGGGAAAAAGACGGCAAAGGATCATCGCCCACACTGGCGGTAGGACTGTCTGATTGAGTTAAATCTGGATAGCGCTCCTCAAGCTCAATAAGGCTTAGGCGCAATTGGTCATACTCATTATCGCTTATGGTAGGCGCATCCATAACATAATAAGCATTGTTATGTTTGCGCACTTCGTTAATCAAAGCACGCATCTTAGCGACGATTTCTTGTTGCTCTATATCAAGTTTTTTATTGGCATTCATTTGAGTAGCCTAATTTTTATTGAAATTGGTTTTTATCATTGGAAGCGTCTTATTTAAGACACTTATTGGTTTAAAGTTTTTGGGTTATTATGATAACAATTTTCAGATACCGATGCCTAAGTAAACTCAATTTAGCTGGTATTCAACGCAGAAAATGATAGTCTAATACATACTGCTGAGTCAGAAGCAAATAACAAGCCAGCCCTAAAATAATGGTAAAGTTAATTTCAAGGATTTCATTTAACCCCTTCAATAAAAAGGATTTTATTATGTTCAACATCAGTGAACGCGGCCAAGAATTTTACCAGCGCACCAAAGACTTCATCGAAACCGAAATCGAACCTATCGAAGCTGAACTTATCCAGCAAAGCCATCAAGCAAACAATCATGGTGACTGGACCCAATGGCAGTGGCCTGAGCAATACTATACCTTACGTCAAAAAGCGAAAGAGGCAGGTCTATGGAACATGTTCCTGCCTGACGATACTTTAGGGGCAGGCTTATCAGTTACTGATTACGCCCCCATTGCTGAGCTGACAGGTCGCAGTCTTATTGCTCCCAATATTTTCAACTGTAACGCCCCCGACAGCGGTAATATGGAGCTGTTATGGCGTTTTGGTAATGCCGAACAAAAAGAGCGTTTTTTACAGCCCCTACTAGACGGTAAAACCCGCTCGGTATTTTGTATGACTGAGCCGAGTGTCGCCTCAAGTGATGCCACCAATATGGAAGCGACTGCCATTGTGGAAGGCGATGAGATTGTGCTTAATGGCCGCAAATGGTGGTCTTCTGGCTTAGGCGATCCTGACGTTGATTTCATTATCTTCATGGCTCATACCCCAAACGAAAACTTGGGCCGTCATCAACAGCACTCGATGGTTCTGGTGCCTATTGATACCCCAGGCATTAAAATCGAACGTATGTTACAGGTATTTGGCGATTACGATGCTCCTCACGGTCATGGTGAAGTGGTATTCGATAACGTGCGTGTGCCTGTGGGTAATATTATCGGGGGTCCTGGAATGGGCTTTATGATCGCCCAAGGTCGCCTAGGTCCAGGCCGAATTCACCACTGTATGCGTTGTATTGGTGCCGCTGAAAAGGCACTGGAGTTAGCCATTCATCGGGGTATGAGCCGTAGAGCTTTTGGTAAATCACTGTTAATGCTGGGCGGCAACTTGGAGCGCATAGCTGAAGCCCGTATTAAAATTGATCAGGCCCGCTTGCTTACTTTAAATGCCGCTCACAAAATGGACAGCCAAGGTGTGATGGAAGCCCTAACAGAGATATCAGCGATTAAAGTGGTCGCCCCAAATGTGCTGCAAGAAGTGGTGGATATGGCCATGCAAATACATGGAGGCATGGGCGTAAGTCAAGATACTGTGCTACCGGCATTTTATGCTCAGGCGCGTAGCTTACGCTTAGCTGATGGACCGGATGAGGTGCATAAAGGCATGATTGCTAAGCTTGAGCTAAAAAGAAACGGTTATACCCGTCCTAAATCAAAAAAATAACCATTACCCAATCTTTTTTTATCACAACTTATATTGGCTATATAAAAGGGATTTTTATGAGCACGCCTCAGCAATCTAATCAATCTTCTATAGACCGCTCGGCTGGCACTATTGAAAACAGTGCGGTCATTGACCAGCCCACTCAGGTCAGAGAGAGTGAAACTTTGGATGTGCAAGCAGTCACCCAGTGGTTGCAGTCGCAAAACATTGACGTTCAAGGCACTCCAGAGGTCACTCAGTTTTCTGGAGGGGCCTCAAACTGGACCTACTGCCTACACTATGACAATACCGACTTAATCCTACGTCGTCCCCCTGCCGGCACTAAGGCCAAATCAGCCCATGATATGGTTCGCGAATTTAATATTCAACAAGCCTTAAAAGACGACTACCCTTATGTGCCTAATATGATAGCGCTGTGTACGGATGACTCAGTGATCGGCTGTGACTTCTATGTTATGGAGCGCCTGGTTGGTATTATTCCTCGCGCCAACTTACCCAAGCAGTTAACTCTCGATAGCTCGCAAGTTCGTAACTTATGCACCAATGTTTTAGACGCTCTGATTGAATTACATCAAGTCGATTATCAACAAAACCCAGCCTTAAGCGCTATTGGCAAAGGCGAAGGCTACTGCCAACGTCAAGTCATGGGCTGGGAGAAGCGTTATAAAAAAGCCAAGACACCAAATGTTCCTAGCTTTTATCTGGTGCGTCAATGGCTAAAACGCAACTTGCCTAAAGACAGCCGTACCTGCGTTATACACAATGACTGGCGCTTTGATAACGTGGTGTTAGACCCAGATAACCCGACTTCAGTTATTGGAGTACTGGATTGGGAAATGGCCACCTTGGGCGATCCTTTAATGGACTTAGGCAGTGCCCTTGCTTACTGGGTCCAAAAAGATGACAACTTCATCATGCGTCAATCCCGCCGTCAACCCACTCATTTAGACGGGATGATGACCCGTGAGCAAGTCGTGGACTATTATCTCACTAAAATGGGGATGACCACAGACAACTGGGCATTTTACGAAGTATTCGGTTTGTTCCGTTTGGCCGGTATCGCCCAGCAAATCTACTACCGCTATTACAATAAGCAAACCGACAATCCTGCCTTTAAGAACTTTTGGATTATCACCCATGCGCTACATGCTCGGGCTCTAAAGCTTATTGCTCAACAAGAAGCAGGACGTGCTGTTGATAGTGGTAGACTGCCCAAGCCAGTGCACTCTATTGCCAAGCGCTTGGTAAAACACTAATCGACTTTTCTTTAAATGAGAGTCGGTAAACGGTCGATAACAACAATCAATGAAATCGCCCTTCATTCACTATAAAAGGACATTATGACTACTTTGCTATTTGCTAGGCATGGACAAGCCTCTTTTGGTCAAAAAAACTATGACAAACTGTCTTCGCTTGGGGCTCAGCAAGCCACTTTACTAGGTCAACATTATGCCAATACCCAGCGTAAGATTGACGCCATTGTCACCGGCAGCTTGGTTCGCCAACAGGACTCTGCCACTCATTTTATTAGCGCTTATAATACTCAAGACCCTTCAACTTTAATCTCCGCAGACCCTACGATTATCGAAGAGTTAAATGAGTTCAATCACAAAGATGTGTTTATAAAGCTAGATCCTAGCTTTGCCACAGAGGCTGGCATAATGCAGGCTGTGGCTCAAGCCCCTGTCCCTAAGGCTCGTCTGGCTGAGCTGTTTAATGACGCCATGATTCGCTGGCATTCAGGACAACATGATGAGGATTATTTAGAAAGTTGGCCACAGTTTAATCTGCGGGCACAGCAAGCTTTACAGAAATTAATGGCTCATGCTGAGCAACAGCAAGCTAAGAACGTGCTGGTTTTTACTTCCGGGGGCGTCATAGCCGCCATTACTGCCGGCTTGCTAAATCAAAGCAATGATCCAAGTATGACCGCCTACCAGATAAATCGCAGCTTAATTAATACCGGAGTGACCTCGGTAGTGTTAAAAGGCGATACGCCCAGGTTATTATCATTAAATGAGCACAGTCATCTGTATCATCAAGGCCAAAGCTTAGTGTCATGGCATTAACTACTATAAGGATTACTAAAATTGTCGTTTCAGCTAATAAGGATACTTATGAAAAACTCGCGACTTCACAGCTTACAAAAAGAACTGCTTGATGGGGTGCAAACCAAACTTGCCGAGACCAAATCGTTGCTACAAAACCAAGACTTAACCAAGCTAATAGAAGGCAAAACAGGCAAAGGTAAGACAGTCCTAATAACCGGAGCCAGCTCGGGTATCGGTGCTGGTATGGCTCGCACCTTTGCCAAACTTGGCTACAACCTAGCCATTTGCGCTCGGCGCACGGACCGCCTACAAGCTTTAAAAACTGAAATACTGGCTGATTACCCTGATATTCGTGTTGAGCTGGCCGAACTTGATGTCAGTGACTATGAGGCCGTATTCACTACGTTTAAGGCATTCCAACAGCAATTCGATTCTATTGATCGCATTATCGTCAATGCCGGTGTTGGCGAAGGTCGCCGTGTAGGAACTGGTCGCTTTCATATTAACCAACGTACCGCTGAAATTAACTTCATTTCGGCCTTGGCCCAATGTGAAGCAGCTATGGAAATCTTCCGAGAACAGAACGCTGGGCATTTGGTAGTTATCTCAAGCATGTCAGCCATGCGCGGTATGCCCAAACATCTAACTGTGTATGCTGCGAGTAAAGCTGGTTTGGCCCATTTAGCCGAAGGCATTCGCGCCGAGATGATTGCAGACAATCTCCCCATTAAGATTACTACTATTTATCCTGGCTATATCCGCACAGAGATCAATGAAGGAGCACCAAAACTACCCTTTGAAGTGGATGAAGCAACCGGTAGTAATGCTTTAGTTGCTGCCATTGAATCAGGCGTTGAGGAGGCCTGTGTGCCTACCCTACCTTGGCTAGTGCTGGGTAAAGCGATGAAACATTTGCCCTTACACTTAGTTAACAAGTTAGGCTAGCTAATACTAGGTTATACGAACTAGGTTTTATAAAAAAAGCCGTAGCTTGATATCAAGCTACGGCTTTTTCTTATTTATTCTATCTATCTAAAAGTACTAACGCGCTTCACGCATGGCCGCTTGATATTCTTGCACCTCTGTACGTAGCTGCTGTCTACGTTCGCGAGTCAATATTTCGTTATTTTCGTCCAATATCAAGGCATTTAAGTCATTAGAAATCAGATTTACCACACTCATCATGGTATCAAAACCTTGAGTGGCTTTTGGATGTGGCAAGGATAAAAACAACACCAAACCACTATATCTAGAGGTAGGCAATAAGTTTAAATCAAAAGGAGTAATGACACCGTTTTGATCAACGCCCATCATACTAAACCATAAAATACCTGAACCATCTTTGTTTTCATAACGATGGAACATATTCATCGCCCCATACTTTAGCCCATACTGCGATACTAAAGAGAGGATGGTTTTACCCTCAATAAATTCATAGTTATTCTTAGGTATTAAGGTAATATTAATATTTTCTTGAGCATGATTTAGAGGACTATTTTGGTCTTGATCAGCCGCTGCTAATAAATGGTGATCTAGCATAGGGCTGTTGTCCGCAAACTCTGTTTCCTCAGCCGTCTCAATTACTGGCATCAACTTTTCAGTAGCAGAAGCCAAAGTTGAGAACACATCGTCCTCGCCATCATCAATATGCAATCCGGCCAGTTCCATATCTGTTATGGTTTGTTTTTCAACAGCTGGATCTTGGGCAGAAGCTGTATTTAAGGGATTGCTAAAAGGGGTTACTTTCGAGGCGGTGCTGGCTGGCTCATAGTCATTATCAGACTCATATTGAGGCTGTTGCTCGTAATCTTCTATCGTTGCTGCTTGAGGAGTTTGTGCTGCACCAAATGAACCACTAGCTACCGGGACCTTACTGTCTTCATGAATAACGGACTGAAGCTTTTCACGATCGGGAGTAATGATGGTCTCACTTTCTTCTATGTGTACTGGATCTGACGGTTCGACTAAGTTGCGTTCATGACGAGGAATAATAGGAATACCATTTTTGTCTCGGATAATGGCTTGAGAGTTGGCATTGTCTTTGCGGGCTAAAATTCCGCGAATGATCATATAAAGACCTACCACCATAATTACAACAGCGATGATTATTAAAATATAGTCTACGGTGGTCATGATTTACGCGTCCTGAAAGTAAGATAGAAAAAACGAGATTAGTCTATCACGCTTACCGTCGCTCGTCATCAATAACGACGGGGAATAGTTAACTATTTAAGTTAATGCTACAAGCGTTAATGACAAAAAAACAGTAGGATTTAAAAAAATATTAATCAGTTTATTTATTAAGGCTCAATCTTTTATTGTAACGTGATAAGGACTTATAAATCTATTTTGCCAATGTAACCAGAGACTACACAAACCTTATAACTTATCACCTATAACATATAACTAACCTATGAACAGTAAATACAGTTGTTATAAGGCACCTAATTAAGCCGAAGGGTCTAGGTAATGCTCAGCTTCTTCTAAACTAACGCTCACTAGGGATGAGATACCGGGCTGCGGCATAGTCACCCCTTTTAACTCATCTGCAATTTGCATCGCCAGTTTATTGTGGCTAATAAAGATAAATTGCACCTCATCTGCCAAATCTGAAATTAGGTTGGTGAATCTCATGACGTTGGCATCATCAAGTGGAGCATCCACTTCATCTAACACACAAAACGGAGCGGGATGTTGCTTAAAAATAGCAAATATTAAGCTTAGTGCAGTGAGTGTTTTCTCGCCCCCAGACAATACGGCCAATCGGCTATTTTTCTTACCTTTAGGCTGAGCCATTAACTCTAGGCCTGCCCGCCACTGCTCGTTTTGAGCTAAGCCTTCTTCTTTAATCAGGGTCAAGCTTGCTTGACCCCCACCGAATACTTTGGTGAACAAATTGGTTAACGACTCATTTACCGCCTCCAAAGTTTGTAAGAACAAGGTCTTGGTCTTGGCATCGATAGAAGCAATAGCATCGGTTAAGGTCGCCATACTCGCCGTGATATCCACTATCTGCTTTTCAAGCGGCAGTAGACGCTCATCAACAGCGGCTAATTCTGCTGCTGCGGCTAAGTTTACAGGTCCCATATTATCCAGCTTGCGGCTCAGCTCAGACTCATCGGTTTGTAGCTTTTGCACTTTCGCATCCGACAAGCTACGACCGTGGGTCAGATACTCAGTCAGTACCCGCTCAGCACTAAGCTCACTATTGACCTGCTTCAGTCGTTCACCGGCTTCGTTAATACGCTCATTGGCAATGGCTACTTGTGTCACCGTCTCTGCCAACTGTTGCTGCTGTTGCTGCAATTGTTGCTCAGTGTCATCCTGTTGCTTCTTTAAGCTATCGGCTTCAGTTTGCAGCGTATTAATAATGGCGTTGCGCTCTTCTAATGCGGTTTGTAATTGGTGATGACTATCATTGGCCTGCTTTAGACTAGAGTCCAGTTTAGGCAGCTGACTTTCCGTCTTTTGCTGCTCTTGTTGTAGTCGCTGCTGCGCCTGTTGCAACTGCTTTAGCTCTATTGAAAGCTGCTGTAGTTTCTGCTGACTGTGTTTGTCTGCAAGCTCTGCTTTATTCAGCTCCAACTGCAGCTGACGTAAAGTATTCGCCTCCTCACGCTCTTGCTCGCTGATAGATTGACGTTGCTGTTCTATCTGCTGCAGCTTATCTTTTCCGGCAATTAGCTTAGGCTCTATGGCTCGTAAGCCCTCATTGCCCTGCTCAATACTGACTGCAAGCTGTGGCTGCTGCTGTTGCAGTTGTTGATAATCCTCATCTAACTGCTCACGCTGCTTAATGAGTCGTTGTTGCTCGTCTTGCTGTCGGTCTTGTTTAGCCTGCAACTCTATTTGCTGCTGCTTTAGACTATGTAAGTTATGAGTTAGCGCCGATAACTGTGCAGTTAACTCCTCTACAAACACTGAGCTTTGCTCTTTTTTCAGTTGGCTGGCTTTGACTGCTTTACTAACCGTTTCTATCTGCTCTTCGAGGTCATTTAACTTATCTTCTAAGGTAGCTAAGCGTTGTTGCTGCTGCAAACGCACGCTCAAAAACTGGGTGTTTTGTGACTCATTACTTAGCTTAGATAAATGTATGGCACCAAAGTGCCCCATAACCCAACCAGAGGCAGTAAGAATTAACGCAGACCGAGGCAGCTGTACAATCAAGGTTGCAGCCGTCTGCAGTATTTCTTGCTCAGAACTGTCTTGCTCCGAGCTGTCCTGTGAAGCGTTGGGCGAGTAAAAATAACACTGCTGCCATAAGCTTAACTTAGGGGCGATAATCAACTCTGATAATGCAATCAGCTGTGACCCTATGCTCTTAGGTTGATTTGCTACTACAGCACCCGCGAAAAGCACACTGTTTTCTGGTTGATCCTCAGAGGGCTTGGTTTTATGGCGCCCCGTGCTGTTATCCGTTTTATTAGCAGCCTTGTTAGCGACTAAGTCAGCATCTGGAGAAGTTAACCCAGACAGAAGCTGGTACCACTCACCTGCCTCTGCCTTATCTTCAGCCGATGTAATATCCATAACTCGGCTGTCTAGCCAAAAGGCTAACCAACGATCCAACACAGAAGCATGTTGCTCTCCAGCTGCGGTCAATCGAATCTGCTGATGCAGTTCTGGCAGCTTACCCAAGGCTGACACCGCAGCGTTTGTATCTTGTAGACTGGCATTACCCTGCTGTGGCTTATCGTCTTTTGTATTGCTCTTTTTGGGATGGACTATGCTATGTAGCGTCTCATATTCAGCTATTAAGCTGGCATGTTGTTTTTCTAATTGTGCCAACTGAGTTTGCTGCGTAGTCAGCTGTTGCGACAGCTCATTTAGAGCGGGCTGCTCAGTCTCTAAGCTTTCAGTCACCGTTTCTTGCTGCTTCATCAGTCCCGATAGCTTGGTCTTAAGCTCAGCCAAAGCTTGAACAGGACTGTCCTGCAAGTTACCACTTTCTTTTTCAGAACTGGAGTCTGAGGTCACGACTCCCCATTTAACTGCCTCTTGCTGCCACAAAGCTTGCTGTGATTGCCACTTAGATAGGTCTTGCTGTACTCGGCTGTTAGCTTGAGCATCGAGAGCCAGCTGCTGCTCATAGTGGCGTTGTTGTTTTTCTAACTCTATAACTTCAGCATTCACCTCATCCCAAGTGGCTTGCAGCGGTGCATAGGCTTGTTGGGTTTGCTGTTGTCGCTGTTCTAACTCAGTAATTTTAGGGGTTATCGACCCTATAATCTCAGCTTGCTGCTGCTGTTCTTTTTTTGCTTCTGCCAGTGAGTTTTCGGTTCTTTTTTGACGCTCTATATTGGCCTGTTGACGCCCATCAAGCTGGTTAATATTAGCTTGTAGCGTATGTAATTGATGCTCAACTTGCTGACGCTGCATATCCTGTATGTGCAGTTTGTCGCGCGCCTCGTCTTTTAGCCATTGTTCTTCAGCCAAGCGGTCACTTAACTTACCAAACTTGGTTTTCAATTGACTGTACTGCTGCTGCAAAGTGGTCACCGATGTAGTCAGTGACGCTTCACTAGACTTATGCTGCATTTGTAACGACTTGGCTTGGCATAGTTGATGAATGGCCAACTGCTCTTTAACTGTCGCTAATTGCTCCTGAATCTGTTGATATTGATTAGCACTTTCTGCTTGCTTCACCAGCTTTTTCTTCTGACGACTTAGCTCAGCCTCAATGTCATTAAGACGCTCTAAATTTTCTTGGGTTTTTTGCCGCTTTTTTTGGGTTTCTTCACGGCGGGCTTGATAACGCGATACCCCTGCGGCCTCTTCAATAAACTCTCGCAGTTGTTGCGGGCTTGAATCAACAATACGCCCAATCATCCCTTGTTGAATCACAGAGTAACTGCGCGGACCCAGTCCCGTTCCTAAGAACACATCCACCACATCACGGCGGCGACAACGCGTTCCATTAATAAAGTAGTCAGATTTTCCCTCGACATTAATTTGGCGTCGCACTGACAACTCATGGTACAAGTTTAGTTCATGGCGGATACCCGTTTGCTCATCTTGGGTATGCTCAAAAGTTAACTCGACACTGGCGACACTTTTCGCAGCCTTATCTTGAGTACCTGCAAAAATTACATCACTCATTGCCCCGCCCCTAAGCTGCTTGGCAGAAGACTCGCCGAGCACCCAGCGGATAGCATCCATTACATTGGACTTCCCACAGCCATTAGGACCGACAATGGCAGTAATGCCATGTCGAAAAGTAAAGGTAGTAGGGTTGGCAAAAGATTTGAATCCTGCCAGCTTAAGAGATTTTAGACGCATGAAGGCCGCATGAGGTTAAAGGTTAGAAGGATTAACAGAAATAATTGCAGGCAATAAAATGGCGTATTTTACCTGAAATTAAGCGATTTTACAGTCTCAGCTCTTTTTAGCCAAAACATACAAATCGTAAATAAGCTTTATTTGAATTGACTATCTAAAGTGCTTATATTGTCAGAATAGATTATTAAACTAGATTGGACGCAATAAAACCTATTTAGTTTTTACAGCCAAATCTATTTCAGCCAAGTCCGTCCATTTCAACTAACTTAATTTAAATCAAATAACGCAAGAAGGCCTTATGTCTCAATACAACCCACAGCAATTACAACAAAAATTTGAACGTTGGAGTGAGCTATACCAAGAACAGTTGCAAGCCCAACAGCGCTTTCAAGAAGCGGAAGCTTTATATGCTGAGTTACAAGCATACTATCAAAGCCCACAATGGATGGCTGACCATGAAGCGGATCTTCAGCTTCAATACTCGGGCGATGTACATTCAATCTTTAGTGAAGACGCCCTATGGAATATGATATCCGATCGCAATGAGTTAGCGATACAGTGGATGCGCCTAGGTCTAGACGCCTTAGACAATAAATAACTCGACCATAAATAACAATCGTAAAAACCTTATTAAAAACAGCGCATAAGTTGGACTTAACTATTGGGTTTAAGGGTTTATAGAGCTACTAGAGAATATTCATCCCTGATAAGCCGGACCATAATAACTGACTTCCTGCTACTAACAACAAGATCCCAAAGCCTTTTTTTAAGGTGGCTGCCGGTAATTGATGCGCCCACTTAGCGCCAAGCTTAGCGGTAATAAAGCTGGCAAATGAGATGCATATAAAGCCTATAACGTGAACAAACCCAATGGCACCTTCGGGTAATTCAGCCACATTTTGACCGAACCAAGCAAACCCCGCAGCCCCTGCTAAAGCAATAGGCAACCCACAAGCCGCCGAAGTTCCGACCGCTTGACGCATAGGCAAGCCGGCCCAAGTCAAGAATGGCACCGTTAAGCTACCCCCACCAATACCAAAAATAGCCGAGGCCATACCAATGCCAGACCCAGCCCCTACTTGCACTGGTGCTGAGGGCAACGGTTTACCGAGTTTTTCTTTATTGGGTAAAAACAGCATTTTAAAAGCAACCAGTAATGCTCCTGCCCCAATCAAGGCTTGTAACATTAAACCATGGATTTGTTCAGCCACTGCAGCCCCCAATATGCTGCCCACAACCAGGCCGATGGCCATATTTTTCCAAACATCCCATCGCACTCCACCACGTTTATTGTGGGCAGTCAGGGAGCTAATCGAAGTCACAATGATAGTGGCCAAAGAGGTTCCCACTGCTAAATGTGCAATAATCTCTGGAGAGTAACTGTAGGCAGTGAAAATCCATACCAATGCAGGGACAATAATCATGCCACCACCGACCCCAAATAAACCGGCACATATTCCTGCAAAAGCCCCAGCAGCCAAGAACCAAACTATCATCATAATGTCACTTCTCTGCTATTTGACTTCCTCCCCTCGCTAAACCGAGGGGATTCCTACAGCTAGACGGTCAAGCCCGACCGCGAGGATGTTCTTAGCAGCATTGATATCTCTATCATGCCATATGCCACACTCAGCACAAGTCCATCCTCTTATTCCAAGTCCTGCTCTACCTTTCGGACTACTGTCACTTATTTTAAGGCAGTACGAACAGGTCTGGGTAGTGTAACTCTCATTTACGATCTCAAGCTGACAACCTGCATGCTTGCATTTGTATTCCAGTTGTCGTTTAAGTTCAAACCACCCGGCATCATACGTTGATTTAGCTAGCTTGGTTTTTTTAGTTGTAAATGAGCGTGATTTAACATCACCAACCACAATTAAGCTGTTATCTTTAACAAGCTTGGTGGTGAATTTATGAATTAAGTCTAATCTTGTGTTTTTGATTTTAGCGTGGATTGCTTTGACACGCTTTTTATTCTTAGCACGCTGGGCTACTGCTAATTTATTCGCCCACTTTTGCGTTTGCTTAATAATTAACTTGTCGCCATTTGATGTGGTTGCAGACTCTTTTAAACTTAAGTCAATACCAACGCTGCCCATACCGCTTGCTTGCTTAGGAAAGTCTTTAACGGTAATACACGCATACCAACGATTACGACTGTCTTGTACTATCTCAAGCGTGTTAATTTGATATAGGCTTAGGTTGT
>NZ_FUGE01000007.1 GCF_900162825.1 Psychrobacter piechaudii
AGACTACCGACAAATGATTCTTAGCAAACTTGACGAAGGCTACAGCTTTCGGGAGTTAGCCGAAGAGTATCAAATTAGCCCAACCAGTATACAAAACTGGAAGAAACGGCTTGAGCGCAAACAATGCAAACGAATTCCCAGTAAGATAGACAACGATGCCCTTATAGCAGATGTCAAAGCCTATCCTGATGACTATCATTATGAACGAGCAAGGCGATTTAACTGTAGCGACAGAGGCATAGGAAAAGCTCTCAAGCGTATCGGCATTACTCAAAAAAAAGACACTAAAACACCCTAAAGCAGATGACAATCTAAGGCGTCTATTTCTTGAACAACTGTCTGAGTTTGAAGAAAGCGATAGAGCTATTATTTATTTAGACGAAAGTGGTTTTAAGTCTCATGAGAATCGACCACACGGCTATTCCTATAAAGGCAAACCGTGCTTTGGCAGTTATAACTGGCAACTAAAGAATCAAACTAATGCTATCGGTGCTATTCACAATAATCAACTATTCGCTATTGGCCTTTATGATTGTAATGTCAATGCCGACGTCTTCTATAGCTGGGTGACACAATTGCTACTGCCAAACCTACCTAAGAACAGCGTTGTTGTTATGGACAACGCCACCTTCCATAAAAGACTTGATATTCAAGAGCTTATTAATGATGCAGGACACTGTATTTTATGGCTACCACCTTATAGCCCAGATTTAAATCCCATCGAAAAAGCTTGGGCTTGGATCAAGCGTAAACGTAAAGACTGGCGTCTGCA
>NZ_FUGE01000082.1 GCF_900162825.1 Psychrobacter piechaudii
TAGTAGCTTTATTGAAGATTTACCAGATGATTTTTTAGAAAGTTTGAATCAACTTTGTTTAGTAAATAATATTAAAATTATAATTAAGCTACACCCTATGGACGCTAATACCTCTCGATTTGAATTATTGCAATTTTCTAATATATTATTCTTTGACTCTAAGCATTGGGAATCCACAGGTATAAACTTATACGACTTACTGAGCATCTCTAAAGGACTTATTACAGACTTTTCGTCCGTAATGATAGATTGTATTAACACCCCTATTCCTGTAGGTTTCATACAATCAAGCCAAGAAAACTATATAAGAAAGAGTGTAACTCCAATTAATGAGCTGTTGGAGTATGTTCATACTATTAATAAGCCCCAAGATATAATAAATATGGTCAACTCCTACCCATCAAGCACTTCTATGGATAATAAATTCAATAGCTATGGATATGGGGCATCTAAAAGAATATTTGAAAAGCTTGGCCTTACAAGAGCTTAAAATGTAAATATAACTATTTCTTCAAAAAACAAAAAAAACAAACACCTATATAGATGAACAAAAAGCTGAGCAATGCTCAGCTTTTTGTTTGTTCAGCTTTTTTATTCTCCTGACTCTTTATACTATTAATCCGATAGCTACTATTTACTACCTTATCTACGTCAACCTACCCGAAAGACTTATACCCTAACCCTAATATTTCAGGCAAAATATAGACTTACCTTCTGTTGATGGATAAATATAGGTTGTCTATGACCCCTTATCTAAAGCTTATCATTAGCCTGCCTGCCTTACTGGTATTGGCTAGCTGCTCTGGTACTGATAACACAACAAAAGCTGATACTGTATCCGACACCAATGCTAATAACGGCAAAGCTGAGTCGGCTAAAGTATTACGTATCGCAGCGGCAGCCAACTTAGCTGGGGTATTGCCAGCAGTGATTGAGGCCTATCAAGCCGAAGCAGCTCATAACAAAGACAGCCAAAATAAAGACAGTCAGAATACAGAGAACTTAAAGCCAAAAATTGAAGTTACCTACGCCTCATCAGGTAAGTTATTTGCTCAGATTAACTCTGGTGCTCCCTACAATCTGTTTTTATCCGCTGATCAAGCATTTCCTGCTAAATATGCTCAGCAACAAGCCACTAATAAATCTACTGCTCAAGCTCCATTTACTTATGCCCGTGGTCAATTAGCTCTATATAGCAGTAACCATGACTTAAGCTCAATCAAGACCTTAGACAAAGCTAGCCTGCAGCAGTTATTTATTACTCAACCTAAAGCGAGTAGAAATACCGTAAAAATCACCTTGGCCAATCCTGAACTGGCTCCCTATGGCGCATCAGCCAAAGCTTTTTTGCAGCAGCAAGAGGTTTATGATGAATTAAATGACAGCAAACGCTTAATCCAAGCCGAAAATATTGGTCAGGCTTTTCAATATACCCACACAGCCACCACCGACTATGGCTTTGTGGCATTATCACAATTAATCAGTGCCAAGGTTGAACCGTCAAAATACTTAGCCCTACAACCCGAAAGCTATCCTGCGATATTGCAAGATGGCATCGTGATCAGTGACCATCCTAAAGCCACAGACTTTAGTCAATATCTACAGTCTGAGTCAGCACAAAAGCTATTTGCTGACGCAGGGTATCTACCGATTGCTAAGCCTTAGTGTGGACTTGAAGTTTTGAATGAGGTTAACAGGGTTTGACTTTAGGATAATAACTATTGTGATATGAGAAGTCAGATAAAGTCTGGGTAAAACGTTATAATAAGGCTATGCTTAATAGTTAATAAAACGATCTCAACTTATCACTCACTGCTATAAGCCCTTTGGTATTAACCCCTATATGTCACTTCTTAGCCCTCACCTATCTGACATGTTGCTACCGCTGTGGCTGAGTATAAAACTGGCCTCTATTACCACCTTGTGCTTGCTAGTATTTGCTACCCCTATCGCCTATTGGCTGGCCAAACCCTCCTCTAGTAATCTCATTTCCCGTATTAAAATCATGCTGATGGGCGTGGTTGCCATGCCTTTGGTATTACCACCAACGGTACTTGGGTTTTATCTGCTCTTGCTACTTAGTCCCAATTTCGCGCTTGGTAAATGGCTTATGGCACATAACATTGGTGCTTTGGCTTTTACCTTTGAAGGGTTGGTGCTGGGGTCCATTATTTATTCGCTACCGTTTTATGTACAGCCGGTGTATGCCCAGTTTTTACGCATTCCAAAAAGTATCAGTGATATGGCGCTGCTATTAGAACCAAGCCGATTACGCCGTTTTATCGCCGTAGCATTACCCCAAGCAAAAACTGGCATTATATTAGGTAGTCTGATTAGCTTTGCACACACTATTGGTGAGTTTGGGGTGGTGCTGATGATTGGCGGTAGTATCGCTGGAGAAACCAAAGTCATCTCCATTGCCATCTATGAGCAAGTCGAAGCTTTAAATTATGAAATGGCACATACCATGTCGCTACTATTGGTGCTACTGGGTATCGTGCTAGTAGGTCTGATTGCCAGTATCAACCGTCAGGTTAATGAAGGGTCGTTTACAAAGACAACTCGCTCCAAGTCTAAGCCTAAAAGATAGCTTAGCTTATTGTCTTTAAGACATAAAAACAGCTACTACATAAAACAATAACCCATAAAAAAATCCAGCGTAAGCCGGATTTTTTAGTTATTGGACTGAAGATTAGTCTTTGTAACTTAGCACTTTTCTAACTAGCCAACTTTCACTTAACAACGGTCACTTAACCACTGTCACTTAGCCCCTGCTACTTAACCATTATTACTTAGCCACTTAGAGGGCTCATCTTGGTAAAACTCTTGCTTCCATACCGGAATATCAGCTTTAATGGTGTCTAATATCCATTTGCAGGCATCAAAAGCTGGGTAACGGTGCTTAGAAGACACCCCGACCCACACCGCCATATCGCCAATTTCTAGCGCACCAATACGGTGAATCGCTACCGCGTTTTCGATATCAAATAAACGCTTGGCTTCCTCGATAATCCGTTTACCTTGGTTAATCGCTAATTCCTCATAACCATAATAAGTCAGGCTGGTCACACGGCTGTCATTATTGTGATTGCGCACCCAACCCTCAAAAGTTGCTAAGGCACCGCACTGCTCATCTTGCAAAAAGTCTTTTAGATGCTCGGCATCAATAGCCTCGTCCAGCAAAGCAAAACCTTGAGTCTGCGCCAGCTGATAAACCTCTTCTACTGTATGCGAGATAGTGCTTGCCTGCTGATGGGGGGGATTGGTGGCGTCCAAAGCAGTTTGACTGTCCATTCGTTACTCCAACAAATAATTATTTAAATAGCTGTCTAGAAAAAACGTCTAGCCACCGGCCACAGGCGGAATAAAGGCAATAGTATCGCCGTCATTAATCGCATCGTCCCAACTGGCAAACTCATCGTTAATCGCCACTCTCACTTTTGCAGTGTCTAACGCTAAGCCATGTTGTTGCTTTAGCTGAGCGTATAGCTCAGATAGACTTATGTTGTCTGCTAAATCAAGCTGCTGCTGCCCTTGTTGGGCTTTATCTGCCAAGCTGGCAAAGTACAAAACGGTAATACGCATATTTGTCTCGACTGTCTCTATTGTTTAGTAGATGGATGTAACCAAAGAATAAGAATAAAAGGATAGTTGCTCTGATTACGGATTTTGATAGTCTGACTTACCGCCAGTTTTAGTCACCAAGCGCATATCATTAATAATAATGTCGTGCGATAACGCCTTGGTCATGTCATAAATGGTCAAACAGGCGACGCTTACTGCAGTTAGCGCTTCCATTTCAACTCCTGTCTTATGAGTGACTCGCACTGTTGAGGTCACTTTAATGGCATACATTTCATCTTCATAGCTAAAGCTTAAACCCACTTTATCTAATGGCAGTGGGTGGCACAATGGAATTAAATCATGGGTACGTTTGGCGGCCATAATCCCAGCAATGTGGGCGGTCTGAGTGATGCTTCCCTTTTTAGTCATGCCATCAGCGGCTTTAATTTCAGAATAGATATCTTTTGGGAAAACCACATAGCCTTGCGCCACCGCTTCACGGGTGGTAACTGTCTTATGCCCCACATCCACCATATGAATGTCGCCATCAGCATCTAAGTGCGATAGCTTGTGTGGCTGTTGGCTTAAACTTGGCTTATCTTGATCAGAGTTTGGAAGTGACATAATGGGTTTTAACCTAAAATTTTGGGCTTAACTGGTTTAAGTTTTGTTTTGCTAATTTGAATAAGTTTGCATAACCTTGGCTTGTTTGAATAACCGCGATAACTTTATTTATAACTGCTGACAGGCTATCTCAAACTGCTCTGGGGTATTTAAATTAGAAAGCGTGTACCAGTCTTGTGGCATAGCCACTGACTGGCTAATAGGGCTGATAAAACGCATGACTCGTCGCTCTCCACTATCCAAATAAGCCTTTAATGGCTCGGCTAATTGCAATTGATACAAGGCCAACAGCGGATAATCTCGCTCATTATCGGCCAAACAGTACATTTGCGGCTGGGTATTAGGCTCATTAACAACTGTAGCACTGTCTGATAAGCTTTGAGGTTTTTCTTCCATCAAATACTGCCAAATATCAAAACCATTAACCAAACTATCGCAGCTGACTACCAACAACCATTTTGACTCATTATCTGCCAATATCCCCTGCATGCCAGCCAAGATTGCACCAAGCGGTCCTGCTGAATGTTTATCTTCCGCTTCAGGATTGCTACTGTGCGGCTGATAATCCTGAATATAGCTAATAGAGCTATTCACAGTCTCAATTTGAGTGGTGAACCCCTGTCCGTTATCAGCTATTAAAATCGGCACTCCAAGTTTAGCGGCACTGCGCACATGATAATCTAGCAAAGTTTCACCGGAGGGCAATTTCAACAGCGCTTTGGGTGAGCCCATACGAGTTGATAAGCCGCCCGCTAGGATAAGCACTCCAGCCAAGGATTTTGCTTCAAGCCTGCGTGAAAGTGCTTCTGCCATTTAATTAGTCGTGACCTGGATTGACACGCATTAAATGCGGCACAAAGTTACAAGGACCCGTGCGGCTGTCTAATTGCTCTTTGATAATCTTTGTCCAACCGGTGCGGCAAGCGCCTGATGATCCTGGCAGACAGAAAATCACAGTATTATTGGCCATACCGGCAATAGCACGCGATTGAATGGTCGACATGCCAATCTCATCTTTGGAGATTAAACGGAACATTTCACCAAAGCCGTCGATTTTTTTATCAAACAACACACTTACCGCTTCAGGCATGCTATCACGGATATAAAAGCCTGTTCCACCCGTAGTAATTACTGCATGCACTTCAGGGTCAGCAATCCAACCACTAATAACCGCACGGATTTTGTAAATATCATCGGTGATTAATTGACGATCAGCTAGGTTGTGACCAGCTTCTTGTAATGAGTCTGCCAAGTACTGACCCGAGGTGTCTTGTTCCAAAGTACGGCTATCAGATACGGTTAATACCGCCACGTTTAACGGAGTAAATACTTTTTCTTTTGACATAGAAGTGCCTTAAATAACAGATTTAACAACTTAAAAAATTGAAGATATTGTTTAATACAGCCAGTTAACCACCAATCATAGACAGGTTATGCATAATGCCACTGTTAGATTCGGCTAAATGATGGTGTTCAGGCTTTATTGGCATAAACTCATGTAGTTTTTGGACTAGGCCGGCCACATCTTGCTGCTGTAAATAGTTCCGGATATCGTAGTTACCCTGATCAAACAGGCACAAATGCACCTTACCAAGACTACTGACGCGTAGTCGGTTACAGCTGTCACAAAAGTGCGGCGCATAAGGAGCAATCATCCCAATACGGCCCACATAGTCGGGGTGACTATACTCTATGGCCGGGCCATCGTTTTGACCCCGGTTGTGCGCTTGCCAGCCATTTTTTAACAAATAATCAGTAATAAGCGCTGACTGGGCATGCTGAGCAAAGAACAAATCCCGGTTGTCCGTGGTCTGCATAAACTCAATAAAGCGATAGGTTACCGGACGCGTCTTCACAAACTCCAAAGCAGCAATCAAACTGTCATAAGCGGTGTCTTCCATTAAGATACCGTTGAGTTTGAGCTTAATATCTGTGGTCGCTAACAGCATATCTATGTCATGAAGCAGCTGCGGTAACATATTAAAGCCAGTCATCTTATGAAAGGTCGGCGCATCAAAGCTATCGAGACTAATATTTAACTGATCAAGTCCGGCTTGCTGCCAATTGGCCAAATGTTTGCCCAATTTATAGCCATTACTGGTCATCGCCACTGTTTCGATACCTGGCGTGGCTTTTACCTGCTCGATAATTTGGGTCACATCCTTACGGATGGAGGGCTCACCACCGGTTAAACGTACCTTTTTTGTGCCTACTTGAGAGAAGGCTTTAATCAGTACGTCAATTTCTTGCAGACTTAATTCATTATCTGGACGCTTGCCTTGATAGCCATTGGGCAGACAATAACCACAGCGAAAATTACAAAAATCGGTAATCGATAAACGTAAATAGGTTAAACGACGCGAGAATCCATCGGTCAACATACCATCACTCTCATCACTTTGGCTGACAGCATTGCTAGCAATTGACGAAGAACCTGACACTAAACCTTTGGCAGATTTAGCAACGACTAACTTATTAGATGGATTGTTATAGAAAGCTTGATTGTGAGCAATATTGATAAAAGGTGACTCAAAGTCAGCCTGTTTTAAATCAAAGGGCAACACAAAACGACTCACAGAAGTACCCATCACAGAAGCTGTATTAGCGGATGACATCAGAGTACCTGCATACCTAACTGAATTGTGGGAAGGAGTATAGAGCCTAGCTCTCCCTAGGTTGGAATTAAGAAGGGTCATATTGGGTACCGTAGTCATTGATAGTTAATGTGCTCTAAGCGTTGCCTCAGGTTGTGGATGGATCTTCTATGAAGGGGGGGGGTTAGTTAATAGATATTATAACAGGTTGCGGAGCAATAGATACCCACCCTAAAGAGGGCCCTGCGCTAGGTCATCTACCTCTTTAGTAGTATATGGTTTGTGGTCTTTATCAAGACTATTTAGGCAGATGACTGGCCGTTTGTCGTCTATAGATAAGTTGTTTGCTATTGGTTATTACCAATTAACTAATACCCAATAGCTTACTTAATGATTGACCACGCGATCACGTTAACAATTAACAACCGTTAATACCAAGGAAAGAGCTGTATCGTTACCTTGTCCCCTGCAACCAGATTGCCGGAGTCTTTTGGTAATACAATCAAACAATTGGCCAAGCTTAACTGCTTAATACGGTGCGAGTCTTGCTTGCCGGCGGTACTTACCACATACTCCCCCGCTGCATTTTGGCTAAAAATACCGCGCTGAAAATCAGCTCGACCTGGTGACTTTTTGACATCATTGACCAGACTCGCGGTCAGTGTTAACGACTTAGGAATCTCTGCCTCATTAATGCCTGATAAGCGCCACAAAGCAGGAATAATAAACTGTAAACTGCCTACTACAGAGGATAAGGGGTTGCCCGGTAGACCAAAGTACAACACCGGTACGTCTAGGCTTTCGGTCAACTCGCCAAACACAAAAGGCTTGCCTGGCTTCATCGCTACTTTATAGTGATTAATCTGACCCAGCTCTTCAATCACTGTGGTCAAAAAGTCATAATCACCCACCGAAACCCCAGCGGTAGAGATCAGCACATCACACTCCTGCATCGCACTGCGCACTGCCTTTTTGGTCATTTCTAAATGGTCGGGAATAATGCCGTAGTCCTGAATCACTAGCGGAAGATGGGCATACATGCTCTTTAAGGTAGGCGTGTTGGAGTTATAAATCTGGGCCAGTGTTTGTAACGGTTCATCCACTGCCACTAACTCATCTCCTGTGGCTAAGATCCCCACAGTAATTGGCTTATAGACCTCAACTTTAGCGACCCCCAAGTTTGCCAGTAAACTAATGTCGGCAGGGTTTAGGCGTTTGCCAGCTTCCAACACCACCTCACCTTCTTCAATCTCTTCACCCTGTTTACGAATATTGCTGTTAACTTTGGCGGCTTGATTCAGCTCAATAGCGTAGGTCTGCGACTTATCAATACTATCTTTGATGTTCTCAAAATTGGTATTTTCCTGCATTACCACCGTATCACAGTCACTAGGCACCACGGCCCCCGTGAAGATTCGCACCCCTTGACCTGGTTGTAGTTTGCCGCTAAACGGCGAGCCAGCCTGCGATTCCCCAACAATGTCGATGCTTGTGCCTTGATCAAGTATGCTGCCCTTAGCAATGCCATACCCATCCATCGCCGAGAGGTTTTGGCGTGGCACATCAAATGGCGAGGCGATATCGGTGGCTAGAATATGATTTTGACTGGCCAATAAATCCCGAATTTCTATGGCACGCTTAGTAAACGGTAGGTCTTGTTCATTATAAGCCGTGATACGCTCGGTAATGGCGCCCTTTAATGCTTCAACAGTAATCATAAAATTGCTCTTTTTTTTGTTAATATGAAATTTGATTGGCAAACCAATTACTCTTGTAAGGATAACGTAAACCTACGCTTTTGTTTAATTTTGTTAAAAATGCAATTTAGTTTAAAAACCCCAGTGGATGCATCAGACAAATTAAGCTAATGTTTAAGATATCCCTGATAAATTTCCTAATACTAGCGATGGAATATGATGTGAAGACTAATACAGAGCTAATCACGCGTTGGCTTAACGATGAGCTTACCCTAAAAGCAGATCTAAATGAAGCTCAGCCTTTGATTAGAAAGCTGTACAATTTACATCGGATATTTCCGCTTTCATGTAAAGAATTCAAAGTCGAGAAAGAGGCAGTTACGTCATGGTTAAATCTTCCTGATAATAGTACCTTTATAGCACAATCAACTCACTCTCAAAATACTCCTTTAGAGCAACTTAAGTTAAAAAACATCGTAGATAGAGCATTAGTTGCATTTCTAGCTACTCACTCCGACGATCCCCAAATTAGTATGATTAGGTCAACCTACCTATTTGTATGCTTGAAACTAGTAGTATTGACAAAACACGACAGCCGCTTGACTTCCTCCCCTCGCTAAACCGAGGGGATTCCTACAGCTAGACGGTCAAGCCCGACCGCAAGGATGTTCTTAGCAGCATTGATATCTCTATCATGCCATGTGCCACACTCAGCACAAGTCCATCCTCTTATTCCAAGTCCTGCTCTACCTTTCGGACTACTTTCACTTATTTTAAGGCAGCACGAACAGGTCTGGGTAGTGTAACTCTCATTTACGATCTCAAGCTGACAACCTGCATGCTTGCATTTGTATTCCAGTTGTCGTTTAAGCTCAAACCATCCTGCATCGTATGTTGATTTAGCTAGATTGGTTTTT
>NZ_FUGE01000120.1 GCF_900162825.1 Psychrobacter piechaudii
AAATCAGAGATAAAGCGATAGAACATGGCATGAAAGCGGTTATTCCTAGAAGAAAAAATACCAAACAACCTAACCCAGAGTTTGACAGTTACCTTTATAAATTACGCCATCTAGTTGAAAATATGTTCGCTCGATTAAAGCATTTTCGCAGTATAGCAACACGCTATGAAAAGTTAGCATGCAATTTTAAATCTATGCTTTACCTAGCTTGTACTATTATTCACTGTAAGTTAAATTGAGGACACGCCCTAAATGGCTTTGAATTTTACTGCGTGATAAAGATTTGCCAAACATGCCATAATAGCGTTTTTGCAATGCCAACGCCTAGTTGAAGACAAAACGGCTACAACCAAAATGCTTTTCGATTAGCACCTGCTGTTCAAGATTCGGGTAAATGCGATATTTATAGGCTTTGAGCATGGCTTGTTAGTCAACTTGAATGTAGGTATAATTTAGCGTAAACCCTACTTAGTGTCAATCATGAATAATCATCTAAAATCACATTCCCACTGTGTTTACAAACTTATTTACCACTTAGTGTTGGTCACAAAGTATCGTAGAAAATGCTTTACTGGGGCTATGCTTGATAGGCTAAAAGAAATCATAACTGACCTTTGTCAAAAATGGGAGATTGAGCTATAGTCATAGCCAACCAAATGAGATACGAGGCAACCTACCTCAAGTACTACTAGAACGGGCTTAGTAAGGTTAACGCTGTAGCTCTTTAATTTGTCTACGACTATATTAGAGTTCAATGCAGAAGCCGATCATGTGCATTTACTAATTGAAATGCACCCCAATATCATGCCAAGTAAGTTTATCAATAATCTAAAAACGGTCACTAGCCGACTGATGAGAAAGGAATTTGCGAAGCATTTGGCAACGTTTTACTCGAAGCCTGTACTTTGGACTAGAGCATATTGTTTGCTGACTACTGGTGATGCTACGATTGATACCATTAGACAATATATCGAAAAACATGAACGCCCTGACTAGGTCTCCCCGTGCTTACATCTCCACCTAAATCAAAGATTATAGGTGGAGAATTACGCACGATAAGTTAAATACAGTCCTAATGACCACCTAACCGACAATATATATCAAACCTCTCTCAACTAACAAGGCAACTATCGATTCAAGCCTTGCAGCGTTAAAAAGACAGGTTGCCCTTGAGTTCTCTGATAAGGCTAAGCTTATTACTACTCACCTTGCATTGCCTGTTTCATAGCGTGAACTGCTTTTTCAAGTCCCATAAATACGCTATCTGCGATTAAGGCATGCCCGATATTAAGCTCATAAATTCCTGGGATGCTGGCAATAGGATAGACGTTATCCCGAGTAAGGCCATGACCAGCATTAACAATAAAAGTGTCTTGTACCGATAAGGCATAGGCTGTGGCATTTTGAATTCTTTGTAATTCGTGTGCAGTGGCGGCGCTGTCTTCTGCTAACGCTGCTTGTGAATACTGACCCGTATGTAGCTCTACAGCATCAGCCGCGCAGGCCATAGCCGCATCTATTTGCTTCGATTCAGGGTCAACAAATAAAGAAACCTGTATACCCGCCTCATGCAAGGCTGCTATATATTCTTTAAGATGATCTTGCTGAGAAGCGACATCTAAACCGCCTTCTGTGGTGAGCTCTTCCCGCTTCTCTGGCACTAAACACACCCATTCAGGTTTTACCTTGAGCGCAATATTAAGCATCTCTTCAGTGGTGGCCATCTCTAAGTTCATACGCGTCTTCAATAACGGCTTCATGCGATAAACGTCTTCATCTACAATGTGACGTCTGTCTTCTCGTAAGTGAAGGGTGATGCCATCTGCTCCCGCTTGCTCACAAAGTAGCGCTGCTTCAATAGGGTCTGGATAGTTAACCCCTCGGGCTTGACGTAAGGTAGCCACATGATCGATGTTAACGCCTAATAACGGGGAGTTTGAAGAGGACTGCACCATTTTATTCATAATAATTCACCCTAAAGAACTGATAAAAATAACTGATATCTCGATAAGCATTCATAACTGACTCCAATCCTAATATAAGGGCTTTATAAGAGTCGTGACCTCTCTATCATACCTTATTGATAACGATAAAACTGTTGCCATAGAATACGGCTCTGTAATGGCTGATAATCAAATAAGTGATCAATGAGTTGGCGATGAAGATGGGTCCAACTGTTAATAGTAGATTCACTAATTCCAGCCTGCATGGCAAGAATTGTATCCCCTTTTATGGGCGACTGCCGCATAAAAGCTGAGTGTCGGCGTTGGTCAAAGTTAGAGGATGAGGCCAAAGCTGCTGCAGATGAGGCGCTGGCTTGATCGCTGGAAACGCTCTGCTGCTCTGACTCATTGATTGAGGCCTTAACCCAGCCTCTATCTGGCGCAAAATAGTAAGATTGATCTTTCTCAATTAGCTGCTGCTCACTGTCTTGCTCAAGATCAATCGCGAAACCAAGCTCACTGAACAAAACTTGCTCATAACCGCGCAGCACAAGCTTTAGTTCCACCGGGCTTAATGACTGCTGGAGCTGAGTTATGGTATGAGCGTATTGCGCATAGACAATAGGCATACTGTCTTCGACTGGTAATAGCTTTAAAGTGATTTCATTGACATACAAAGCGGCATATTGCTGTTGTCCCATTAAGCTAGGGACTGCTTCGGCAATATTTACCTGTTGAAAGGTTTTTAAAGATTTTTTTCCCGTCGCAAACAGCATCAACGGTGCAAACTGTGGAATCCCTTTTTTACTAACCCCATGCAAGACTCCATGCTCTTTGGTAAATAAGTAATAGATACTTCTTTTTTCTTGATAGGGGCGCTGGTGCAAACTATACGCATGTAGGGGTTCATTACGCAACGTTTTTATCCATCCTCTAGTCCAAAGACAGCTCCGAAACTGGGCTCAGCGCCCTATTTTCTACTTTATAAGCTTAACTATCAATACCCTAAACTGGTTAAGGCACGGGCATCATCTGACCACCCTTGTTTCACTTTCACCCATAAGTTAAGCATAATCTTGCGCTCGAATAAGGCTTCCATATCTTCGCGCGCGGCGATACCTACTTGCTTAATACGACTGCCTTTATCGCCAATAATAATGGCTTTTTGACCATTACGCTCAACGAAAATAGTGGCATCAATAAAGGTCACTGCTTTACGCTTACGGCCTGTTTTAGGATCAATATGGGCTGGCTCATCTTTGAACTCATCGATCTGAACTGTTAAATCATAAGGAACCTCATCGCCAGATTGACGCATGATTTTCTCGCGAATAATTTCACTGGCTAAGAAGCGCTCGCTGCGATCTGTAATTTGCTCAGTATCATAGATGGGAGCGCCTTGAGGCAAGTGTGAGCGAATCACTTGTTGTAAACGTTCTAAGTTCTGATTTTTTAGGGCAGAAACCGGAACGATATCCGCAAAGTCAAAGTTCTCATGATAGGTTTCAATCAAAGGCAAGATTGACCCTTTATCCTTGATGGTGTCCGCCTTGTTGATGACCAATACCACAGGCGTATCGGTCTCACCAATTTTTTCAAGGGTTAATAAGTCGTCTTCACGCCACTGCTCGCCATCCACCACAAATAGTACCAAATCCACATCGACTAAAGCGGAGAAAGCAGCCTTGTTCATACGCTCGTTAATAAGGCGTACTTCATTGCTGTGAATACCAGGGGTATCAACAAATACCGCCTGCATCTCTTCATTGGATAAAATACCATGAATACGATGACGGGTGGTTTGCGGCTTACGTGAGGTAATAGATAGTTTTTGTCCTAACATGTGGTTCATTAGGGTTGATTTACCGACGTTGGGACGACCAACGATGGCCACATAGCCAGCTCGATAATCTTCAGGCAACGATTCATCTTCAAAGAAGCTGTCTAATAAAGCGTCAATAGCCTCATTCGATTCATTGTCTAAAGGTTGGTTTTCTTGTGGTGCGTTTGACATATGTCTGTTTATCCGATGTTATCTTCTGAAACTTCTTGAATTAAGAGGCTTAAGGTTTTAATTTAATAATACGATCACTAACGAGCTTATTTAGCTGATTAATCATCTTCTCTGCTGTTTTTTGTTCCGCAATACGGCGACTCTCACCCGACTCAACCACAGGGGTGGTTTGAGGCACTACAACCTCACAGCGTACAATAAAAATTTGATTAGGGGCATTGCCTTGGGTTTCTAATAATTCATAGTTAGGAAGGTCATACTTATGACCTTGTAGCCACTCTTGTAGTCGGCTTTTGGCGTCTTTTAAAACCCGCTGATCGTTCACATTATCTATCAGTTCAGCAAACCAACTTAGAACACAAGCTTTAACCACATCAACACTTTGACTATCTAAATAAATGGCCCCAATTAAAGACTCAACTGTATCTGCCAATATTGACGCTCGCTCACGACCCCCCCCTTTACGCTCCCCTATCCCCAAGATTAGATGGGAAGATAAGTTAAGCTTTTGTGCGACGATGACCAGTGATTCTTGACGAACCAAGGTGGCCCGCATGCGCGTTAGCCGACCTTCATCTTGATTGGGATATTGATAATATAATGCCTCACCAATAATCATCCCTAGCAAAGCATCCCCTAAAAACTCCAATCGCTCATAGTTAATTTTGCCATCATAAGAGCGGTGGGTTAAAGCCAACTTTGCCAAAGTGGTGTCTTTGAAACTATAACCCAAGGCTTTTTGCAAACTGGGCAAACCTTTTTCAAAGTTTGTATAGCGTTGTTTGGGGGGCTGCTTACTAGAAGAGGCTATCTCAGCAACTTCTGTTATCTTCTCGCTATCACCACTTTCTTTTTTAAAAACTTTTGGCATATTATTTCGGCATATTAAAAACTATTACTGCACTCAAGGGGGCGTCAGAAACAGCTAGGTATATTAATAAAAGGGATTAAATTAAGTACTCAAGTTTACGGCATTTTAATTAAGGTTAGGACTTGCTGCGGTGCTTCAAATCTATTTAAAACGAATAGAACTTTTAAAGCTGTGACACACCGCTTGCTACAATCATATTTAGTCAATGGCCCGGTTATGGCTAAAGGTTGGCAAGTTAGACAAACCCGGCTTTTTGTGCATCCACACATAAACCGCTTTACCTGCCAAGTTCTCATCAGGAACGTAGCCCCAATAGCGACCATCTTCACTGCGGTCTGAGTTATCACCCATTACGAAGTAATTACCTTCAGGAACTTTTACGCTCCAACTACCGTCATACTCTATCGGCTGCTGTAAAAAATCTGAGTATTCAGCACGCACTAAATCGGGAGATAAGTAACGGCGTAAGTAAGTATGCTCACCCAACTTTTCCTGGAAATATCGAGCACCACTTTCTTCACTTTGTGCCACCATGGCCGCGTTTTCAGGGGACAAATCCCACTCGCGGCTAGGATCACTACTTTTAACTGGCGTATACAGCTGATTGGTTAGCGCCTCATCTGCCGTGAATTCAACTTGCTCACTTGGCACTGGTTGCCCGTTTACCGAGAGCTGACCCTTATTAAAGCTAACCTCATCACCCGGTAAGCCAATGATACGCTTGATGTAATAAATCTTCGGGTTTTCTGGGTAACGGAATACCACCACATCGCCGTGTTGTGGCTCACCTACATTGATTACTTTATTATAAGTTAAGGGTAAGCGAATACCATAAGCGTATTTATTTACCGCCACAAAGTCGCCAGTGTACAGGGTGGGTACCATCGATGAAGAAGGGATATTAAACGGCTCAACAATGAACGAGCGCACTACCAACACGATTGCCAACACGGGAAAGTAATCATGAGCCCAGCGAATTAAAAAATGCTCTTTAGAGGACTGAGTAGACTTTTGAGAGATCGATTGATTGGCCAATCTTTTGGCCTCACGATATTCGCGCTCAGCCTGCTTAACCGGCATGGGAGCGTCAATCACGTTAATCGTCTCTAAATCCTGATCACTGTTCTCATGGAACATATTGTGCTCAGACAAGGTCTGAATATAAGCCGCTTTTTTATTCGCTAAATTATCTTGCGCTGCTTGAAGCTCTTTTGAGTTACTTGTTTTAGCCTTCTTGTGTTGCTTTAGCCAAAGCTTATCAAGCAGCCATATCACCCCAAGAATCAAGGTTACTGGCACTAAAATTAAATTAAAATCAAAGTCCATACTGCTGCCTTAACCGCTTTGTTATTATGCCAAGCTTACTAAAAAGCTAATCACTTAAAGTCTTGGCCTATTGTTTTTATTTAAATTATAGAGTTTGAATTATAGGGCTTAGAGGCTAAGCCCTTAAAATCGATTCTGCCAGGATAAGCTTATTGGTTATCCACTTGTAACACAGCTAAGAAGGCTTCTTGTGGAATCTCCACACTACCCACTTGCTTCATACGTTTTTTACCTTCTTTTTGCTTCGACAGTAGTTTCTTCTTACGAGAAACGTCACCACCGTAACACTTAGCAAGAACGTCTTTACGCATCGCTTTAACCGTACTACGCGCAATAATCTGACTGCCAATCGCCGCCTGAATCGCCACATCAAACATCTGTCTTGGAATCAGCTCTTTCATCTTCTCTACCAGCTGATTACCGCGATAACGGGCTTGCTCTTGGTGACAAATCATGGCTAGAGCATCTACTTTATCGCCGTTGATTAACACGTCTACTTTAACCAGTTTGTCCACTTCATAGCGGTCAAACTCATAGTCTAATGAGGCAAACCCACGTGACACTGATTTTAAACGGTCAAAGAAGTCCATTACCACTTCACCAAGCGGAATATCAAAAACCAGTTGCACTTGTTTACCCATAAAGCGCATGTCCACTTGAACCCCGCGGCGCTCCATACATAAGGTCATCACGTTACCTAGATAGTCTTGTGGTACAAGAATCTGACAACGCGCAATGGGCTCTCGGAACTCTTCCACGAAACCAGGATCTGGTAGCTTAGAAGGGTTATCCACCAGCATAACCTCACCGTTTTTCTTTTTAATCTCATAGATTACAGACGGGGCTGTGGTAATCAGATCAAGGTTGTATTCACGCTCTAAACGCTCTTGAATAATCTCCATGTGCAACATACCAAGGAAACCACAACGGAAACCAAAGCCTAGAGCATCTGAAGTATCTGGCTCAAAAAATAAAGCTGAGTCATTAATCTGCAGTTTTTGTAGCGCTTCACGGAACTTCTCAAAGTCGCCTGAATCTACTGGGAATAAACCGGCATAAACCTGTGGCGTGATTTGTTTAAATCCTGGAATAAGTTCAACGTCTGGAGTCTTAGCGTGAGTAATGGTATCCCCCACTGGCGCCCCATGGATGTCTTTAATACCTGCAATAACAAAGCCCACCTCCCCTGCCTCTAACTTACCTGTCTCTAAAGGCTTAGGGGTAAAGACACCAATGGAGGTCACTAAATGAGACTCCATGGTCGACTTAATTAAAATTTTATCCCCACTTTTGATACTACCTTGGCGCACACGCACCAAAGAGACCACACCTAAGTAGTTGTCAAACCAAGAGTCAATAATCAACGCCTGTAATGGCGCCTCTCGGTCTCCCGTTGGGGCAGGAATACGCTCTACTAAAGCTTCTAACAGCTCATCAACGCCTAGGCCTGATTTGGCAGAAACGCGGGGAGCATCCATTGCTTCAATACCAATAATATCTTCAATCTCTTGAATCACCCGCTCAGGCTCAACTTGCGGTAAGTCAATTTTGTTCAGTACCGGCAATACTTCAAGACCTAAGTCCACAGCGGTATAGCAGTTTGCCACCGACTGAGCTTCGACACCTTGAGCAGCATCCACAACCAGCAGAGCCCCTTCACATGCGGCCAATGAGCGCGAAACCTCATAAGAGAAGTCTACGTGGCCTGGGGTATCAATGAAATTAAGCTGATAACGCTCGCCATTAGGGTGATCATAATACAAGGTCACTGACTGCGCTTTAATAGTAATACCACGCTCACGCTCAATATCCATTGAGTCTAAGACTTGGGCCTGCATTTCACGATCCTGCAGCGCACCACAAGTCTGAATAAAGCGATCAGCCAAGGTTGATTTACCATGGTCAATATGGGCGATGATTGAGAAATTTCGAATATTTGATAATGCGGTCACGTCTTGCGGCTACCTAGTTGTTGAGTTCATTAATGGAAAATGAAGTAAAAAATATATTAAGGTCATCTATTCTATCAGCTTTAAGTTAGCTTGTAAGTGATAGAAATGCAATGCTGATTGACACAGGTCAAAACTGAGTTTTTGAGCGTTATTGTCAGCGTAAATCTCATTTAACTTTTAAACTATTAACCAAACCATTGGCCAAACCGTTAGCAGCTAACTAAATCATTAAATTGAGGATACCAACAAAACGAAGAGACATAAAAAAAGCCAACTACTTAGCTTAATAGGGCAAAGTAATCGGCTATTTTAGGCGCTAATGGCCAAATATATGGTGGCGATGAAGAGACTTGAACTCTTGACCTCACGATTATGAGTCGTGCGCTCTAACCAGCTGAGCTACATCGCCATTTGAGGGCGGTATTATCCCTAAAACATTATAAGCCGTCAACCCCTAAATGCAAAAAAATTGAAAATATTTTAAAGTTTAGGGGAAATCTCTGCTATTTCATTAGCAAGTGGCTATTATATACGCTTTTTTGTAGTAAGCATAAAAGATTTTTGGTAAACCGATAAGCCGGGTTCTGTCGTGAACGATCATTCATCTAGGCGTATCGTTGCCAATACGCTCGAGCAACCTACCCGTGTCCCCTGCAGGCGACAAGTAATGGACACCTATTTGGTCTTGCTACGCGTGGAGTTTACCTTGCCATGAACTGTTGCCAGCCATGCGGTGCGCTCTTACCGCACCCTTTCACCCTTACCTCACACTTTACAGCTAGGCTGTAGAGCTTAATTGAGGCGGTCTCCTCTCTGCTGCACTTGTCGTCGGGTTACCCCGCCCAGCCGTTAGCTGGCACGCTGCCTTATGTAGCCCGGACTTTCCTCCCTTCTGCAAAAGCAAAACGGCGATCGTCTGGTTTACCAAGTCGCACATTATAACAGACCAAAAAAAATATGATAGAAGAAGTTGCCAACTATTTGAAAAATCACAACAGCCTAATACCAAAAAAACAGCAACGACTTACTGTCATTGCTGTTTTTTTATACTTTAGCTGTCTCTAAGACAGCTATGTCTAAAGCTTTAAACTAAGCTTTACATCAGAACCTTATCTGCGCTCACATTTAACCGCATATTCAGTGCCATCTGCCCAAGTTAGGCTCATGATACCTAGGTCAGCTTTGGTATGCCAATCATAAGTAACGTTTTGACTAGCGTTATTCACATAGCGTGATCCAGAACCTGCAGTTGCAATGTCCATAACTACGGTCTGGTTATTCCAATTGGCTTTAGGTAAGCTTGCGTTGATTGTCGCTTGCTCGCCATCAATTGAGTATTTAGCTTGTATAGTAGCATTGTCTTCACAAACAAACTGCTCTGGCGCCATACGGTCATAAGCTTTATTAGTAGTTGAGCCTGGTGCAGTGGTTGTTGGGCTAGTGGCACAAGCGGCCATAACTAAGCTTAGAGGTAATAAAGTTAGTAGCTTTTTCATAAAGAGACTCCAGAAATTATTTTAATTAAAACGATAAATTTTAATTAGACGGATAAGAAAAAGAGGAATTAATATCAATGTGTTGTATAAAAATTGCCCCAAAGTAAGTAATTAAATAATTAGTCTGGCTCTATTATAATTGACCTCACATCGCTGTCTGTTACCTCTTGTCACGTCTATTAGTATTCTCTTCATGGTTTTGAGTAATTTTTGTAACAGTCACATCACTCATTTTAGAGCTATCTCTTTTTTAAGGGCTACCTATTGAACAGAGAATAGGTGATAACTGTAACTGCCTTACTGCTGCTAATAGCCATATTTTATTTGTAACTGCTCAAGAGCTTGCTCTATATTCTTAATACGCTCACTGACTTTACTGGCTTTGGCTGGTAACTGAATCAAATAACTGCGCGCCTCTTTTTCGCTGGTGAAGTTTAAATTATCCCCACTACGCAGCTTATCAAAATCATCTTGGTATTTTTTTAGACGCTCTTGCTCGATACCTAGCTGCTTATTCAACGAGTAGTACTGACGACCATTGGCATTAATACGCTCTAGCTTAGCGGTAACATTGGCGGGACACACCGGACTCATTTGCGACCCTCTGCGGCCAATTTGATAAGCATTAGTTTCATTACAATACTGCTTCAGGCCTTCCTTACGACCTTGCTCCCAAGCCTTATAATCTGCGGCTACCCCTACCTTGGCACAAGCTTTATTGTGATTATTTAAATAATCAGCTGTCCTGCCTGCCGCGCCATCAGCAAAGCCAATGGCTTGCCAATTGCCCGTCATACATTCCTGTTTGGATAAGGTGGCACACCCCGTTAATCCAAAAAATGCGGCAGCCACTATTAACAAAGTAGAACTTATTTTCACAATGACACTGCTCCCTTTGTGAATCCGGCCAGAAGAACGGGGATTTCCCTCTCTTCTGGCCGGTAGAGTTAATCTAGGTTATTAGCCATTAACGTTTATTTTTACGGCTTAACTCTTACTAGCTTTTGGTTAAGTCTATAGCAGTGATACCCGTGGATGCCTCCTCTTTTAAAGTATATTTCAGCACTGTATACCCTACGACACCAGATATAATAGAGCCCAAAATAATACCCAAACGCGGATCAAACCCTTCGGTTACCCCACCAAAGGCTAGGCCACTAATGAATAAGCTCATCGTGAAGCCCACCCCACAAAGTAGAGACACCCCATAGATCTGTTTAAAGTTAGTACCACTGGGCAATGACGCCATACCTGCCTTAATAATGCCCCAAGTCATTAGCATAATACCCACCTGCTTACCGATAAATAAGCCGGCGGCAATACCAAAGGGTACCGAGTGAAATAACTGGGCAAATCCTGCACCTTGTAATGAGATACCAGCATTGGCAAAAGCAAATAGCGGTAAAATCGCAAAAGCTACCGTGCCATGTAAGTCATGCTCTAAATCTTCAAGGGGCGAGTGCTCAGGGTCATCTGTGTTCACCATAGGAATGAATAACGCCAATAATACGCCTGCCAAAGTGGCATGAACGCCAGATTTAAGCACTGCAATCCACATAATTATTCCAAAGAATAAATAAGGAGTAATTGCCGTGACATTGCGCTTATTAAGCAAATATAGAAAGGGCAAACATATCCCGGCTACTGCTAACGACAGTAAAGATAAATCACTGGTATAGAAGAGAGCAATGATTAAAATGGCCCCAATATCATCAAAAATAGCGATGGATACCAAGAATATTTTTAGTGAGTTGGGAACTCGACTGCCCAATAAGCTTAAAATACCAATAGCAAATGCAATGTCAGTGGCGGCAGGGATGGCCCAGCCTGCTAAATAATCGGGGTTATTGTGGTTAAACGCCACATACACCAAGGCGGGTACGATCATACCGCCGATCGCCGCTGCCGCCGGCAATATAATTTGCTTAATATTTGACAGCTCGCCAATTAATACTTCCCGTTTTAGCTCTAGGCCCACTAAAAAGAAGAATACCGCCATCAGCCCATCATTAATCCAATGATGAGCGTCTTTATCAATAATAAGGTTTCCAACCTGCACCACCACTGGGGCATGAATAAAAGACTCATACCAGTGGTTGAGAGGCGAGTTAGCGACAATCATCGCTGCAATGGCAGCGATGGCCAATACAATGCCCCCTGCCGCCTCATACTCAAAGAATTTTTTTAGTTTTTGAAACACCATGCTTCCTCACTGTCCTGCTAATGGGCCAAGCTATAACCCACCAAACTATTTAATTTATTAATTTGTCTTTATACATTTCACATTTATGGTAGCAGAAAAGTGTGCTATATCGAGATAAAATTTAAAATCTAAAAACAGCCACTCTTTACCCCTATTTTCCTTATTTAATAAAGCGCTGGGTTTCATTAATACCTGAAATTGCTGCCACTAAATCAGTAATCCAACACTCGCTCACTTTGACTGCGTGCTATAATTCTCGATTTTCTTTAACATAGCGCAACGGTCGTTTTCATCCCTTCTACTCATCCTTTATTTTTAGATTTAGCTAAGCCCTCTATGCCCTTAGCCTAGTTTTTGGACATCACCTATGGATTTTTCTTTAACCCTTGAAGTTATTTTGATGTTAACCGCAGTGGCAGCTGTCGCCGGCTTTATTGATGCCATTGCTGGTGGGGGCGGACTGCTGACCATTCCAGCTATGTTACTGGCCAACATCCCGCCCGTTTTAACTCTAGGCACCAATAAACTACAGGCGGCTTCTGGCGCCTTAACCGCTTCTATCACTATGATAAAAAAAGGGGTGGTCTCCCCCTCAAAGATGAAATTGGCCATTGCGGGTGCTTTTATAGGATCCGTGCTCGGCACCATCGCCGTACAGATGTCCCCCCCTGACATGCTAGAAAAGCTTATTCCTTTTTTAATTGCGGCTATTGGTATCTATACCTTATTTGCGCCAAGTTTGGGCGAAGTAGAAGCGGAGCCTAGGGTATCAGAGTCTACTTGGCAACGAGTGGTCGCCCCTTTGATTGGCTTTTATGATGGCTATGTCGGCCCAGGCACCGGTATGTTTTTTGCTCTAGGCAATGTGGCATTACGTGGCAGACAAATTATTGCTGCCACTGGGGCGGCCAAAGTATTAAATCTATCTACCAACATAGCCTCCCTTATCTTCTTTATTATTGGTGGCAATGTGCTGTGGAAAGTAGGCCTAGCGATGATGGTCGGGCAAACCATAGGCGCTTATGCAGGCTCACATATGGTGGTAAAAGGCGGGAGCAAAATTATCCGCCCGGTGATTGTTCTGGTTTGTTTGGCCATGGTTACCAAATATATGATGGGCTAAATAGCCAGTTATCACTATTTTGGCTGCTAAGATAAGTCCCTTTGACACATATTGCATAACAGGCATTAGATAACGAAGATAAAAAAAGCCCCAATAAATATTGGGGCTTTTTACGTATCATGGCTTTACAAGATGACTTTATAGGAAATAACGCTTGACTAACAAATCCTAGCGCTTATTCAAATCATCATATTCACTACCCATAATACCATCACTCATTACATGAGCAAATTCTTGCTCACTTTCTGGATCAATGTAACCATTAAACACATCTTTGGTGCCCGCTTCTGGATCATTATAAACATTTAGATCCATTTTGCCTTCTGATTTTGCCACGATAGCAGTCACTGCCGCATCACCGCCGACGTTCACTGCGGTACGTAGCATATCAAGCAAACGGTCAACACCTAAGATCAGACCAATACCTTCGATAGGTAACCCCACTTGAGCAAACACCATTGACAGCATAATCAGGCCCACACCCGGTACCCCTGCGGTACCTACAGATGCCAATACTGACATTAGGATAACCATTAGGTACTGGCCTGCACTTAAATCTATACCGTATAAGTTGGCGATAAAGATAGTGGCTGTACCTTGCATAATGGCGGTACCATCCATATTGATGGTTGCACCAAAAGGAATGGTGAATGACGCTACCGAGTTATCAACACCCATACGCTTAGTTACAGTGCGTAAGCTAACTGGAATAGTGGCGTTCGAGCTTGAAGTACTAAAAGCAAAAATCTGTACTTCACGCATTTTGGCTAAGAAGGTTCTTACCGATAGTCCTGAAGTAAACTTTAGGATAATCATCATGGTCACAAAGAAGTGGAAAGCCAAAGAGCCTACCAACACAGCCACATAACCAAATAAGGACACCATCAAGTCTAAGCCTAAATCTGACATAGCCTGGACTAACAGCGCAAACACGCCGTATGGGGCTAAATTCATAATGATGGTTACCATTTTTAAGATAACTTCATTAATCAGCTCTAAACTTTGCACCAAACCTTTAGCGGGCCTACCTACCATCAAAATACTAATACCAATTAAAATGGCAAAGAAAATGATAGACAGCATATCGCCATTGGCCATGGCACTAATCGGGTTAGACGGAATGATATTTGAGAAAACGTCAATTAAAGGCGGTGCATCTTTGGCTTCAAAAGCGTTCTCAGGCTTAAGGTTCATTCCTTTACCAATGCCAAATATTGAGCCAAGACCAATGGCAGTGGCAATAGCAATGGCCGTAGTGACCATATAGATAAAGAAGGTCTTAGTACCAATACGACCTAGCAATCGGATGTCACCAATACCACAAACCCCACAAATAAGTGAGATTAGCACCAAAGGCACAACCAACATTTTTAGCGAGTTAACAAACAGCTTACCAATGATACTAAATAAGCCATTTACTAAATAATTGTTAACGAAACCACCCTCAGCGTTTAAGCCGGTATAGTTAAAAATTAGTCCTAGAATGATACCTAGTACCATTGCGACCAGAATCTTACTGGTCAAACCCATATTTTTCCACATAGCTTTATCCTCAATGCATAACCCTATAGGCAAGTGCCTTAATTTGTGAGCACACTTGCTATCTCAGAATACTGGTTTAAAAGGGAGATGCTGAATTTATTCATTAGCACAGTAGCGGGGATAGAAAAAACGTCGTTTATGGCTTAATAGCCCTGTTGTTTTTTCACTCTGCTATAGACAATTTCACTATGACTAACTGCTTTATTGATTTTTATGTTTCTCGTTATCTAAAGTTGATAACAGAAGTAATTGTCATAAAAAATAAGGCAGTTATCCATCTTCCTTGTGAGTTTTGAGTCACAGTCATTAAATACATTAACGTTCATTAAGAGGTTATTAGCGGTTTCAATAAATGAATATCCCGGCCAATGCTTCTCAACTAATAGTTACTCTAATGTAAATCTATGTGACTCCTTGGTATGGCATTCAATATAAAGTAAAAGTTACCTCTATCGCAAGTTATTTTTATGATACCTATTCTCATGAGTTATTACTCGTACAAAAACCGCCTACCTTTTTTAGTCGATCTCTACTTATATCAACCTTCACTCCACCTCACCAAAAAGCCGATTCCCCACTCTTTAACCTCGATAATCTAGGACTTAATGAAGCAGATGAATATCATCTAGATAATGGGGTAGAATAGAGACTAAAGCCATCCAATAAAATGATCTAAAACTATGCTTGAGCTTCGTCATCTACAAACCCTTTCTGCCTTACGTGCCCATGGTTCACTTGCCGCTGCTGCAGATGAGCTCCATGTCACCGCCTCTGCTGTCTCGCATCAATTAAAAGAGCTAGAGAATTATTATGGTGTGAAACTGGTGAATCGTCGATCGCGGCCGTTGACTTTTACCCCCGCGGGTAATGTGGTGCTAAAACTGGCTGACAATATTTTGCCTCAAGTCGTTAGAACTAAAAACAACCTAAAAAGACTGGCTCATGGCCAAGCCGGTCGTCTTCGTTTGGCTTCTGAATGTCACAGTTGTTTTGATTGGCTCATGCCTATTTTGAATCAGTTCCGACGCGAATGGTCAGATGTGGAGCTTGATTTTGCCACAGGCTTTGAGCCGGAGCCGCATCACCTGTTAATGGAAGGGGACATTGATTTATTAATCACTACCAGTGACTTAGAGTTAGAGGGCATCTGTTACCAACCCCTATTTACCTATGAAAGCCGCTTGGTATTATCCCCTACCCATCCGCTAGCCAGCAAACAAAGCATTGCTCCTAGTGATCTTGTGGATCAAACCTTGATTGCTTATCCGGTAGAAGCCAAACGACTGGATGTGATTGCCAAATTCATGGCGCCCGCTGAAGTCAGCTTTGCCAAAATACGCACTACAGAATTGACCGCTATGTTAATTCAATTGGTCGCCAGTGAGCGAGGCGTGGCTGCTTTACCTGACTGGGTAGCCGCAGAATATGAGAAAAAAGGATGGATTGTGACACGGCCTCTTATTTCTCCGAACAGCTTGAATAAAGACTTACCCTCGTCTATACAAAATCAAAATAGACATGGGGTGTTTTGTCAGTTATTTGCCGCCACTCGCGAAAAAAGTCAAGAAGTCGCTTATATGCAAGGCTTTGCTAAGCTATTGGATGAGCTGGTAAAGCCCTAGCAAAGAACTTAGCTAAAAAACTTAACTACAGTCAGAAAGGATGACTTAAAATAAGAAAAGATAAGAAAGAAAAAAATAAAGTTAGGCGGGTTTTAACCAAGCTATCAAAGAGTTAGATAAGCTGAGGCGAGATGACCAGACAGACAGGCTGAGATGGGGATAATAAGTTTACAACGAGTTTAAGATAGCATCAGTCGAGTGACATAATACCCTAAGGCAGTGGCTGTCAAAGTCAGTAGCACGTGTAGCCCTATTAAGCCTAAACCCGCCACAACCTTTCCCTCATGCAATAAGCCAAACACCTCACTGCTAAAGGTACTAAAAGTAGTCAGTCCACCCAAAAAACCGGTAATCACAAACAGCTTAACGTTAGGATGCCAATTCTGTCCTACTTTTACGAAGACTACCATGGCCATACCGATTAACAGGCCACCCAGGATATTCGCCCCCAAGGTACCCAAAGGAATCCAAGCGTGCAGCGGATTGAGCTTAGCCAACCATGCCCGTAAGCACGCCCCTATTGCAGCTCCGATACCTATTGCTAACCACTGCATGTACTGTCCTTATTTACCCTTTTATTATTGCCAAGCTAACACTCATTAAACTAAGTCAAAGCCGGCAAATCACTGATGGTCCATCTGGGCACACAACTGACTGCCAAATCATCACTCTGACCGGCTCGTAGGCGCTGATATCCGGCGTAAGCAATCATTGCCCCATTATCCGTACACAGCTCTAACGGAGCATAATGAACCGTGGCCTGATTTTTTGCCAACTCTTGTTCTAAAGTTTGACGCAGATGTAAATTGGCACTCACCCCGCCGGCGATAACCAATTGCTTCATGCCAGTCTGTTTTAAGGCTTTAACACACTTTTTAACCAAGGTATCTACAACAGCGTGCTGGAAACTGGCCGCAATATCGTCTCTGACTTGCTCATCTGTATCTGATCCTGGGGTGTCTTTAATTAGATTATGTACCGCCGTTTTCATACCACTAAAAGAGAAGTCCAATCCTCGGTGTAACATGGGCCGGGGCAACTCATACTTTGATGGGTCACCATTTTCGGCCAAGCGCGCCACATTCGGACCCCCTGGGTAAGGCAAGCCTAGCATTTTAGCCGCTTTATCAAAGCACTCACCCGCCGCATCATCAATGCTCTCACCTAGAATCTCATACTCGCCTATACCATGGGCAGCTACTAATAGCGTATGACCCCCTGATACCAACAGAGAGACAAAAGGAAATTTGGGCGGATTAGGCCCCAATAAAGGGGACAGCAAATGCCCCTCCATATGGTGAATCCCAATGGCTGGCACGTCCAATCCATAAGCCAAGCTACGACCAAAAAGTGCTCCGGTCATTAAGGCACCGATAAGACCTGGTCCTTTGGTAAAGGCAACAGCATCAATATCCTCTTTGCTGATATTGCACTGGGTCAACAACTCATCAAGTAGCGGTACCAATTTTCGAATGTGGTCGCGACTGGCAAGCTCAGGCACCACACCCCCATAAGTGGCATGCAGTTCAATCTGAGAATACAGAACTTGGCCTAGCAAACCACTTTTACCTGCTGCAAGAAGCTCGCTATCAAAGATGGCCAACCCTGTTTCATCACATGATGTTTCTAAACCTAAAACTTTCAAGTCGCACCTACTGTTTGATAATTGAAGTAAAGACAATCATGACAAAAAAATACCGCCACGATGTCTACACAGTGGCGGTATTTTAGCAGAATATCAAGGGCATTTTTAGCTTTCGCTAGCCTGTTCAACCATATAATCTACTGCAGCATGTACCTGCTCTACAGTTACCCCGTTAATAGCTTGAGGTGGCATGGCCTTGAAACCTTCTGCTGAGTGCTTATACAAAGTCTCTTTACCTTTAGCAATACGAGGCGCCCAGTCTGTGGTATTGCCAAACTTCGGTGCACTTAACAGCCCTTTTTCGTGACATTGCTTACAGTGCGATTCATACAACTCCGCCCCTGCTTCTGCTGATAAAGGGGCAGCAGCAGCTGCGTCAGTGCTGGCTTCAACTTCTGTAGCAGCCTCAGCTTCTGGCTCTGCCGCTTCTTCTGGCTCTACCACTTCAGCGGCCGGTTCTGTAGCCACACTTTCACTGGCAGCAGGCTCAGCTACTGTCTCAGACTCTGAGCCATCACTACAACCGACTGCCATGCCTAAAGTTAGGATACCTGCTAAAAGCAGTCCTGCTTTACTAAAAGGTGCCAATCCGTTTTTACCGCCTTGTTGTTTATTTATATTTAGCATGAGAATCCTCATATTAGCTTTTGAAATTTTAAGTTGACCTCCTCCCCTCGCTAAACCGAGGGGATTCCTACAGCTAGACGGTCAAGCCCGACCGCAAGGATGTTCTTAGCAGCATTGATATCTCTATCATGCCATGTG
>NZ_FUGE01000066.1 GCF_900162825.1 Psychrobacter piechaudii
TGCTTTTTTAGGTAAACTACATTAGTAGCCTGAATCAAATAAGGTTTAAATACGCATTGGCATGATGACATACTGGTGCTGAGTATCAATTAATTGATTACAATGTAATTAGCAAGTGGTTTATGTGATTTTTATGTGTACTAGATGACTGGGTCACAAAAATATGTTGTAAATAAATTAATTTATATATAAGCTATTATGCGAAAGTATAAATTGGTGCTTGGTTGATTTTTTTAATGAACCGAGTATTACAAATTAGAGATATTAAGTGTTTTTTGCACACAAACCGTCCCTTGGAGGAAGTTTATGAAACTTAACAAAATTACTTTGGCTTTAATTGCCGCTGCTGCAGCGCCAATGATGGCAACTGCTGGTGTAACTGTGAGCCCAATCTTACTTGGTTACCACTACACTGAAGCTCAAGACGATGACAACCAAGAAAAACTTGGTTTTTATCAAGAAGATGATCTATACACTGGTGCTGCTCTAGGTATCGAGCTAACCCCATCAACTCAATTCCAAGTTGAATATGGTGTTACAGACTCTGATGCTATCGGTAGAGATGGTAAAAAATTTGGTGATGCTGAGCGTGAAATGATCACTGGTAACTTCCTAGTGGGCTTTGATGAGTTCTCTGGCTACCGTGATACTGCTTTCCGTCCATACGCTTTAATCGGTGCAGGTCAGCAGAAAATTAAAGTAAACCGTCCTGATGGTAGCGAAAGAGCTGAAACTAAAGATACTATCGGTAACCTAGGTTTAGGTGCTATGTACCGTATCAACGATGCATTAAGCCTACGTGGTGAAGCTCGTGCTATCCACAACTTTGATCACAACCTATGGGACGGTATGGCTCTAGCAGGTCTAGAAGTAGTTCTAGGCGGTCACTTAGCGCCTGCAGTAGCTGCTCCATTAGCGACTGTTGAACCAACTCCAGTAATCCTTGTTGAAGCTGACCAAGACAGCGATGGCGATGGCGTAATCGACCGCTTAGATCAGTGTCCAAACACTCCAGCTAACGTAGTAGTCGATGAAACTGGGTGTCCAGTACAAATTCAGATCGATGACGAACTGAAAATGGAACTACGTGTATTCTTCGATAACGACAAATCAATTATCAAAGAGCAGTACAAGCCAGAAATCGCTAAAGTAGCAGAAAAAATGCGTGAGTATCCAAACTCATCAGCTAGCATCGAAGGTCACGCTTCTAAGACTGGTCCATCAGCTCGCTACAACCAGCGTCTATCTGAAGCCCGTGCTATCGCAGTTAAGACTATGCTAACTAACGAATTTGGCGTAGCTCCTAACCGTTTAAGCACTGTTGGTTACGGTTATGACCGTCCAATCGCGCCAAACGATACTGAAGAAGGTCGCGCAATGAACCGTCGTGTGTACGCTGTTATCACTGGTAACAAAACCATGACTGTTGACCAAACTAAAGATATGAACGTTCAATAATATCTTGAGTATGTTTTAGTAGTTATTTAAAAAAAAGCTGCCAAATTGGTGGCTTTTTTTTGTTATATACCTTGAGTAACCTTTACATTTTTCTTGAAGCATTTATAAAATCAGTTAATCAACTGTAATATAATGGTGTTATACTGCGAGCGTGAAAAGAGTTACTGATTATTACCCGAAAAATATTGAGTCTTTAAAATATGTCTAATGAAATACAAAATTTACGCAATATCGCTATTATTGCTCACGTCGACCATGGTAAAACAACCTTAGTTGATACATTATTACATCAATCTGGTACCTTCGACGATCGTGCAAATATTGCGGAACGCGCAATGGATTCAGGCGCAATTGAGCAAGAACGTGGTATTACGATTCTTGCAAAAAATACAGCCATTAAATGGCGACATCCTAAAACAGATATTGAATACCGCATTAATATTGTAGATACCCCAGGTCACGCCGACTTTGGTGGAGAAGTAGAACGTGTAATGTCTATGGTTGACTGCGTACTACTGGTAGTAGATGCTATTGATGGTCCTATGCCACAAACTCGATTCGTTACCCAAAAGGCGTTCGAGCAAGGCTTGAAACCTATCGTTGTGATTAACAAGATTGACCGTCCTGGTTCTCGTCCTGATTGGGTAATGGATCAAATATTTGATCTATTCGACAACTTGGGTGCCAGTGATGAACAACTAGATTTTAACGTTGTTTATGCTTCAGCTCTTAATGGTATCGCTGGTTTAGATGCTGATAACCTAGCTGATGACATGACCCCATTATTTGAAACTATTGTGGATAAAGTTGAGCCACCACAAGTGGATGCGGATGCGCCATTCCGTATGCAGATTTCAAGCCTAGACTATAATAACTTCGTAGGGGTTATTGGTGTGGGTCGTATTGAGCGTGGTCGTATTTCAACCAATACTCCAGTTACCGTTATTGATAAAGACGGTAAGACTCGCAACGGTCGTATCCTTAAAATCATGGGCTATCATGGTCTAGATCGTATTGATGTTGAAGAAGCACAGGCTGGTGATATTATCTGTATTACAGGTATTGATGCTTTAAACATCTCTGATACTATTTGTGATCCTAACCATGTTGAAGCTTTACCACCATTGACAGTGGATGAGCCAACCGTTTCTATGACTTTCCAAGTGAATAACTCACCTTTCGCGGGCCGTGAAGGTAAGTTTGTGACTTCACGTAATATCCGTGAACGTTTAGAGCGCGAGCTTATTCATAATGTCGCCTTGCGTGTAGAAGATACTGAGTCAGCTGAGAAATTCAAAGTTTCTGGTCGTGGTGAGCTACATTTATCTGTATTGATCGAGAACATGCGTCGTGAAGGCTATGAGTTAGCGGTTTCACGCCCAGAAGTTATCGTCAAAGAAGTTGATGGTAAGCTTCAAGAGCCGTACGAAAACGTAATCTTTGATGTGGAAGAGCAGCATCAAGGCACCATCATGGAGCAAGTGGGTCTTCGTAAAGGTGAAATGACCGACATGCAACTTGATGGTAAAGGTCGTATGCGTATTGAAGCTGTGATGCCAGCACGAGGTCTTATTGGTTTCCGTTCTGAGTTCATGACATTAACTTCTGGTACTGGTATCTTAACTTCAAGTTTCTCACATTATGGTCCGCAGAAAGTGGGTGACGTGGGTGGTCGTGTGAATGGGGTACTAGTATCAATGGCAAACGGTGTTTGTCTGGGCTATGCCTTATTTAACCTTCAGAAGCGTGGTAAGCTTTTTGCTGAGCCTCAACTTGAAGTGTATGAAGGTATGATTGTGGGTCTTAACTCACGTAGCGATGACATGGTTGTTAACCCAACTACCGCTAAGCAGTTGACCAACGTACGTGCCAGTGGTACCGATGAAGCATTAACTTTAGTTCCACCTATTAAGTTCACTCTAGAGCAGGCGCTTGAGTTTATCGAAGATGATGAACTGGTTGAAGTAACGCCTAAGTCAATTCGTCTACGTAAGAAGTATTTGACTGAAAGTGAGCGTAAGCGTCACGGCCGTAAAAAAGAGAAATAAATAAGCTGCTTAATTCATACGTCACACTGTGGACAATCTTTTGTAAGACTTAAGCTTTAAAAGGCCTATAACTTACTATAAAACTAAAGATTGTTTACATTTTGACTACGGATTGGTATCTGAGAAGAGTTAATATAGGCGCATAGTCTATGTTAACTCTTTTTATTTTAAGCAAAGATTTTTAATATAGACTAATACTAAGCGAAATACCTCATCTTTCTCGATGAGCTTCTATTGTCTAATTTTATCCCTTTTTTGTACAAGTGCGTTAAGCAATGACTTACTTGCTTACTCAGATCGCTTGTGCTTTTTTTTGTTAATCTTTTGGAGGATTAATTATGAGTATGATGTCAGAGTTTAAAGAGTTTGCCCTAAAGGGTAATGTTATGGATTTAGCAGTGGGTGTGATTATTGGTGGTGCATTTTCAGGTATCACTAACTCTTTAGTTGAAGATGTGATCATGCCAATCGTTGCTTTCATCGCTGGCGGTGAGATTAACTTTAAGAACATGTTCATTTTATTAGGTGATGCTCCAGAAGGCGTTGCCATGACTTATGATGCCCTAAAAGAAGCGGGTGTTCCTTTACTGGCTTACGGTAGCTTCATTACCGTACTTATCAACTTCTTAATCCTAGCCTTTATTATCTTCATGATGGTGAAAGGTATGAACAAAATGCGTCGTAACAGTGATGTGGAAGAACTGGTTGAAGAGACCCCGTCAGAAGAAGTTTTATTGCTTCGTGAAATTAGCCAAAAGCTAAGCAAGTAATTTTTAATATAGTAGCTATTAATACAGCAACTACTTAAAGCCGTAACTCGCAATGTAGTAACTGCATAAGTTAAAAAAATAAAAAAAATAGACTATCTAAGGTAGTCTCTTTTTTATTTGCTAAATTTTATGCTTATTCTCTATTCATTATTATGCGTTACGAGTTAGGTTGAGGCTGACAATTCGGACAGAAAGTACTGGCGCGACCAGTGATGGTTACCTTCTCAATAGGAGTGTCGCAGGTAGGGCAGGGCATTTTGTGTTTGCCATATACCAATAAGGTCTGCTGGAAATAACCCGTTGTGCCGCTGGCCACAGTAAAGTCTTTTAAAGTTGAGCCACCTTGGGTAATGGCTCTTTTCAGGATTGATCGAATGTGATCCGCAAGCTCAGATAACTGGGATCTAGTTAGCTTATGGGCAGGCGTACTGGGATGAATACCTGACATAAACAGACTTTCAGTAGCATAAATATTACCCACTCCTACCACAACCACTTGATCCATTATTACCGCTTTAATCGGGCGGCTGATCGGCTTTAAGGGAGATTTATTAAGCTGATTGCGAGCTTTGTTTTCAGAGATACGATGAATTTTATCGTATAAATAGTCTCCTGAGAACTCTGCATCTAAAGGCTCCGCTCCCAAATGAGCCAGCAGCTTTTGTTCATAGTCGTCTAACCACAAAATAGCCCCAAAACGGCGGGGGTCATGGTAGTGTAGCTGAATGGAGGCTTCCGAAGCATGATCACTGTCGTACTGCATAATCAGATGGTCATGCTTGCGCTTTTCTGTGCCCGTAGGAAATTGCTGCAAACTACCGGACATACCCAAATGAATGATTAAGGCCTTGGTTTGTGGCTGTGTGATAGTGGATTCAGTTATGCCAGATTGCATATTTTTTTTAAAGTGCAAAATTAAATACTTAGCTCGGCGCTGAATGTTATCTAACACATAGTCTTGCAGGCTATCAATATCTTCGGGGACCTGCCAACGTAGCTTGGGTTGAAAAACCTCAACTGTTGCTACTTTTTTATTAAGTAGCGGCTTTAAACTGGTCTTAGTGGTTTCGACTTCAGGTAACTCAGGCATAATTAGACAGCTCTTCTTGCATGTAAGATACCCGGCTGCTGTTCAAGCTTGGCCAGCAACTTTGATAACTGTGATAAACCGGTCACCTCGAGACGGAACTTAAGGTGGGCCACATTATCATCGTCACTATTGGTATCTACGCCGCGGATATTGACATCTTCTTTATCGATAACTTGGGTTAGATCGCGAAGTAAGCCTCTTCTGTCATAAGCCTCAATAATGATTTCAACGGGCTGATAACTGGTTTGCTGTGAGACCCAAGAAGCCGAAATTTCACGTTCAGGTTCCCGTTCAATTAAGCGGTTGTACTCTGCACAACCTCGATTATGAATCGAGACCCCACTACTTTGAGTAATAAAACCTGCAATAGGTTCGCCGTAGACTGGCTGACAGCAATTAGCAAACCGAGTTTCTATATTATCTAGGCCATCAATATTAATCTTATAAGCATCAAGCTTCCCTGTAACTTTGGGATGCACGCTTGGAGTATACTCTTGCTCTTCTTTGTCAGTGACTAGATCAAGCTCGCGAGAGATGTGCCCTGTCAGCTGATGAAGGCCAATTTCACCGGTGACTAAACCTACTAAGATATCGTCGGCAGAGTTTACATTAAAGTGTTTGACGTAGTCTTTTAAGTTAATGCTATTAGGATGAACCGATAAGCGCCCCAATTCTTTTGCCAGCATTTGTTTGCCGATCTCTAGGTTTTTATCTCGGTCTTGCTTATTAAACCATTGACGCAGTTTTGAGCGGGCACGTGAGGTTTGAATGTAGCCCAAGGAAGGCACTAGCCAATCCCGGTTAGGTTCCCGCGATGATTTGGTAATAATTTCAACCTGTTCCCCAGTTTTTAATTGATAGGTGAGGGGAACATAGCGCTGGTTTACGCGCGCTGCTTGAGCTCGGTTGCCCACTTGAGTATGCACATAGTAAGCAAAGTCTAAAACAGTGGCACCTTTAGGCAGCTCGGTAATGTCTCCATCACGGCTAAACACGTAGATGTGCTCTAATTCGCCAAAGTCTACCAGTTGTTCTTCGTCTTCTTCTAAATCAAACTCATCTATGATGCCCTCGGGTGACAAGTTTTTATTAGTACTATCACTACCTGCCAATAATAACTGGCGTAAAGAGTTAATCTTCTGATTAAGGTAAGTGTCCTGCTTGTTTTTACCGCCTTCTTTGTAATTGACGTGAGCACACATACCCAGCTCAGCTTCAAAATGCATCTGATGGGTACGAATCTGAATTTCTAAAGATTTATTTTCAGCAATAACCGCAGTGTGCAACGAGCGATAGCCGTTGGCTTTAGGATTGGTAATATAGTCGTCAAATTGTTCGGGAATATGACGCCACATCCCGTGGACAAGACCTAAAGTGTGATAACACTCAGCTTGGGTATCGACCAATACCCGCAGGGCTCGAATGTCATACAGCTGATCAAATGACAAGCCCTTTAGCTTCATCTTGCGGTAGATAGAGTAGATGTGCTTAACCCGCCCAGAGACTTCCCCTTTAATACCGGCGTCTGCTAACGCTGCTTCGAGCTGGGCTTGTACTCGCTCGATGTATTCTTCCCGCTCACTGCGCTTTTCGGACAACAGCTTGGCAATCTCTTTATAGCGATCAGGGGCCAGATAGCGGAAGGCCAGATCTTCTAATTCCCATTTAATCTGAGCAATACCCAAACGGTGCGCTAAAGGAGCATAAATAGTCATGACTTCACGGGCCACACGCCGTCTACGCTCCTCACTGGCGTAAGATAGCTCACGCATAGCAAAGGTACGCTCGGCCAGCTTGATCAATACTACACGTACGTCATTGGTCATCGAGATCAGCATGCTGTAAATATTTGACAGCTGCTCGCGCTGATTATTAGCAAAATGGTCTTCTAGTCGTTTGTTGCTCTCGATGGTTTCAGATAACTGACCCAGAGCTAAGGCATCTTTAACCAGTTTAGCCACTTCACTGCCGAAGGCTTCTTCGATACGCTCATTAGAAATCAAATTGGTACGCGCCGCACGATAAAGCATAGCAGCCGTCAACGCATCTTCGTCTTGGTATAGATAAGTAAGAATATCGGTCATACCAATGCCAGTCATATAGGCACTAGAACGATTGTCCTCAGTCTCTAAGCTAGACTTCCTACCCACCATCTCACAGGCTTTTGCTAAATCTGGTAATTCAGGAATATTAACCCGATTAGAAACCGCTTTTAGCCAAGCGGGTAAGTCGATAATGGTGTTTTCCGCTAAGACCTTATCTTTGTCTGGCTCATCGGTAGGGCTGGATTTCTTATCAGAATCGGAAGTAGAGGCCGTATTGTGAGAGTAGGTTAAGGTATCAAGTTTCACCCGCTCAACCAATGCGGCATCATTAAGAGGTAGGAAATCCGCTTCAATAGAGCGATCCATAGCAGTGGTGAGCTTGGAGATGGCCAGTTGCTTCTTTAAATCTTCATTCAGCAAATTAAAAGAGTCACTAGCACCCGGTTTATAATAACCATGTTGCTGCTCAGCAATCATTTGCGCAGCTAAGGAGGCACTGTCTTCAGTTGTTGTTTGACCATCAATAAGGGGTAACCCTTCGCGAACTTTTACCAAGTCTTCCTCCCTTAACATAAGTTAGACAGGTTCAAGCTAAGAGCTTAAACCCAGTCTTATATTATGCTGTATGTTATTACTTAACTATCGTTTATTATTATCTTATCTATTAAAAATATTTCAAGTTCGGCTCTGTGAACAGTTGTGAACCAAGTAAACCTTGGTCCTATCAATTATATTTTATAAGTATTGTATAGTAAGTAATCAAAATCCTTTTATACCATAGTGAGCTGACTTAACCCTTATATTTCATATGAAGCCCTGAGGCTTAGAGAATGTAAGGGTCAATAGGCTCACTATAGTTTATAGTTAATCCTTTTTGAATTAAGCTGACTCCACTTTTTCGAAGCGGGCAATGGATTCAACGTGACCGGTGTGACAGAACATGTCCATCACGCCAGCATCTGTTAGGCGGTAGCCTTGTTCAATCAAAGCCTTGGTATCACGAGCCAGGGTGGCAGGGTTACAAGACACATAGACAATGCGTGAGGCATTAAAGCGAGGCAGATACTGCATCACCTCCCAGGCTCCTGAGCGAGGCGGGTCAATTAAAATAGCATCAAAGCCTTGCTGCGCCCACGGCTGCTCACTAAAGTCTTGGGTCAAATCTTGATTATAAAACTCCGTATTGCTGATGCCATTGCGTTTGGCATTATCAGCGGCGCGGGCTGTCATGGCGTCTGAGCCTTCCACCCCAATGGCCAGACCTTGAGTGCCATCTTCACCCCCAACTAAGCGCGCTAAAGGTAGACTGAAATTCCCCAGACCACTAAATAAATCCAGTACACGCTCACCAGGCTTTAAATCTAGTAGGTCACACGCCAATTTAGTCATCTTACGGTTGACCGATAAGTTGACTTGAGTAAAGTCGGTGGGAATAAACTCATAAGTTAAGTTAAATTCGGGAAGCTGATAATACAAACGGCCAAACTGCTGCATTAAGTCATCGGTGTCATGTAAGGCAATACGCTCTATACTGTCCGGGCCTTTTGATTGCAAATAAAGCTGCCAGTTACGGTTTTTAAAGAAGGCTTTTAGCTTCTCTATATCAGATTCAGACAGCGGTTCAAGGTGACGCAAAATAAGCGCTACAGGTTGGTCGCCATCAGCCAGTTCTGGTATCGCTTCGCCCATTGCTAGCTCAATTTGAGCAATATGTGAGCGTGATTCAAGTGAGCTGATTAACGCTTTTAGATTCTCAAGCTCAAAGCCAATACGCTCATCTAGAATATGACACTCATTTAACTCAGCCAGGAAGTTGCTGTTACGCTCACGAAAGCCTACTAAAGCCGTATCTTTTTTGGCCACATAACGAACCCCCATACGTGCTTTTGTGCGATAGCCTAAACGGTCTGCCACTACAGGCTGTAGCCAATTGTCAGGTTGAACATCGGCTTGGTGCTGAAGCAGTTCTGCCAACACAGTTTGTTTAAAGGCTATCTGACCATCAGGCTGCCAGTGTTGTAGGCTACAACCACCACATACCCTAAAGTGTGGGCAAGGAGGGGTTTGACGTTCTGGGTGAGCATTTTCAATCAGCTCAACCGCATCTCCTTCCTCAAAGCTTTTACGGCTATTGGTTAGGCGCACAGTAACGGACTCGTTAGGCAAGGCAAAGCTGACAAATACTTTTTTGCCATGTTTTTCTTCAATATGACCTTGGTCCACGCCAAACTCATTGCCATAAATAGCCACACCCCGGCCATCATGAGATAAGCCATCAATTTTAAAAGGGAGCGGTGCAGCGTCTTTTAAGCGGCGGCGCACTCTTGAGCTGGGCTTAGAAAGCTTCTTGCTTGGGACTGCCGCTAAAGAAGCATTGTCAGTGTGACTGTCGGTTGAAGAAGATGTGTTGTTTGTATTATCGGTGGGCTGCATAAACCTGCCTGTTTGTTGAATGTGCCAAAAATTAAGAGTAAATATGAGTGAGATTTTAACACATAAAGCCCTTGGCCGAGACTGAAGTGTTAGCAATAACTGCTTTAAAACTGATTTAAAAAGGGAGTAAATCTATTAAGGTATCGGAATTTGGGATTAAATCAGTGAAATAGAAGTGGCAGAGGGAGGAGTATTATAGCTATCCCTCTTGAAGGTGATTAATGAGAGACCGGCCAATACGCTAAAAAGTCCTGATGACGAATACTGTTATCCTCTTCAAGTTTGTTTTGCAAAAAGTCGCGAGTTTGATCTTGCCAAGTGTCAAAGTCAGCTGAAGAGAGGCTGCCTGTCAAACGCATCCAACGTAGGTAGATTAGCCAAGTATTAAGAACATCTGACTCGCAGTAAAGGGCAAGCTCGTGCCACTGCTGCTGTGCCACCATATTGCCAACTTGACTGCCATCAAGCTCACGCTTACCAGGCAAACCATATAAATTAGCCACGATGGTCATGGCCTCACGGCGACTGCTACCATATTGGCTAAAGCGATCCATTAGATCTAAGTGCCGGGTATGAAAGCGATTGACGTAATTATCATAGCGCATGGCAGTAATGCGGTTGCCTTCTTCAAACAGTAAAGGAACGCTTAAATCGTATAACATTGCCCGGTAAATCAATACTGGGATGTCAAATCCTGACCCATTCCAACTGACCAACTGCGGTAAGGTGTTAAGATCTTTAAAGGCACGGAAGAAGGTAGAGATAATTTCTTTTTCACTAAGGGTATCAGCCGTTAGAGAAAATAGGGAGAGCTGACCGTCTTTCAAATAAAACACAGAGATACACACAATCTTATGCAGGGGGAGGCGCATAAAGTCATCCCCAGACTCTTGAAGGCGTAGGCTGGTTAAGGCGGTCAACGCATCCTCATCGTTAAGGTTGGCCAACTGAGGATAAACCCGACGCGCGCCGTCAATATCGGCGATGGTTTCAATGTCGAATACCAAGACAGGTTGTTTTGAAAAATAAGTCATAGCGTATCTGCTGTGTTTTTAGTATTAATAGCCAAGTATCGAAAGTAAATGGCAACGGCAAGCTAGCTGCCAGTGTTATTAACTCTCTTATTTTTATTTTATTGCAAAGCGATTATTCAGCAGTGAATAAGCCGGTAGATAGATATCTATCACCACGATCGCAAACGATAAAGGCGATGACCGCGTCTGGCTGTGTGTCTTTGATCTCTTTAGCCACTTGAATAGCGGCCCAAGCGGCGGCTCCTGAGGAGACTCCTGCTAAAATACCTTCAGTACGGGCCAATTTACGCATATAAACTTCTGCCGTATATTGGCTAATGTCCATAGTACGGTCGATAACAGTTGGATCATAAATCTCTGGTTTGTACTCTTCAGGCCAGCGGCGGATACCAGCAATAGAGGACTCATCATCAGGCTGCAGCCCAATAACTTGAATGTCAGGGTTTTGCTCTTTTAAGTATTTACCAGTCCCAGAAATGGTTCCTGTTGTACCCATTGAGCTGATGAAGTGGGTGATACGACCAGCAGTCTGACGCCATAACTCAGGGCCTGTTGTCTCATAGTGGGCTGCACTGTTGTCAGGGTTGGCAAACTGATTTAGCACAATGCCTTTACCTTCAGCTTGTAGCTGTAAAGCTTGATCACGAGCCGCCTCAATACCTTCATCTACTTCAATTAAAGTGGCTCCATAAGCGGCCATGGCATCTTTGCGCTCTTGGGTAGAGTTGGTGGGCATTAACAGAATCATATTGTAGCCACGCATGGCCGCAACCATAGCCAAGGCAATGCCCGTATTGCCACTGGTGGCTTCAATTAGTGTGTCACCTGGTTTTATTTGGCCCCGCTTTTCAGCTTGATGAATCATGTTAAAGGCCGGGCGATCCTTGACTGAGCTGGCTGGGTTGTTACCTTCTAACTTAGCCAAAACTTGTACCTGAGTGTCAACGCCTTCAAGCTGAGGTAAACGCTGTAGAGATACCAAAGGGGTGTTGCCTACGCAGTTTGACAAGGTTGTGACTTGGTCGAAGAAGTTCACAGGGGTTTGAGTCGAATTTGACATAAAGAGCCTCAGTACAAGTTATCAATAGTATTATAAGAAGTATAAATGCAAAAGATTATACCATTTTGAGCCCTATCAGGTTATCTGCAATACGTTAAAACCTGTTACACTTATTGTGGCTTCGGCTTATATATAGCTGAGCGTTTATTTGCTTTTATTTGGCTGTAATCTATTGTGGCCTTAATGCCTTTAAATAAAGTCTATTTCTCATGCGAAAAAAAATAATTGATTTTAGTAGTGCGTATGCACAGCTCATCTTACTGGTGTTTTTGCCCATTGTTATATTGGCAGCCGTAGGGGCTTATTTGGTAGAAAGAGAGTCGAGTAAAGCCATTAAGTCTGAGCAGCGCACTTTGGCCACAGCCGCATTGATACGCTATGAGCCCATGGTAAAGCAGCTATTGCCTGTGATTTTAAACAACCAAAATGAGGCTCAAGACAGCTTACCCAGCGAGGCCTTACCCGAAAGTTTGGAGCAAAACGAATCTGCCTCGACAATCAGTGGCAACGCTGAAGTTATCCAAGACTCAAGCTCTCAAGTGGCCAATATGTCATTACCTGAAGAACTTCAAGGTGTCGACGGTAGCATTGGCAGTGAGGAGCTTGAAAAAAACCTTAAGTCTTTAGATGACATACAAAAGCGAATTAGCTATATCTTATCCTCAATGAATAATAATCAGCACATCCAGCGGGTGGCTATTGTTGATGAAAATGGTAAAGCTTTGGCTTCTTCTGGGGATCAAAATATTGAGACTTGGATTAAGGTTAGTCCACAAAAATTAGTTCATACAACGGCCGTTGATCAACAAGAATTTGTGTCAGGTATTCCCACCGAGATAGGGACAGCTTATGGTTACCTACTGGGCAACTATGAGGGAACAAAGTATTGGTTATTCGTTGATATGGACAATGAGCCGTTGACCATAGCTCAGCTCAAGGTTTGGTTGGGATTGGGGATTACCGGTCTATTTACCTTGCTTATGTTGCTACTAAGCTTAAATACTTATGCCAAGAGCTGGATTGCGCCTATTTATGACTTACGACTGCATTTACAGCAAATTACCCCAGAAAACATGTATTTGCCGGTAAACATTGAATCCACGGGTGAATTGAATTTATTACAACAGGATTTGCTCAAGACTTTTAGAAGGCTATATGGGGACTTTCAGGAGCTAAAGGATCACTCTGATCAGACCGAAGACGATCTACGCGATGCTTTTGATGAAATGGAGATGCAAAACATCTTTATTCGAGAAGCCCGTGACCAGGCCATCTCTAGTAGCCAAGCTAAGTCTGCCTTCTTAGCCAATATTAGCCATGAATTACGCACCCCTTTAAATAGTATTGATGGCTTTATTAACCTTTTAGCGCGGCATGGAAATTTAACTGCAGAGCAAGACTTATATGTGCAGACCATCCGTAAATCTTCGGCTCACTTATTGGCATTGGTCAATGACGTTTTAGACTTCTCAAAAATTGAAGCCGGTAAACTGGTGCTAGATAAGCATGAATTTAGTTTGTACTCAGCCATTTATGATGTGATGGATATGTTGTCGCCGTTGGCCGCTGAAAAAGGGCTACGTATGGCGGTTATGTACTATAACGATGTGCCTAGCACCATCATTGGTGATGCTCTGCGGGTTAAGCAAGTGCTGACCAACTTGGTAGGTAATGCCATTAAATTCACCGATGTGGGTGAGGTTGTAGTCCGAGTGGGTATCGACGAGATTGAAGAGGCCACAGTGATTGAGAGGGACTCAGATACTGCTAAAAGCACTGGAAATGGTCAAATTTCAAGAGACAGTAATTCGCACAGTGGCAGCATGATTCACATTGCCATTCAAGACTCAGGCCAAGGATTGTCCGATAGTGCTAAGAGTCAACTATTTCAAAGTTTCAGCCAAGGCGATCCTTCGATTACCCGGCAGTATGGCGGTACCGGTTTAGGATTGGTCATCTCTAAGCAGTTGACCAAACTAATGGGCGGTAGTATTGGTTTTTATGATAATGATAAGGTCAATATAAATGGTCAGGGGCTATTGGCCGACTCCACCTTACATGCCAATACGAATACAGGTCCAGTACGTACTGGGGCCACTTTTTGGTTCACCATTCCAGCCCATATAGAAGTAGATCTGCCTGATGATATTGAGTTTGGAGCGACTCATGAGGATATGGAAGATGAAGATCAAATAAGGCTCCCTGTACTGCGTCCATTTGCCCAATCATCGACAGTCGAAGATAAGCCTTTTGAGATGTTGGTATGGATAAACCATGCTCCAAGTATCCAAGTATTTATGGCCGCTACTCGTCCATTGAATATGAAGGTGACCATAGCCCGCTCGTTGGCAGGGGCCTTAGAGAAGCTAAAAGAAGGTGGTAATCGTTGGAATTGGGTGGTTATCGATGGGGGAGATAGTGAGGCCAGAGAGGATAGGGCCGCCCTGTTAAAGCAAATTAGATTGCATTATCAAGGAAAGCTAGCCATTTATGGCTATCAAGTGGCTTTAGACGCAACCTTGCTAGAGCGTTATAAGGCGACCGGACTTTATCAGCCTCTAGATAAGCGTCAACTATATAGTATGCTAGACACACGGACCACCAATATCTCAACTATGGTCGCTCCGCCAACTTGGCAGGGAATAACGGTGCTGGCGGTAGATGATCATCTGCCAAACTTGTTGGTGCTTGATGCGTTACTTAGTGAGCTGGGAATTAAGGTTATTACCGCCAATAGTGGCTATGATGCCGTAGACATAATCAGTAAGCAGATTATGTATGACACCTATCACTATTCAGAGCTGTCCGGAACAGAGGCTGAAGCCAACTCTAACTCAGCAAAAGACAGTAAAAATACTAAAATTGATTTGGTATTTATGGATGTTCAAATGCCTAGAATGTCTGGCGATGAGGCGGCTAAAAAAATACGTCAATTAGAAGAAGAGGCTCAAAAAGAGCATTCAAACTATACCAAACGCTTGCCTATTATTGCGTTAACAGCGCACGGTTTAGCGGATGGTAAAGACAAGCTGATAGCTGCTGGTATTGATGATTATGTGGGCAAACCTATCAGTCGTCCACAGCTGCTACAAATTCTACAGCGCTGGCTAGGGCGAGGGGGAGAGCCGGTCTCAAGTGCCTTAAAACAAAGTAAATCGGCCCAATCTGATGGTGCCTTGAAACAAAAGCAAGAGGATGCGGCAGCTTCTAGTACAGACAGTGGCGAGATGCCAGTAGTAGATTGGCGAGATGCTTTGATGCGATCGGCGAACAAGGCGGACTTGGCAAAGCAATTACTGCTAATGATGCAGGATTCTGTAAAAGATGAGCTACTAGATTTACAAAAGGCTTGGGACAATAGAGACAGAGAGCAACTGGCACAAATCGCTCATCGAATATTGGGCGCAAGTCGCTACTCTGGTGTGCCCCAAATCCGTCAAGCCAGCCAAGACTTAGAGGATAAGTGCTTATTAAATGTGCAGCATACTACGCCAGCACAGTTCAATATGTTAGAGGAATACTATACGGCGCTGGTTTCTAGCTTAAAAGTGTTGCAAGCCTTAGATTTAGATGCTTATATAACCAAACAAATGCAAGACAGTGATGAGAAGAATTTAAGTGAAAATGACATGACTTGGAAAATGATCTAAATTTATCACCTATCGCCGTAAAACCACCCCCTTCAGGGCATAGGTATCTACACAATTCATCAGTGAGCATAAATTTGATAAAATAGCGCAGTATGGCATAGACAAAATGGAGCTAGATACGAGGCTCATCAAACGATATCAACAACTCGTACACAATCACACTCACCCAAACGGTTATCTACATGCTGGTATGAAAGCAACTATGGATACTAAAAGCAGTTTTGCTCAGACCCAAGCGTTATGGCGATTTGTGCAT
>NZ_FUGE01000185.1 GCF_900162825.1 Psychrobacter piechaudii
GATAATTAATTTGTATAAACGAAATAATAGAGAGTTATTATTTATCACTTGATGCTTCAGTGATAACGGAACCTACAGGGTAGTTCAGAGTTAACAGAATCTGTTCAATCAATGTTAAAATAACAGAATAGCAACTTGCGCGAATAAACTTCGCTTGCTCTTCATTTGCCAGCATAATGGTTCTAATATTTAGAGGTACATTTATGTCAGCCCCCTCCCCTAATAAAATTCCAGTCCACGATATGGACGCTACAAAAAAACGTATTCATCCTCGTTTTACTGATGGCTTTTACCAGCGCATACGATTATTTAGTATGTATTTTTTGTTGGCCTTGTTTTTAATCCTTCCCTGGATTAAATATGATGGGCGACAAGCAATCTGGTTTGATGTACCTAGTCAACATTACTACATATTTGGGATGACCTTATTCCCACAAGACTTCTTCTTCGTCGCCGCAGGCTTTATCATTGCAGCATTTATGCTATTTATGGTAACCGTTTATGCTGGACGTGTTTGGTGTGGTTATGCCTGTCCTCAGACCATTTGGACTCATCTATTCCAGCATGTTGAAAAATGGGTAATCGGCGATAGAAATAAACGTATTAAATTTGACAAAGAACCCAACTCAGCCAGTAAAATCGCTAAAAAACTACTGATTTATTTTATTTGGTTTGTGATGTCAGTATTTACAGCCACTACGTTCGTTAGTTATGTGGCAGGTACTTCTTTGATGTATAGTAGCTGGCAATCTATAGCTGGTATCCCCTTCCCTGATTGGCCAACTTGGGTTTGGGTATCGATGTTTATTTTTACCTTTGCCACTTATGCCAACGCGGCTTACATGCGCGAATTCATGTGTGTCTATATCTGTCCGTATGGTCGTTTCCAAAGTGTAATGTTTGACAAAGATACCTTGATTGTCTCCTACGACTACAACCGTGGTGAGCCTAGAGGTCCACGTAAAAAAGGCACTAACCCTGAAGAGCTCGGTGACTGTATCGACTGTACTATGTGTGTTCAGGTGTGCCCGACCGGTATCGATATTCGCGATGGTTTACAGGTGGAATGTATTCAATGTGCTGCCTGTGTTGATGCGTGTAATGAAGTTATGGATAAAGTCGGTTATCCTCGTGGTCTGATTCGATATACCACTGAACGTCAGCTTGTTGAAAATGAACAAAGTCGTTACCTACGCCCTAGACTATTTGCCTATCTGTTATTATTGTCAGTATTAATTGGCGTGGTTGCCTATGCCTTATTTGACCGTGTGCCACTTCAAATTGACGTGCGTGGGGATCGCAACCAATTATCCTCTATGAACGCAGAAGGTCAAATCGTTAATAGTTATATTATTAAGGTTACCAACAAAACTCAGGCAGCTCATGAATATGTTCTATCAATCACAGCCCCTGAAGGCTTTACTCTAAAAACTCGATTTGAATCTATCCCGTTAAATGCTGGTGAAAGTTATGATATGCCAGTAAGTGTGGCGGCTGATCCTAAGTTTATTGAGCAAAACGAGGTGCCTGTGACCTTTAATGTTGACAGTAAAGATGGCACTTATCACGCTTCAAGAACCAACGTCTTTACTTCACAAACGAAGTAATAAGCCACTAAGACCAGCGTCTTAAATGAGACACTGAGACATTTAGATCGCCAGTTTAATAGAGTCAAACTCTATAAGCTGGCACTTTATTTTATGCATACTGCTTAAGGTTTTCCTATGAAAAAATCCAACTCTCCTACCAATTTTGGGCATCAAGATACTCAGCCTTGGTATAAGAATTACATGGTTGTTATCTTCGTCATTGGCCTGCCTTTATTTGTAGTAGTGGCCTGTATTTGGTTTGTGTTTTATTCCGTTCAAATTAAAGATACGGTGGTTCGAGACGACTGGTACATGGATGGCAAAACTTTATATCAAGACGTCTCACGCGATAAACTTGCTCATGACTTAGCACTACAAGGTGAGATGGTTTTTGCTAGAGATGGTAAGGTTACTTTTACCCTAGACTATCCTCAACAAAGCTTAGAATCAGGGAAGTTATTAGATGGTACTCCCCTGTACTATCCCGATAAGCTTACCTTGTCAATTTCTCATGCCACGGATATCAAAAAAGACCGCGATGCCATATTAGAGCATGTTAAAGACAATCAATACTCAGCCAATATAAAGCTCGATGAGTTAGAATCTAAATACTATGTTCAGGTAAGCAATGAAGGCAAGTTGAACTGGCGCTTACGTGAGGTGGGTAAACTTCCGCAAGACCGGATTACTTTTAAACCACTACAGTCTTTTGACTAGTTATCACCTATTTATACTTATTAAATAAAAAAGAGAGCTCATAGCTCTCTTTTTTTTATTAATCAATAATTGGGTTAATAGTAGGTATCTTATTGACCTTATTTGCTTGCTCAAAGGGTTTAACTTCGGGCTGCGTCGGCAAACTAATCTCTGCTAAATTGGCTTCACCCCCCACCTGAATATTCACCCCTTCAAAAGGTCTCTCGCTATCATCACGATCTAACTGTAAGCTTTCAAAATCAAACAGCTCTCGGTCAGCTAATTGTGAAGGCGCTACGTTCTGCATCGCCTTAAAGATAGAGGCCAAGCGCTGAGGATGAGCATCATCCCACTCTCGAAGCATGTCATTAATCATTGCACGCTGTAAGTTTTCTTGAGAGCCACATAAATTACAGGGAATGATTGGGAACTCTTTATAACGGGCATATTTAATAATGTCTTTTTCTTCGACATAAGCCAAAGGACGAATCAACACATTTTGCTTATCATCACTCAATAGCTTTGGTGGCATGGCTTTTAATGATCCGCCATGGAATAAATTTAAAAAGAAGGTAGCTAAAATGTCGTCACGGTGATGCCCTAGAGCAATTTTAGTGGCTCCAATTTGTTTGGCAAACCCATATAGCGAGCCACGACGCAGACGTGAGCAAGCTGAACAATAAGTTTTGCCCTCTGGCACCACACTTTTCACCACACTATAGGTATCCTTTTCTAAGATATAATGCGGAATACCCTGCTCTTGCAAATAGTTTGGCAAAATATCTTCTGGATGACCGGGTTGTTTCTGATCTAAGTTAACGGCTACCACATCGAAATTAATCGGGGCAATACGCTTTAAAAACAGTAGGATATCAAGCAACGTATAGCTGTCTTTACCGCCTGATACACAGACCATCACCACATCACCTTCTTCAATCATGTTGAAGTCACGGATAGCGTGAGAGACTTGTTTACGCAGTTTCTTCTGTAGTTTCTTAAAGCGGGCAGACTTCACCCCTTTATGCCCTGCCTCTTGCTTATTAGATAACTCAAATTCTGAGTCTTCTTCGTCACTATATAGGTCTCCGATCATCTCGTCTTGATCGTTATCTATAACATTAGAGGTTATATCGGCAGGATTAAAAGTTTGTGGCTGTGAAAAATTAGTTTGCATAATCAATCGCTATTAGCTGTCTGTATTTAGGCCGTGATTATATCAAATTGGTGGTTTTTACGCTTGCGGTAAATTTTCTGATAGGGAAATAGCAAAAAACGCCCTCATTACGAGTAATGCCAGTCAGTTAAGGCTGACTGGTATTTTTTTTGGGATATTTTTGTGGTTTTCCCTTAACCACCCTCGGGCAAGATCGCTTTCTACGTTCAGGAATAACAAACAACTTTCCTTCCTCTAAAACTGCATCTAACAACTTAGGGAAGAGTCCTGCAGCCTGTAAAGG
>NZ_FUGE01000008.1 GCF_900162825.1 Psychrobacter piechaudii
TCGATATTGAAGTCATTAAACAGTTTATCTTTTAAATCTTGACTGACATACCCTCGATCACCAAACAGTTTACCGAATATATCATTTGCTAGGCCCTGTCTTAGCGGCTCTCTATCATCTATATTTCCCGGAGTGACTCTAATCGATAATAACTCACCGTGATGATTGATAATGGCGTGCAGTTTAAATCCGTAAAACCAACCCATACTTGTCTTACCTCTTTGAGCAATCCCCTCAAAGACCTTATGACGCTTAATCCGCCGGTTATGGCATACAGATAGTTTGGTGGCATCCACAAAGCTAATACCTGTGCAACTTCCCATCAAGCTTTTGAGATAAGCACACAAAGGCACAAGAGCACGGGGTACTAATTCAATAAAACGTGAGTAGCTTGGTAGGTCCGGAAAATCTTTTTTCATCATGCCTAGCATATGATGATAGTAAAACCCTTTAAATTGACGATAACGTAATTGATGAAACAGTACCAATATAGTCATTATCTCTGGTACACTTATCTTGCATGCTCTTAATCGCTTTGTCCCATTTTCGATCAGCTGACGTTCAAATTCTGGTTTGAATGCTTGGTAAAAGTCGTCAAT
>NZ_FUGE01000027.1 GCF_900162825.1 Psychrobacter piechaudii
ACTATTTAAAAGCTAAAATCAAAGAACAACTTGTGTGGATTTTTGCTGATTTAGGATGCTAAAAATTAAAGTTGGGCTTATCTCTTTTCGGGATGAGGACTAACTATAAAAATTATCATTCTTTATTGGTAAAGAAACTCGAAGTTAATTCATTATATGAAACATACGGAAAAGCAATTTGCTAGTATTGAATGAGCCAAGTTTAGAAGCTTCTTTAAAGAGCTTCATAGCAAGATTAAACTGAAGAGTTTGATCATGGCTCAGATTGAACGCTGGCGGCAGGCTTAACACATGCAAGTCGAGCGGTAACAGGAGAAGCTTGCTTCTTGCTGACGAGCGGCGGACGGGTGAGTAATACTTAGGAATCTGCCCAGTAGTGGGGGATAGCTCGGGGAAACTCGAATTAATACCGCATACACCCTACGGGGAAAAGGGGGCACTTTGTGCTCTCGCTATTGGATGAGCCTAAGTCGGATTAGCTAGTTGGTGGGGTAAAGGCCTACCAAGGCGACGATCTGTAGCTGGTCTGAGAGGATGATCAGCCACACCGGGACTGAGACACGGCCCGGACTCCTACGGGAGGCAGCAGTGGGGAATATTGGACAATGGGGGCAACCCTGATCCAGCCATGCCGCGTGTGTGAAGAAGGCCTTTTGGTTGTAAAGCACTTTAAGCAGTGAAGAAGACTCTATGGTTAATACCCATAGACGATGACATTAGCTGCAGAATAAGCACCGGCTAACTCTGTGCCAGCAGCCGCGGTAATACAGAGGGTGCAAGCGTTAATCGGAATTACTGGGCGTAAAGCGAGCGTAGGTGGCTTAATAAGTCAGATGTGAAATCCCCGGGCTTAACCTGGGAACTGCATCTGATACTGTTAGGCTAGAGTAGGTGAGAGGGAGGTAGAATTTCAGGTGTAGCGGTGAAATGCGTAGAGATCTGAAGGAATACCGATGGCGAAGGCAGCCTCCTGGCATCATACTGACACTGAGGTTCGAAAGCGTGGGTAGCAAACAGGATTAGATACCCTGGTAGTCCACGCCGTAAACGATGTCTACTAGTCGTTGGGGAACTTGATTCCTTAGTGACGCAGCTAACGCAATAAGTAGACCGCCTGGGGAGTACGGCCGCAAGGTTAAAACTCAAATGAATTGACGGGGGCCCGCACAAGCGGTGGAGCATGTGGTTTAATTCGATGCAACGCGAAGAACCTTACCTGGTCTTGACATATCTAGAATCCTGCAGAGATGCGGGAGTGCCTTCGGGAATTAGAATACAGGTGCTGCATGGCTGTCGTCAGCTCGTGTCGTGAGATGTTGGGTTAAGTCCCGCAACGAGCGCAACCCTTTTCCTTAGTTACCAGCGGTTAGGCCGGGGACTCTAAGGATACTGCCAGTGACAAACTGGAGGAAGGCGGGGACGACGTCAAGTCATCATGGCCCTTACGACCAGGGCTACACACGTGCTACAATGGTAGGTACAGAGGGCAGCTACACAGCGATGTGATGCGAATCTCAAAAAGCCTATCGTAGTCCAGATTGGAGTCTGCAACTCGACTCCATGAAGTCGGAATCGCTAGTAATCGCGGATCAGAATGCCGCGGTGAATACGTTCCCGGGCCTTGTACACACCGCCCGTCACACCATGGGAGTTGATTGCACCAGAAGTGGGTAGCCTAACTTTTAGAGGGCGCTCACCACGGTGTGGTCGATGACTGGGGTGAAGTCGTAACAAGGTAGCCGTAGGGGAACCTGCGGCTGGATCACCTCCTTATTGACGCATCCGGTCAGCAAGAATTCACAACAAGTTGTTCTTTGGTTTAGCAAGCTCTCAGGGTCTGTAGCTCAGCTGGTTAGAGCACCGTGTTGATAACGCGGGGGTCATAAGTTCAAGTCTTATCAGACCCACCACTTATCCCGATACGGGGCCATAGCTCAGTTGGTAGAGCGCCTGCCTTGCACGCAGGAGGTCAGGAGTTCGACTCTCCTTGGCTCCACCATATTGGATTACGGATTGAGAGTAGTAAAGATATAAGCCAGAATTAAGTGATTGTTTGATTACTTACTTCTGTTTTATACAGAATAAATATGACGATCTGATGAAGACGTTATTACTATTTAAAAACATAGATATGAGTTGTAATATACGGTTAGACGATGAATCATTCACTGAGCCATTGTCTAACCAGATAGCCAACCTTTTAATGACATCAGTTGTTATCCCAAGGGGTTGGTTATCAAAGTAAAGAGAACTGAATCAAGCGTAAATTATCAAGGTGATATCGTTATAATTACAGACTAAAGACCCTTTGGGGTTGTATGGTCAAGTAATTAAGCGCACATGGTGGATGCCTTGGCAGTCAGAGGCGATGAAAGACGTGACAGCCTGCGATAAGCTTCGGGGAGGCGGCAATATCCTGTGATCCGGAGATTTCTGAATGGGGAAACCCACTTAGCGTAAGCTAGGTATACCAATTTATTGGTAGGCAAACGAGGGGAAGTGAAACATCTCAGTACCCTTAGGAAAAGACATCAATAGAGATTCCCCTAGTAGCGGCGAGCGAACGGGGAGGAGCCGACGGATTTATATGTAGAAGAACAGTGTGGGAAAGCTGGCCATAGTGGGTGATAGCCCCGTATTCGAAACATATAATGAAGCATATTAAGTAGTGCGGGACACGAGAAATCCTGTATGAAGATGGGGGGACCATCCTCCAAGGCTAAATACTCCTGACTGACCGATAGTGAACCAGTACCGTGAGGGAAAGGCGAAAAGAACCCCTGTGAGGGGAGTGAAATAGAACCTGAAACCGTGTGCGTACAAGCAGTGGGAGCCCACTTGTTGGGTGACCGCGTACCTTTTGTATAATGGGTCAGCGACTTATATTCTGTAGCAAGGTTAACCGTTAGGGGAGCCGTAGGGAAACCGAGTCTTAATAGGGCGCCATAGTTGCAGGGTATAGACCCGAAACCGAGTGATCTATCCATGAGCAGGTTGAAAGTGCCGTAACAGGCACCGGAGGACCGAACCCACTGTCGTTGAAAAGCCAGGGGATGACTTGTGGATAGGGGTGAAAGGCTAATCAAACTCGGTGATAGCTGGTTCTCCCCGAAAGCTATTTAGGTAGCGCCTCGGACGAACACCATTGGGGGTAGAGCACTGTTTCGGCTAGGGGGTCATACCGACTTACCAAACCGATGCAAACTCCGAATACCGATGAGTGATATCCGGGAGACACACGGCGGGTGCTAACGTCCGTCGTGGAGAGGGAAACAACCCAGACCGCCAGCTAAGGCCCCAAATTCCTAGTTAAGTGGGAAACGAAGTGGGAAGGCATAGACAGCTAGGAGGTTGGCTTAGAAGCAGCCATCCTTTAAAGAAAGCGTAATAGCTCACTAGTCGAGTCGGCCCGCGCGGAAGATGTAACGGGGCTCAAACTAGGAGCCGAAGCTGCGGATTTGAAAATTGTTTCAAGTGGTAGGGGAGCGTTGTGTAAGCCTGTGAAGGTGTGTCGTAAGGCATGCTGGAGGTATCACAAGAGCGAATGCTGACGTGAGTAACGATAATGCGAGTGAAAAGCTCGCACGCCGGAAGATCAAGGGTTCCAGTCCAACGTTAATCGGGGCTGGGTGAGTCGACCCCTAAGGCGAGGCCGAAAGGCGTAGTCGATGGGAAATCGGTTAATATTCCGATACTTGTTTATGATGTGATGGAGGGACGGAGAAGGTTATGCCAGCCTGGCGATGGTTGTCCAGGTGGAAGGATGTAGGTAGACGGCTTAGGCAAATCCGGGCTGTTAATACTGAGATCTGATAGCAAGCTGTATTGTACAGCGAAGTGGCAAATACCATGCTTCCAGGAAAAGCTTCTAAACTATAGTCATAAACGAATCGTACCCTAAACCGACACAGGTGATCAGGTAGAGAATACCAAGGCGCTTGAGAGAACTCTGCTGAAGGAACTAGGCAAAATGGTACCGTAACTTCGGGAGAAGGTACGCTGTCGATGGTGAAGGACTTGCTCCGTAAGCTATTGACAGTCGCAGATACCAGGCTGCTGCAACTGTTTATTAAAAACACAGCACTCTGCAAACACGAAAGTGGACGTATAGGGTGTGATGCCTGCCCGGTGCTGGAAGGTTAATTGATGGGCTTAGCGTATGCGAAGGTCTTGATCGAAGCCCCAGTAAACGGCGGCCGTAACTATAACGGTCCTAAGGTAGCGAAATTCCTTGTCGGGTAAGTTCCGACCTGCACGAATGGCATAATGATGGCAGCGCTGTCTCCAGCAGAGACTCAGTGAAATCGAAATCGCAGTGAAGATGCTGTGTACCCGCGGCTAGACGGAAAGACCCCGTGAACCTTTACTACAGCTTTACATTGAACTTTGACCTGACTTGTGCAGGATAGGTGGGAGGCTTTGAAGCAGATACGCCAGTATTTGTGGAGCCATCCTTGAAATACCACCCTGGTCATGTTGGGGTTCTAACTCAGGTATAACAATACCGAGGACAATGTATGGTGGGTAGTTTGACTGGGGCGGTCTCCTCCTAAAGAGTAACGGAGGAGTACGAAGGTGCGCTCAGAACGGTCGGAAATCGTTCATAGAGTATAAAGGCAAAAGCGCGCTTAACTGCGAGACCCACAAGTCGAGCAGGTACGAAAGTAGGTCTTAGTGATCCGGTGGTTCTGTATGGAAGGGCCATCGCTCAACGGATAAAAGGTACTCTGGGGATAACAGGCTGATACCGCCCAAGAGTTCATATCGACGGCGGTGTTTGGCACCTCGATGTCGGCTCATCTCATCCTAGGGCTGAAGCAGGTCCTAAGGGTATGGCTGTTCGCCATTTAAAGAGGTACGCGAGCTGGGTTTAGAACGTCGTGAGACAGTTCGGTCCCTATCTACCGTGGGCGTTGGAAATTTGAGAGGATCTGCTCCTAGTACGAGAGGACCAGAGTGGACGAACCGCTGGTGTTCGGGTTGTCATGCCAATGGCATTGCCCGGTAGCTACGTTCGGATTGGATAACCGCTGAAAGCATCTAAGCGGGAAGCCAACCTCAAGATTAGATTTCCCTTAAGAGCCGTTCAAGACTAGGACGTTGATAGGCAGGGTGTGGAAGCGCAGTGATGCGTGTAGCTAACCTGTACTAATTGCTCGTTTGGCTTGACCATACAACACCCAAGTGGTTTTGTATTAAGCTATAATTATTTCGATATCATCCTGATAAGATTGATTCAGGTTCTGATATAATAGTCAAAACAAAGTTAAGCTAACAGCTTAACCAACTCATATCTATACCCCCTTTGCTGACGACAATAGCACGATGGAACCACCTGATCCCTTCTCGAACTCAGAAGTGAAACATCGTTGCGCCAATGGTAGTGTGGTTCGCCCATGTGAGAGTAGGTCATCGTCAGCTCCCTATACCTAAAAGCCCCC
>NZ_FUGE01000020.1 GCF_900162825.1 Psychrobacter piechaudii
CATGATAGAGATATCAATGCTGCTAAGAACATCCTTGCGGTCGGGCTTGACCGTCTAGCTGTAGGAATCCCCTCGGTTTAGCGAGGGGAGGAGGTCAAACCAGGTGCAGATGCGTTAAACCTTGTCGGAAATTTAACCGGTGATTTATTCCCCAATGATACCAATGTAGGTATCCCAGACGGTTGGGCTCAGCTGACCCAAGCGACTTGGGCGTAAGTGAGTCTTTGGTAGATAGAGAAGGTTACTTTCAGATTGACAGCTTGTTTAGCGGTAAAACTGAGGGCGGGCCACAAGCGCTTATCTTCGGTCAATATGATGACGCTGGCAAGTTGGTTGGTATTAACCTCAACATCTCTGGTACCAATAATCTGGTTGATGTCTTAGATTATCTAGATTTTAATAGCCGCAAAGGCATTGCTTTATTAGAGCCAATTTTAGGGATAGTAAAAGACTTCGCTGTGGCCAATGGTTTAAGCGGTAGTGATGTATTGATTAGTGGTTATAGTGCCGGTGCTGCCGTTACTAACATGATTGCTGCTGAGCGTGAAGTGTTGGCGGATGGCTTTTTTGAAGAGGCCGACTACATGGCTTTTGCTGTCCCCACCATCTATGACAACCCAGATGTTATTTTAAACTTTGGTTATGAAAACGATGTGGTGCACCGTATTACCGGTAGTGAGTCGAATATCTTAGATGCTATTAAGGCGGCCGACTTTGGTTTGGTTAACCCAGACAAAGACTTTAGCAGCTCAACTGACAACGTGGTGTTGTTTAACGATGTGTACGCTTCGCCTATTTGGGATGTCAGCCTATTTTCTTTATTAAATATCCCCACCGGCTGGTATGCTCACATTAATGGCATTACCACAGACGCCATTAGCCGCATTAGTAATTCCACTTTCTATGAGCATACCAAACAAGACAGCACAGTGATTGTGGCAGATTTAACCGCGGTAAGCCGAGCGACTACTTGGGTGCAAGATGATAAGTCACATACCTCAAGCCATTATGGCAGCTCAGCCTTTATTGTGGGCAGTGCTTATGATGATCTAATCGCTGGCGGTAGTAACTTTGATTATATCGATGCCGGTAAAGGCAATGACATTATCAAAGCTGGGGTCGGGGTTGACCATATTGATGGCAACGAAGGCCATGACCAAGTTCGTGTTGCAGGCAGAAGTAATGACTGGAATGTCTTCAAAATGGAAGATGATACCTTATTCTTCCTAGATAAAGATGGCATTAACTTGGTTGAAGCCGATAACGTGGAAGCGGTTAGCTTTGAAAAAGAAATCGCCAGTCATTTGAACAATTACGACATTGGCAGTAACGGCTTAATTGATAACCGTCCGGTGATTAAATGGTTTAGTAAAGGCAAAAGCTATGGATCGCACACCGAGGGTAGTGACGGTGATGATAGCTTAACAGGTAATATCGTGTTTGGCCGTGAAGGAGATGACACTATCCACGGTACCAAAGGCAACAATACCTTGCATGGCGGACAAGGCGATGACACCTTATACGGACTGGCGGGTAATGATAAACTTTATGGTGCCGAAGGGGATGACCGCCTAGATGGTGGGGCAGGCAACGACTGGTTAATCGGCGGCATTGGTAATGATACCTTCGTCATCGGTAATAATGCCGGCTCTGATACCATTGTGGATTTCAATAATGATATCGGCTATAACGATGTTATTGAATTTTCATCCTCGTTATTCCAAAGCTTTACGGATTTAGCAGCCAATGCCATTCAAGCCAAAAATGATGTGCTGGTTACTCTTAACTCAACCGACTATTTGACCGTCCTTAACTCTACGGTAGACGCGGTAGACGATGTCCTAAACTCTTCAGTTATTATCTAATCAGCACAACTTTTGATAATAATCTGCCCGTATAAAATGTAAAAAAAGACGCTTCTATAATAGGAGCGTCTTTTTTATTCTAGATTTTTTATACCGTTTATTAATAGCGCTACTTATTAATAGCACTATTTACTAGGTGTTTTTCTGTTGTAGTAGGAAGTGCGACCTTCCTCTCCATTCTTATAGCGCTTATGGAACCACATCCACTGGGTAGGATCAATGCGAATCAAGCTTTCTAAAACCTCATTAATACGAGTCGCGTCCGCCACTTCATCCTTGGTAGGGTAGTCCTCTAAGGCGGGCGTGATACTAAGGTGATAGTGTGGGCGCTTGCCCCGAGGAATATTATCCGGGGTCTGTCTATAAGTATGCAATGCCATAACGGCTGGCGGGTTTGACTTATCTCCCATACGAGCCAGTCGTCTTGGCGCAGTTACTGTGGCAGCAGGCACCCCAAAAAAAGGAGCCATGACTCCATGCTTTAGCCCATAGTCCTGATCGGGAGAATACCAGACCACGCTGCCTTCTCGGATACGACTCACCAGCTTACGCATATTGTGATGGTCAATTTGTTCATCAAAGATATGACGGCGGCCATTATAAATAAACCAGTCAAGTAGCTCATTATTTTGTGGACGGTAAACACAGTCAATGGCTGAGAATTGAGCAAATAAACGACCACCCAAATCCAGCATGGTGTAATGACCACCTAAGAGCAGTACCGCTTTGCCTTGTTTTTTGGCCTCAACCAAATGGTGCAATCCAGAAATAGAAACCGTACGGGTAAAGATATTGGGACGAAACCAAGCACACAAGGTCTCAAATACACCGATACCTTGATTAACAAAGACCTGTTTGGCCATAAGCTCACGGTCTGCGGCCATCTTTTCTGGGAAGGCAAGCTCAAGATTGACTAAGGTGTCATTTCTACGACTTTTTACCAAATGATAAAGCGCTATGCCAAGCTTACGCCCAATCCAAAACTGGATTCGTAAAGGCAAATAAATAAGTGGCAATACCAAAGCCAGTAGCAGCCAAATCCCCCAGTACTTAGGTGCTAAAAAGGCCAGTTTAAAAGGCTTTTTTTCTGCAACAGAAGTTTGCTTGTGGTTTTCGGTAATGGTGGGCATGCCTTTTGGGATAGGAATAGGCTTTGGAGGTTGAGAGTTTACAGGGGCCTGAATCGAATCAGGCTTAGGTCCTGTTTGCGGCGTATAGTGCTGAACGGAGGATTGTACAGGAATTTTGTTAGACTCCTGTTTTTTAGGACCGCCAGTAGGAGAGGAGGGAGTATTCATAAAATTTCACCAGAGTGAGGCCAGTCGGCTGTGTTGATCAGCCGACTTTAATCCAACTAACCCGAAGGTAACAACTCAGTAACCAGTAAGACCAGCAACTACAAGACAGTCGTTAGCTGTCAAGTTCATCCCAGCGCTCTAACTTCATCATAAGCTCTTCATCTATCGCGGCCAGTCTTTCACTAGCAGCAGTAGCAGCTTCTAAATCTGTGGTAAACCAGCTACCATCGGCCAGTTTTTGTTGAAGATCGGCTTGTTCTTCTTCTAACTTAGAGATTTGATTGGGTAATTCATCAAGTTCTCTTTGCTCATTATAGCTAAGCTTACGTTTAGGGGCTGTTGGCGCTTTGTCAGCAGCAGTTACAGTAGCGGCTGTCTCTTTTTTCTCTACTTTTTTACTGTTATCGGCTTTGGCAGTCGCTGCAGCCTTAGCATTAAAGCTGTCTTCACGCTGCTTTTGCACTAAGTAATCTTGATAGCCACCCACGTATTCTTTTACGATGCCATTGCCTTCTTCATCTTGGTCAAATACCCAAGTTGAGGTGACCACGTTGTCCATAAAGGCACGGTCATGGCTAATCAGCAGAATGGTACCATCGAAGCTGGCTACCGACTCTTCTAGTAACTCAAGTGTCGCCATATCTAAGTCGTTGGTCGGCTCATCGAGTACCATAATATTGGCAGGCTTTAATAATTGCTTCGCTAGTAGAACGCGGTTTCTTTCACCCCCTGATAAAGCTTTGACTGGGGTGCGGGCACGTTCTGGCGCGAATAAGAAGTCTTGTAAGTAGCTCATGATATGAGTCTTTTTACCGCCGACTTCGATGAAGTCAGAGCCTTCAGAGACGTTTTGAGCCACACTGGCCTCTAAGTCTAGCTGGTCGCGCAATTGATCAAAGAAAGCAATCTGTAAGTTGGTGCCTAGAGTAACCGTACCGCGCTGAATAACTTGGTCATCTGACTCACCTAAAATGGCTTTAATAAGCGTGGTTTTACCTGCTCCATTAGACCCAATAATACCAATCTTATCTCCACGGATAATGGTGGTGCTAAAGTCGTCTACTAATACGTTGCCATCATATTCAAGGTGTAAGTTTTTGACTTTACAGACCAGCTTACCGCTCTTATCGCCACTGGTCATGGTGAGATTCACGTTACCCACTTGCTCACGGCGTTTTCTACGCTCTTCACGCAGTTGCTTTAATTCACGCACACGGCCTTCGTTGCGGGTACGGCGAGCTTTAATACCTTGACGAATCCAGACTTCTTCTTGGGCCAATTTTTTATCGAAGTTGGCATTGTTTTTTTCTTCGGCAATCAGTTGCTGCTCTTTTAACTCTTGATAACGGGCATAACCGCCAGCGCCTTGAGTCACGTCATAGCTGGTTAGCTGACCACGGTCTAGCTCAATGATGCGAGTGGCTAACTTATCAACGAAAGCTCTATCGTGGGTAACGAATAATAAGGTCAGCCCTTGCCAGTCTTTTAAGAACTGTTCTAGCCATTCAATACTTGCTACATCTAAGTGGTTAGTTGGCTCATCAAGCAATAGGATGTCCGGCCTGATCACCAAAGAGCGGGCCAGTAGCACCCGACGCTTACGACCACCAGACAAGGAAGATAAGTCATCTTCAGGATCTAGTCCCATGGTAGTAATAATTTGACGGGCTTCACGCTCTAGGTCCCAGCCATGAGCTGCATCGATATCGTGCTGAAGATTAGACATGGCTTCACAAGCGTCCATATCACCTGAAGCACACTCATCGGCTTTTTTATTATAAGCAATCAATAACTCGGCAGTCTTTTTGTCACCGCCCATAACGATATCTAGGATACGGCCACTGGTCTCTGGTACATCTTGCTCAAGCATAGCAACTTTGACACTGCTATTGATGATGATCTCACCACTGTCTGGGACGATTCTGCCATCAATAAGCTTAAACAGAGTGGATTTACCCTCTCCGTTGCGTCCAATCAGACAGACGCGCTCTCCTGCTTCAATACTAAGATCAATGCCATCAAGAATAGGAGCAACACCGAAGGCTAAGTGGATGTTTTTTAAATTGATAAGTGCCATATATGTATCATTACCATTATTTTATAAGTTATGTTCTTAACTACTACATGTTAAAATTGAGTACAGTATATCACGCAGACAGCGAATCATAACCTGTCATCGTATTTAGCCTCCCTTTTGGCTTATTTAATGTCATGAGTTTAAAGTCATTAGGTTTTGTACAAGGGTAGGGCCTCATCCTCTTTTATCTATATATTCAGAAGAAATCCATGTCAAATTCAGCACAGAACTCAAGTGAGAGTCTTCATCACTTAAAGCAGCAAATAGCCGATTTACAGTCTAATGTGGCCTACTTAGAGCTCACGGTAGACAGTTTGGATCAAGTAATTGCCAAACAAGATAAGCAAATTCAAGATATGCAGCGTCAGTTGCAGCTAATGTATGTTCAATTAAATAGAGTCAGTGACTCAGGTATAGCGCCTTTTGATGCCGCCTCAGAAGTACCCCCACACTATTGATAGCCGCAGCTTAGGATTTATTCTGTCTTCATAGCGGGTTTAAGTGAGTTAATGAAAAGTCAGAAGCGCTTGTGTGGGAAATAATTATAAATATATCAAAGTGTTGCAATTTATTTCTTCTTTAAGTAGTATTGCCGGTAATTAATTATTGGGTGGTTGAAATGTAACCCAACAGTAATTAGTGTCTATCCCTCTGTTTTATGATTTCACATTTAGTGAAAAGCCTAATCATAAAACTTTAGTGCCCATCCTATAAATGGAATTTTGGAGAAGTTAATGCGCTCTACTTTTATTATCAAACCTCTTGTTACTGCCGTTGCTGCTTTATCTGTTGCAAGCGTTGCTTCTGCTGCTGGTCTTGACCGTTCTGGCCAAGATATCTCTGCCTTTTTACAAGACGGTACCTATGCTGAAACTGTATACACTTATATTGATGCCGATGTAACTGGCCATGATTTAAACGCTGATGGCAGTAAAGGTAAAAAAATTAAAGACATCGCTGAAGACTATGACTTCTTCCGCTATGGTGTAAAAACAGACATCGACGATACTTTCAGTATTGGTGTGTTGTATGATGAGCCATGGGGCGCTGCTGCTGATTACCATGGTGACAACTCTTTTGTTGGTGCGCCAACTGACGTTATTAATGGGATTATTGTTTCACAAGGCATTAAGAATCCTCTGACACAAGAAGATGTGACAGATGTCGCAGGTTTTAAACAGTATGTTCAGACTGTAGGTAGTCTTGTTGACCAGGGTTTAGCTAAGCCAGAAGGCTTACAGAAACTACAAGGCCTTGAAGGTGTTTTAGATCAAACACTTGCAAATAATGAGGCTACTAAAGTTGAAGTGCGTAGTGAAAGTCTAACAGCACTAATGGGTATGAAATTTGGTCAAAATAAACAGTTCCAAGTTTATGGGGGCCCAGTCGCTCAACGTCTGAAAGCTGATGTAAAATTACGTGGCGATGCTTACGACCTTGCAACAGGCTATAATTTGAATGTTAACGCAGATACTGATTACGGTTGGATTGCAGGTCTACAGTACAGTAAACCTGAGATTGCACTTAAAGCAGCGTTAACTTATCGCTCTGAGATTGATCACAGTGTAACAGCATCAGAGTTTATGCCCTTAGCTGCTCTAACAGGGGCTAATCCTCAACAAGATACTAGAATGGAAGTGACTACTCCAGAATCAGTAAACTTTGACTTCCAAACCGGTATTAACCCAACCACATTAGCAACTGCTAAAGTACGCTGGGTGCCTTGGAATGACTTTGCGATTACCCCACCGCTATATAATGAAGCAACAAAAGCTAGATTTCCTAAGGGCTTAGATTTAGTGTCATATGATGATGACCAGTGGCAGGTTGAGCTAGGTCTGGCTAAGCGTGTGGCTGACAATCTTGCTGTATCTGGTACGGTAGGTTGGGACAGTGGCGCGGGCAACCCAGTCACCTCACTAGGTCCAATCGAAGGTTACTACAGTGTGGGTCTTGGTGCGAAATACGACATCACTAAAAACTGGGCAGTATCAGCGGGTGGTAAATACTTAATGTTTGGTGACGCCAAAGGTCAAATTCCTAGCGGTGATATCGTAAGTAAATTCGAAGACAACGACGGTTTTGCACTGGGTGTTAAGCTATCTTATCAAGATAAGTAACGACTTGATTTTTTTCGAATTATAAAAAAGCAGCCCATGGGCTGCTTTTTTTTATATTGTGAAAAAACTCCAAAAAGGGTGGTTGCTTTAGTATGAAATATTAACTATTATTAATACAAGTATATACGTTGTATTACACACTTGTAATATAACGACATTGATTTTAGAATATACCGTATTCCTGGCACAGGATGGCCAAATATTCAAACTCGTCATAGTTGTCTATGAGAGTAGAAATTTGGGTATTAATTTTTCATGGAGGATTCCAAATGTCACAAAATTTCCCTATCTCTAAGCTTACGCTTGCTCTTTTAACCTTACCCTTAGCTAGTTTATCTCACGCCGCCGGCCTTGACCGCTCAGGCCAAGACACCACTGCCTTTTTTCAAGATGGTACCTATGCAGAAGCTGTGTATACCTATATAGATGCTGATGTTACGGGTGTTGATAACAAAGGCAATAAAACCGGTGACATTGCTGAAGCTTATGACTTCTTCCGCTATGGTGTAAAAACCGATGTGAATGATAGATTCAGTGTGGGTGTATTATATGATGAGCCATGGGGAGCTGCTGCTAAATATAGAGGTGATAACGAGTTTACAGGGGTAGCAGGTGATGTTGGCGCAGGTGCTATTCAACAGGTAGCCCAACAAGCAATAGCTAATACCCAAGCTAAAATTGCTAAAGTAGAAGAGTTGATAGATAGTAAAAACCCTCAAGGACTAGATGGCCTTGTTTATGATACTGCCTTGAATGGTTTAAATGAAACTGTTGCAAACTATGAGAACTTAGCATCAGCACCATCCTTGGACGCTTATGATCAACTGGTAGAAGCGACCAATAAAAAACTTCAAGAAACGGAAGGTCTGTTGAATAGTCCACTGGGTAATTTAATTAGTGAAGATGCGAAATCTGATGCTAAAGATCTTCTTGCAGAAAACAAGAAAGATGCTCTAACCGCTGAAGGTGCACGTGATGCGGTTGCGAATCTTCTAAGTATTGATGAAGCAACGAATGTAGAAGTTCGCTCTAATACGCTATCTTTGATTGGTGGTGCGAAGTTTGGTGCAAACAATCAATTTCAGATTTATGGTGGTCCAGTAGCACAGCGCTTAAAAGCAGATGTAAAATTACGTGGTAATGCCTATCAAAACGCTACAGGATATAACGCCCATGTTGCTCCGGATATTGATTATGGTTACTTGTTAGGTTTTTCTTATAGTAAGCCAGAAATTGCTCTAAAAGCAGCCTTAACTTATCGTTCGGAGATTGATCACTCTTTAGCAGCTTATGAGAACTTCCCTGCACTTGCAATCAGAGGTCAAAATCCAGAAAGCTATAATAAATTTGAAGTAACAACGCCGGAGTCTGTAAACTTTGATTTCCAAACGGGTATCAACCCAACCACATTAGCAACGGCCAAAGTTCGCTGGGTGCCATGGAGCGACTTTAATATTTCACCACCAGTATATAGTGGGGCAGCCCAAGTACCTCTAGTCGACTATAGTGATGATCAATGGGTTGTAGAACTGGGCTTAGGTAAGCGTCTAGCAGATAATTTAGCGGTATCAGGATCAATCGGCTGGGATAGTGGTGCCGGTGATCCAACATCATCATTAGGTCCTATTGAGGGTTACTACAGTGTTGGCTTGGGTGCTAAATATGATGTGACTAAGAACTGGGCAGTATCTGCAGGTGGTAAATACCTATGGTTCGGTGATGCAAAAGGTTCACTACCTACTGGTGATATCGTCTCTAACTTCAAAGACAACGAAGGTTACATTGTAGCTGTTAAGCTGTCTTACCAAGACAAATAACTTTAGGTTTGTAACTTTATCAGTTTAAACAGCTGATACAAGCTTAGAAGTATATTGAAATCAAAACCTGTAAGTTGAGATTCAATTTACAGGTTTTTTTGTGTCTAAATTAGGGTGATGGCTCTTTAGAAAACGACTAGATGATTATTAAAATCACTATTTTTGAATGTTATTAGTAGTCAGTAGAGCGATTTAGGCAATTGTGGGGTCAATACGGTCAATTTATTTTGCTACTGGTTACATTAATAACAAGGTGTGAACTGATAAAAGCTATTTTCTACATGCCATTAGTATCGGTGTCTAGCGCTAATGTCATACTTATCACCAAACTATTGTTAAGTTTTTAATGTTAGTTGTTATATTAGGATAAGTTAAGTTTCACGTATATTTAACTTGTAATTGTTTTTTATTTATAGAATATTAAATTTCTCTATATTTTTATTAAGATATTTTAAATAATATTATTCTAATGGATTAGAGTTTTAGATTAATTTAATTCTTCATGGAGGAAGTCGAATGTCGCCTAATGGTCATTCAAGCTCAGCAGATGCTATAACGAAAAAACTAAGAACCCCCCTAAAATACAGCGTTGTTTTATTAACCTCAGTCATACTGGCGTCCTGCGGATCTGATGGTAGCTCTACATCTTATACCAATTCTAAAAAATAACACTCAAGTTGCACCACTCCCGCTGAGTGATAGACCTAATTAATTTAGTCTCATTACACAATGCATTCCAAGCGTCACATGCCGCATCGACAATCGCATCATAACTCTCAAAACAGCGATTAGATAACCAATGCTGTTTAAGGTACTGCCATACCTGTTCAGCAGGGTTAAGCTCAGGTGAATAGGGAGGCAATTTAAGCATGGTCACATTGTCTTGATCCAAACTTGGTTGGTGCCATAGTGCCCCATCCATAACCACCACGGCATGCCGACCTTCAGGAACAGCTTTACTAATTTCCTCCATATGCAATCCCATGGCCTGCTTATTCACATAGGGTAGAACAAGTCCAACACTCTCACCTGTCGCCGGATTAAAGGCACCAAACAGATAAGTCGATTCAAACTGCTGTTGCCTGACGACTCGAGGTCTTTGTCCTTTATAGTGCCAAACCCTTGTGATAGCGCCTTGTTGGCCAATACGTGTTTCATCCTGAAACCATATATCAACTTGCTTGATATCAACACCATCAGGTAGAACTTGCTTTACCTGCTCAAGGAAGTT
>NZ_FUGE01000140.1 GCF_900162825.1 Psychrobacter piechaudii
TTCTTTTTCCAACGCTGAATTGTCGTTGTACTGATTTGATATTCTTCGGCAAGCTCTCGATAACTGTAACCTTCGTCAAGCTTGTCTAATATCATTTGTCTGTAGTCTTTTGAATATGCCATCTTATCAGTGTATCTTATTTATGGGGCTATGACTATAACAGAGTGCTCAACGGTAGTGGCTCAAGTGGAGGTTAGCAAAGACATGCGTCTAGGTGATAGCTTTATGCCGATGCACTGGAGTGATGCCTTTGCTAGCTTGGCACGAGTGGGAACGCTTATTCCCACTAAAGTTGACCCCATATCGGCACAACCTGAATTAAAAAATTCGGCCATAGTAGTTCAGCCATTACCTATAAAATCAGTTGGCCGTATTTTGGTGCATCCTGACTGGCTAGCTCCTGCCTTGGTGCAGTTGCGTCAACTCACTGAATTCACCTCTGATCAATCACAGGCAGAAGTATCGGTGCCTAATTTAATATGGAGTATCAGTCGTCAGCAAGACAGTATCTTGATTAATTTAGCTACTAGCACTGAGCAGATGAGCGACGCTTGGTTGACTGTCGAATTTTGGCAGCAGTTTGTCGAGTCGGTTGTGAACATACATCAGCGCTCTAATTCAGACAGCCTAGATAAGCCAGATAAGTCTCATAGTCCTGATAGATCAGATAGTGAGTTGGCTGAACTAGACACCAGTATTATGATTTATGAAGCCGCTCAGCAATTACGCTATGTCGTTCGTCAACCTGCTGCCATAGAATTGGCATCGTCTTCTGCTCAACTTGAAGAACAGCTAATGCTGGCGTTGTACATTGCACCGCAATCGGAACAGTTGCCTAGTATACATTGGCTGAATAGCTGCTTTGCTGATTTAAGTGACGCACCTTCTGTGAAATGGCTATTGGCCGGTAAACCCGCTAGTGGCTATGTTGACCCAGGCCCGTTAGTTTGTGCTTGTATGGGTGTGGGTGAAAATACCATTATTAATGCCATTACCTCTGAGGAATGTGATGATGCCATTAGCGTTGGTAAATTATGTCAGGCAGGCACTAATTGTGGCTCTTGTGTGGGTCAAATCAATGAGCTTATTAAACAATGTCGTTCCGATAAAACAGTAGAGCTGGCTTAAATGGTAGGCTTTTCTTAGCTCGAACTTAAGATAAAGATTAAGATAAGGAGTAACGCTGGCATGTCATTTGCAACGTATTGATTATCAGCACGGTTTAGAACTGAGTGAAACAACAGTTAAATCAGCCGGTTGCTAAAATACATGATGCCAGGAGCACACCAAGCATGACCCATTTTGATATTCCGACCCTAAATTCTGCACAGGTAATAAAGGGTCGCTCAAAGCTACCTTTAACCCCTTATGACTATGGCAGTAAATTACCCATAATTAAAGCGGAAGATAAGGTAAAACAAGCCAAAAAAGGGGTGGTGTATCTGGTGGGCGCCGGGTCTGGTGATCCTGAGCTGCATACTCTAAAAGCTTATCGGATAATGTAACAGGCGGATGTTGTGCTTTATGACAGCTTGGTTTCCGAAGATATCTTAGATATGTGCTCTCAACAAGCAACCAAAATTTTTGTCGGCAAACGCTGTGATAATCATGCGCTACCACAAGAGCAGATTAATCAACTGTTGGTGACCCATGCTCAAGCCGGCAAATGCGTGATGCGTCTAAAAGGCGGAGATCCTTTTATTTTTGGTAGAGGCGGGGAAGAATTACAGACTGTCGTAGAAAACGGCGTGTATTTTGAATCTATTCCAGGTATTACCGCGGCCAGCGCTGCGGCCAGTAGTAGCTCAATTCCGTTAACTCATCGTCACTGTGCTCAATCGGTCAAGTTCATCACTGCCTTTAAAAAGACCAATTGTCCCAATGAAGACTTCAGTGAAATGCTAGACCCGACGCAAACCGTAGTGTTGTATATGGGATTGAATCGCTTAGCAGGGTTAACTGAAGGGTTAATACGAGCAGGCCAAGCGGGGGATACTCCTTTTGCGGTGGTAAGTCATGCCAGTCTGCCGACACAACAGGTTTTAATTGGCACACTTGATGACATTGCAGCTAAGCAATTACTGGCAAAGTTACCGACACCTGCGTTATTAATCATGGGTGACGTTGTTAATTTGCATCAGCAGCTCGCTGATTATAATTTAGCGAATATAGAGGTCCAGCATAGATTTACGCAACAGCAAAAAAAGGCAGAGTTGATTGCTTAGTTAATGGTGGCTTAGTAATTGCTTGTTTAACAAGCTATTTGATGGCATCTTTAATAAACTGTTTAATTAGCTATTTGGTGAGGACTTAAAAGGTTATGCGCATAAAAAAAGAGGGACCATTTAACAGGCTCCCTCTTTTTTTTGTTGTTTTAAACTACTTAGTAAAGCTAGCGTAACAAGTCTGAAGTGATTTGGCGACCACTTTAGTGACCAGTTGTGCGCGGTACTGAGGGTCTATGGCAGCATTGGTCATATCGACAACCGTTACTTGCTGAGGAGCCTGTTCGCTAACACAGCCACAAATCTTAGTCTTGACCGCCTCTTCTTGCTCAGAGTTCATTGCCACACGAGCAATACGCCAAGCATTTTGTTTTTCAAGTTCGCTACGGCACTGAGCATCTACTGCGGTTTTGAAGATATTCATACCTACGTTGGTCGCAGTACCTACAGCATTACCTGCATCGGTACCGGTTCCAGTAGTAGTACAGCCTGATAGGGCAAGAGAGGCCATTAAGGCTGAAACGGCTAACGATTTTTTCATGTATTATTCCTTGAGTGGGAAGAAGAAAGCCGGCTACTTAATAATTGAAAAATAGAGGTTATGGTAACCGATATTTTAACTGAAACCTATTTATTAAGTCGCCCCTTTTTTATGCCGTTTAAGCTTTGCGTTGTAAAAGAGGGTATACCATATTTTCAGGAGAGATGATTTGATCCAGCGTTTCTTGATCTAATAGTTTCTCTTCTAAAACGATGTTATAGATACTGCCTCCACTTTCTTGTGCTTTTTTGGCAATACGAGTAGAGACTTCATAGCCCAGATGTGGGTTTAAGGCAGTTACCAGACCAATGTTACTTAGCACTTGCTCACGGCAGTAATCTTCATTCATTTCGATACCGTCGATACAGCGTTTGGCAAAGGTCTCACAGATATTGCTTAACATTACAAGGCCGGTGAATAGGTTGAATGCCATTACAGGTTCAAACACGTTTAACTGTAACTGACCCGCTTCAGAAGCCATAGCGATGGTATGGTCAATACCCATGATATGGAAACAAGCTTGGTTCACCACCTCTGGGATAACTGGGTTTACTTTACCTGGCATAATTGAGCTGCCGGGCTGCATTTGAGGAATACGGTATTGACCTAGGCCTGCACGAGGACCTGACGACTGCAAACGGATATCGTTGGCAATTTTTGATAAACGAGTGGCCAATAGACGTAGGTTACCTGATAAAGCTACATATACACTGGTGTCCTGAGTGGCTTGAATCAAGTCGTCAGAAGTGTAGTAAGGCTTGCCAGTTAGCTCTCTTAATACTTCAGCACAAGTTTCAGGGTAGTTACTAGGGGCGTTAATGCCTGTACCAATGGCTGTGGCGCCCATGTTGATTTCATAAAGAAGTTCACGTACCTGCTCGATGCGCTTTTTCTCAGCCTTGATCATGGTGGCAAAAGCATTGAACTCTTGGCCTGCTGTCATAGGTACCGCATCTTGTAGGTGAGTACGGCCCATTTTTAGTCGGTGGCCTAGTTCTTCTTTTTTATTTAAAAAGCTGCCAATTAATATATCCATTTTGCCAAGTAGACGTTCACAGTAGAAGTCTAAAGCAAGTTTTAGAGCCGTAGGATATGAGTCGTTAGTTGACTGAGATAGGTTGACATGGTTGTTAGGGTGTAAGTACTGATACTCACCTTTTTCATGACCCATAATTTCTAAGGCACGGTTAGCGATAACTTCGTTGACGTTCATGTTGGTAGAAGTACCGGCACCACCTTGGAACATATCGATAATAAACTGGTCGTGTAACTTGTCGGCAATTAAGTCATCACAAGCTGCCACAATAGCGTCTTTTCTTTTTTCTTCTAAAACACCCACTTTATGGTTAGCAATGGCTGCAGCTTTTTTTACGGTAGCAAATGCTCTAATGAAGGGAGAGAATTGATGTAGGCGTACTTTACTAATATTGAAGTTTTCATAGGCGCGCAAGGTTTGAATACCATAATATGCGTCAGAAGGGATATCACGATCACCAAGTAAATCATGCTCATTTCTAGTGGATGAATTCATACTTGTTTTATTCCTATTATCAAGGTTATGGGTTTTAAGCCTAATACAATAGCATAGATATCGTAAAAATTAAGTCGATTGAATACTTTTGATAGCTCGCAAAAATAAAGGTTATAAGTTACTAGAAATTATAGTAATTCCATAACCTTTTTAGGGGGATATAGATCCATATAACAGTTTAACAGGTCAACCTGTACTGTAAGTCTAAGAAAATTAACCTAAGAAATTGGTAAATAGCCACAGTAAACCATTTAAGGAAGCAATCCCAGCAATCATACTGACCAACAATTGGCGGCTAATATGATAAGCAAGGAGGGTCAATAACAATGCTCCAACTTGTGCCAGTAGTAATTGTAGCTCGGCACTGTGTAGACTAGTTGTCGTTGATAGGTCTTGATATGATAAGCTGGTCAAAATGAGTAGCACCATTACTGATAAAGGCAGACTTTCATTGAGTCGGTGTAGCCATGGCTTATCTAGAAGCTTTCTTGGTATTAAAGCGGGAAGGGCCCGAGTAATAAAGGTGACGCCAGCCATCGCAAGAGTCGCGAGAATAAGATAACTACTGGTCATTATTCGCTCCTTTAGTATTGCCCTGTACCCAATAGCCACGGGCTAAAATAAGGAGTATACAAATACTAATGGCCATCAATAGTACCCAGTTAGTGGTAAATAAAGAAGCAATAATTAAGGAGACTACGGCAATAACAATAGGGAAGTAACGTTTAACACTTTTAAATTGCTCATAAGCCAAAATGGCAAAAAGACACACTAAAGCGAAATCTAAATGCGGTATTAAGTCATTGAGAGCGCTTCCTATCATCACCCCAATAGCGCCCGCTACTACCCACCACATCTGATTAAAAAAACTTATAGGTAGTATTAACGCTTTTCTTGACTCAGCAGGCAAGCTGGTCATAACAGAGAAAGTTTCATCAGTCAGCGCAAATAGACAATAAGTTTTGGCTACCTTATTGTCGGGTAATGATTGTAGTAAAGGCATGCCGTAAAAAATGTGACGCAAATTGATAGCAGCAATATTGGTGGCCATAGTACCTATCGGCAAGCCTGCACTGAGCATGGGAATACAAGCATATTGAGCGGCGCCAGCATACAGCACTATGCTTAACATAACCGTTGCCCAGACTGGAATTCCTGCTACTTGAGCTAGAACTCCAAAAGCTATACCTGCAGGAAGATAGCCCATTGCTACTGGAAGGCTTTTTTTGAATCCTTCTGCCCAGTCGGTATGATTGTCCTGCGCTACAGGGATATCTTTTGAATGAGTAGTCACATGATTTCCTGATTTTTTTAGTTCATCACTTAGCAGTCTTACAAGGTGCTTGTACAATTGTGATTAAGGTAAAGAGAACCATAAGAAGGTTAGTATAAGCCAAAATAGTAGCTTCTGACTTTTAGAGCCTCATATTAATGAGTTATAAATTTTTATACAATACCCTAATAAATTAACTTTTTAGAAGTGTTTAGTGACTTTTTAATATAACAAATTTACAATGAGTTAGTATCATAGTAAATATCCCGTTCAGTTTTACGGTGTTTCTCACTGTGACAGTGAGTCGTTTTTTAATAAGGGTGTTGTATGCCAGAATACAATCAGACGCCACCTACGGGTGCAAATAAAAATTTAGACAGCCATCTTCCTCATGATGGCAATGAGTACTTGTTCACCGATACTTTTCCTAAAGGCACAGGAAAAGGGCTGGTTATTACTGCTATTGCAGCCATAATTAGCTTAATTATTTTTAATGTTTTGCCTTTTGATACCAACGTTAATAAAGGCCTATCAATGTTAGTATTCATTGGTACGCTTTGGTTAACTGAAGCATTGCATGTAACGATTACTGCAATATTAGTGATGATTATAGGGGTGGCGATTGGCATTCCCGAGTTTGATACTAAATCAGCCTTATCGAGCTTTGCCAACCCAACTATTTACCTGTTCTTCGGGGGCTTTGCGTTAGCGGCCGCTCTGCATGTGCAGCAACTTGATAAAAAAATTGCGCTAAAGCTTATCTCATTATCAGGGGGTAAACTTGGTAACGCAGTAATTTTGATATTCTTTGCTACTGCCATGCTTTCAATGTGGATCTCAAATACCGCAACAGCGGCTATGATGTTACCCTTGGCAATTGGTATGTTGTCACAAGTTGATCGTCAAAAAGATCGTGGCACTTTTGTGTTTGTACTGTTGGGTATTGCCTATTCTGCAAGTTTGGGCGGGCTAGGAACTATTGTTGGTTCTCCGCCGAATGCTATTGCTGCCAAAGCTTTAGATATCTCATTTGTGGATTGGATGAAGTTTGGCCTGCCACTGACATTTGTACTAACGCCTCTATTATTGGGCGCAATGTATTTTGTGCTAAAGCCAAATCTTAACGTGCGTATTAGTAGTATTGATCAGCCTGAGATCCCTTGGACCACACCAAGACTTATTACCATCATCGTGTTTATAACTACGGCATTGTGCTGGATATTTGGTAATAAACTGGGTGAGATGCTAGAGATTGCTGATATTGACTCTATTATTGCATTATCTGCTGCAGTGGCTGTGGTAAGTTTGGGCTTGGTTTCTTGGAAACAAGTTTCAGACAATACCGACTGGGGCGTGCTCATGTTATTCGGGGGGGGTATTGCCTTATCTAACGTGCTTAAGTCTTCAGGTGCCTCATTAGTGATGGGCGAAACTGTGGCCAACGCACTGATGACAACGCCTTTATTCTTAGTTATGTTGGCAGTTGCCGCTTTCATTATTTTCTTGACAGAGTTTGCCTCAAATACCGCTTCAGCGGCTCTGCTAGTGCCTGTTTTCGTGGCCATTGCAGAGCAAATGGGTCTGCCCACTGAAGTGTTGGTGATGATTATTGGTATCGGTGCGTCTTGTGCCTTCATGTTGCCTGTAGCCACACCACCTAACGCTATCGTCTTTGGTACCGGTCTGATTAAACAGTCTGAGATGGTACGAGTAGGTATGGTGTTGAATATCGTGTCGTCATTAGTGGTCGCTTGCTGGGCTTATTTCTTCCTACTATAGGTCTCAGAAATCTATAGAAATGAGTGACACAAAAAAATCCCCCGTAACTATACGGGGGATTTTTTATGGCTAAGTTAAAGGGATGGTTTTATATACAAGCTGTCTAATAAGTTACCTAAACAAGATGTCTAAATAAAAAGCCTCTAAATAATTAGCCTAAAAAAGCGTTATACATCCAAACCAATTTTTCCTGCTCTTGGACATAACCGTCTACTAAGTCCGCAGTACCTTGATCTTCTGCTTCTTCTGCCACAGCAGACATGCCACGTTGTTCTTCGATAAGCGCTTGCAAGCCTACAACAACACCGCGTACACAATCGTTACCGTTAAATACACCTTTATCTTCTTTAATAGAACTATGTTGAGCAAAGTCGCTATAAGCATGAAGTGGTGTACCACCTAGCGTTAGAACACGTTCTGCAATTTCATCAATTTGAATTTGAAGATTGGTATATAGCTCTTCAAACTGTTGATGTAATGAGAAGAAATGCTCCCCTTTTACGTTCCAATGATAGCCACGAACGTTAATATAAAAAATATGATAGCTTGAAAGTAGATCGTTAAGTTTGTTAATTACGGCTGTCATGTCTTTTTTTTCTAAGCCAATTTGATTGGTACTCATAATAATTATCCTTTTAATTAGTATTTTAATAGGGGGTAGGGGGTATAAGTGGGCTTATCCCCTTTGTCTTTACGATTATTATAATAGCAAATAAATTATGATTAGTTAAGCATAATGGTTTAATGTATGTGATTTATTTTTCAAATATACTCACTTTTACTTATAGCCATAGCTATCTTTTTTTGCCAAATAAATAGTGTTCTTGTTGAGTATATAAGGGGAGGATTCTTTAAAATTTAAGCCAAAAAAAATGACCCAAGCAGGGTCATTTTATTACAAGAACATTTAATTGCTGTGACAAAGCATTAAAGCAAGCTTATCACTGCTCAAATGCTATGGATCAAAAATTACTGACCAATAGCTTGTGGCTGTAAGCCTTTAACAGGGACCACTTCTTGTAAATGAGTGCGTACCGTGTCAATAGGGAATTTTTGCGCTTGTAGACGCTTTGGAATAATTTGACTGCCTTGTTGACCCTGCATTTCAAACAGCATAAAAATATAGTCATCTGTTTCTTCCCAGCTTTTTACCGCAGTCCAGGGAATAACTGCTTGCTGGGTGGCCGAGCCACGCATTTGCATACCGCGCATCGCTTTATTTTGCTGCAGACCAGCATTTGGAGAAGGCATGGCCATGATTAAGCCGTGCTTCTGCACCCCAAGTTTCAGCTGTTTCATCTCATCAGGCATTTCTTGCTCAGCCATCTGCTTTTCAAACTCTCTTTGCACATACCACTTCATACCAATGGTACGTACCAATAAATACACCACCACCAAAATTAGCATCAAATAAAAGATAAAAGTTGAGTAGCCTTTGACATAAACAAGCCCCGCTATAGACACTGCTATTACAATGGCCATAATGATCCATTCTTTCATCTTAATATTTTTTAAGCCAAAAGAAGGATTGGTTTTTTCAAATAACTCAAATTGTGCTTGGTGAAACTCTTCTTCTGTTAGATTGATATCAACAGGTTGGAGGGTGTAAGGGTAAAGAGCCATATAATTACTCGAATAGGATGTTAATTGAACAAAAAGTAAAATTAAAATGACATGATTTTGGTAAAAGTACGATGTCATTAAGATAATTGAGATAGTGTTGCTATCTTACCGAAAACTGGGGCCAATTGAAACTTTAAAGCTTAATGTGAGGGGTTAAATTTTAGGACCTATTTGATTATCTGCAAACGCAGGACGGCAGGTTAAAGCAAATTGGCTCTGAAAAAATAGCGATTTGAGGCAAAGAGATTACAAGATTGTATAATTTTATAAAGATTTTAGGGGCATATCGCTGTTTTGACATGGTCAAAAATGCTTGGTCTTGGTATCATAGATAACATTATTTAGGCATCCAATCTTTGGGCGGTTTTACAGACAACCGCACTTTATATTTATCATAAAAGCGGAAGTAAGTTACGCTTAATTTTATGACTATGATTTGCCATAGAGCGTCTGGTCGTAAGGAGTGCCTGTTTCCGAATTAATACCTAATCTAGTTGTTGATAAGTCTAGTTATTGGCTAGATTTCTATTTATTTAAAAAAATATTACCTGTTTAAGTTAAACCTCTACTATTTCATATTTTAATACTCTAATACTAATACTCTAATAAAAGGTGTCACATGATTGATCCTAAGTTATTACGCCAAGATTTGACCGAATTAAAACAGAAGCTTGCCAAAAGAGGCTATGAGCTAGACGTGGATTTTTGGCAACAAATGGAATCACAGCGTAAATCACTTCAGGTGTTAACCGAAGATTTGCAGGCCAAGCGTAATGCCGGTGCCAAACAAGTCGGTGCTCTAAAGAAAAATGGCGAAGATGCGAGTGAGTTACTGGCCGAGATGCAATCAATCAGTGGTGACATCAAAAAAGCGGAAGAAGACTTAAAAACACTACAAGATAAAATCAATGAAGCGGCATTACAAATTCCGAATATCCCAGCCGATGATGTGCCAGAGGGTGAGTCAGAAGAAGACAACCTTGAAGTGCGTAAATGGGGTACACCACGTCAATTTGACTTTGAGATTAAAGATCATACCGATGTGGGTGAAGGCTTAGGTCAATTAGACTTTGCAGCAGCAGCCAAACTAACCGGCAGTCGCTTTAATGTATTGACTGGTCAATTGGCCCAGTTACATAGAGCTTTAATTCAGTTTATGCTGAACACCCATACTGTCAAATACGGTTATACCGAGTGCTATGTGCCTTATATTGTTAACTCTGATAGCTTAAAGGGTACGGGTCAGCTGCCTAAATTTGAAGAAGATTTATTTAAGTTAACCAACCACACTAATAATGATGGCATGGGTTTTTACTTAATCCCAACCGCTGAAGTACCGATGACCAACTTGGTACGTGGTGAGCGTTTGGAGGTCAGTCAATTGCCTCTTAAATTTACTGCGCACACTCCCTGCTTTAGAAGTGAAGCGGGTTCACATGGCCGTGATACCCGTGGTTTAATTCGACAGCATCAATTTGAGAAAGTAGAAATGGTAAACATTGCTACTGCTGAGCAATCTGATGAGCTATTAGAGCAAATGACTGCTCAAGCGGAATACATTTTACAGCAGTTAGAGCTGCCTTACCGTGTGGTTAAGCTGTGTACGGGTGATATGGGCTTTAGCGCCTTACGTACTTACGATATTGAAGTGTGGGTACCTAGCCAAGATACTTATCGTGAAATCTCAAGCTGCTCAAACTGTGGCGACTTCCAAGCACGTCGCATGGGCACCCGAGTCAAAGACGGCAAGAAGACAGAGCTTGCGCATACTTTAAATGGCTCAGGCTTGGCAGTGGGCCGTACCTTACTAGCCATTATGGAAAACCATCAAAATGCTGATGGTAGCATCACTATCCCTGAAGTCTTACGTCCGTTTATGGGCGGAGCGGAAACTATTACCGCTTAATTAATCCGCATCGTTTCATAAGATTTTAGAAGGGATTAACTGGTTGAAGAGCATCTCAGCTAGCCTTTAATCTTATCTTTTAATGTTTTATCGAGGATAAGCTGTAAGTGACTCGCTTGCCGCTTATCTAGTTACCCTGGCAATAACTCATTTAGTTTTAACTGACTACCAAAACCTAGGATTTTTTATGTCAACACCTATATCTGAACGCAAACTAGCTAACGCCATTCGTGTGCTTTCTTTTGATGCGGTACAAAAAGCCAACTCAGGGCACCCAGGCGCACCAATGGGTATGGCTGATATTGCTGAAGTATTGTGGCGTAAATTTTTAAAGCATAACCCTTCAAATCCAAATTGGCACAACCGCGACCGTTTTGTGTTATCTAACGGTCATGGCTCAATGCTAATTTATTCATTACTTCATTTAACAGGCTATGATGTTAGCATTGATGACTTAAAGAGTTTCCGTCAGCTGCATTCAAAAACGCCTGGTCACCCAGAGCTTGGCTATACTCCAGGGGTTGAAACCACTACAGGTCCTTTAGGTCAAGGTATTGCAAACGCAGTGGGCTTCGCTATCGCTGAGAAAACCTTAGCTGCTCAGTTCAACCGTGAAGGCCACAATATCATCGATCACCACACTTACGCTTTCTTAGGTGATGGCTGTTTGATGGAAGGTATCAGCCATGAAGTGGCTTCTTTAGCCGGTACTTTAGGTCTAGGTAAATTGGTCTTCTTCTATGATGACAACGGTATTTCTATCGATGGTGAAGTAGAAGGTTGGTTCACTGACGATACTGAAAAACGCTTTGAAAGCTATGGCTGGCAAGTGCTTAAAGTAGATGGCCATGATGCCGATGCCATTACTAAAGCCACTGAACAAGCCATTGCAGAAACCAGCAAACCAAGTTTGATTATCTGTAAGACCATCATTGGCGTGGGTAGCCCGAACAAACAGGGTAAAGCGTCAAGCCATGGTGCGCCATTAGGCGATGATGAAATCGCTTTAACTCGTGATGAGTTGGCTTGGAAGCATGCACCCTTTGAATTGGCAGATGAAATCTATGAAGCTTGGGATGCCAAAGCCAAGGGTGAAGCTCTAGAGAAAAACTGGGAAGCTGACTTTGAAGCTTATAAAAAAGCTTATCCAGAGCTTGCCGCAGAGCTGCTACGTCGTCTAGAAGGCGAGCTACCAACTGACTTTGAACAACAAGCTAAAGAATACATCCAGCAGTGTCAAGAGCAAGGTGAAGACGTAGCTAGCCGTAAAGCCAGCTTCAACGCTATCAATACTTTCCAGCCTTTATTACCAGAGCTAATGGGTGGGTCAGCAGACTTAGCAGGCTCAAACCTAACGCTTTTTAAAGACGCAAAAGGCATTGAGAAAGATGCTGATGGTAACTACATCTATTATGGTGTCCGTGAATTTGGTATGACAGCTATTGCCAATGGTATCGCTATCCATGGCGGCTTCATCCCTTACGTGGCTACTTTCTTGATGTTTATGGAATACGCTCGTAACGCAGTACGTATGGGTGCATTGATGAAGCAGCGCGTTATCCATGTTTATACTCACGACTCAATCGGTCTGGGTGAAGATGGTCCTACGCATCAGCCCGTTGAGCAGTTAACCAGCTTACGTACCACCCCAAATCTGCACACTTGGCGTCCTTGTGACACTACTGAATCAGCGACAGCTTGGGCTGAAGCTTTAAAAGCTAAGAACAATCCATCTGCTCTTATCTTTAGCCGTCAAAACTTACCGCACCAGCAGCGTGACAGCGAGCAAGTGGCTAATATTGCTAAAGGCGGTTATGTATTGGCTAAAGAGAAATCTGAGCTACAAGCGATTATCATTGCTACTGGTTCAGAAGTGGGCTTAGCGATGAATGCTTATAACACATTAAGCGAGCAGGGCGTGGGCGTTCGTGTGGTATCAATGCCATGTGCTGAAGTATTCACCGCTCAAGACAGTGACTACCGTGAGTCAGTATTGCCATCAAATATCCGTGCTCGTGTAGCGGTAGAAGCGGCTCACGTTGATTACTGGTTCAAGTTTGTGGGTCTAGACGGTAAAGTTATCGGCATGACTACTTACGGTGAATCTGCGCCAGCCGGTGATCTGTTTAAAGAGTTTGGTATCACTGAAGAAGCAGTGGTAGAAGCCGTGAATAGCTTAGTGTAATAATTTAATAAGTTCATTTTCTAGATTTAATACTCAGTTATATTAAATACTAGATTATAAAAAGAGCTGTCAGATAATTCTGGCAGCTTTTTTGTTGGCTAATGGATGGCTAAGATGATCAATGTTTTAAGGTTGCCGTAGACTAAGCTCTATAAGTGATTGGGATAAAGTGAGTTAAAAACTCCTTCACCTGCTTAAAATAAAACTTAGTTGTTTATATTATTAATTATAAAATAATATATATTTATGTATAATATTATTTTTAGGGCAAAAATAGAACTTATTTAGCCAACATTAGTTAATTAGAATAAGAGGTTAAACATGGGTTTTAAGTTTCGCTTAGTTAATATAGCAATCATGGCAACATTACTATCTGGCATAATGACAATGTTTATTACTTTTATAAATTTGGGCTGGTCAGATGCTTTTTTTAGCAATTTTTTCAATGCTTGGAAGATAGCCTTGCCAGCTGCTTTCGTTATTGTATTAATCATTGGTCAACCGGTGCAAAACCTGACTCGTAAAATTCTGGAGAAGACCCAGTAATTTCTACTTTATGTTGTAAAGGTTTTGACCTGTTAAGAAGCAATCGAAGTCACAGGTAGATAAAGGGTTAGTTCAACTCCAGTGCTTTCTATCTCATCAGAAGCTATTTCACTGGACTCAGTTGGAAAGGACTGTAAATTGTGAATAGTGACCATGCCCCCATGGCGTTCAATAACTTGCTTGACTAGGGTAAGCCCCAAGCCAGTGCCTTTTTTTGCTTGTGTTTGAGGTTGCGGGTTATTGGCTCCTGCATTGATACTATTACTGGGCTGTCGATGGTATTGATGCGATAAACTGAAATAACGATCAAACACTTTTTCTAAAGCATATACAGGTATCAAGTCGCCATTATTAATGACAGACAGCTGAATATAGTCAATCTTATTAAAGCTCTTTAGGGTTAAATAGACGATAACTTTGCTTTTGGCAAAGTATAAAGCATTGTCTAGTACGTTTTGCAGCGCCTGGGTGATCCAAAACTCATCGGCCAGTATAAACTTAGTTTCAGGGTCGGTAATTTGGCACTGATAGTCAATTTGAACATGTTGATTTTGACGCTGCATTTCACTGCCTGAGATTAACGTTTTCATTAACGCATCTGGGTTAATGGGCTGCATGGCAAGCTTAAACGTCGGCTGCTCAATTTTGGCCAGTAATAATAGCCTATCGATTAAAGACTGCAGTTTGATGCTTTGCTCAGTAATGGTTTGACTCAACATCAGCCGATCTTCACTGTCTAAGTCGGTCTCTTCAAGCAATTCACCACTGGCTCTAATCGCGGTTAAGGGGCTTTTTAATTCATGAGTAAGGGTGTGCACATAATCGGTGACATAAGCTCTGTTTTCTAAACGGTGCTTCATGCTCTCAATAGTGTCACTAAGCTCATTAAGTTCTTTGCCTAAGTAAAAATAAGGCTTTTTAGTGTCTTGTGCCAATGACTGGGTATATCTTGTCACCAATAAAGTACTCTGACGTAGCCACCAAGCAATAAGCCCTGCCATCATTAAAGTGAGGATACTAATGATTAGTGAGGCAGTTAGCATGCGCTGACGGGTGGCATTCAGGTAAGGCAAAACAGTAGCGGTGGGTTTGCCAATACTAACCACCCCAATAATTTCCTGATTATCTGCTGAGCTATAAATAGGTTGGGCGACGTACATGATGGAGGAAGTAGAATCTTCAGGATCAGTACGTGTGGTTCTGGCGCCATATTTACCTTGTAAGGTTAGATTGACATCGTTCCAGCTTGAATAGTCTTCACCTTCCGCATTTTTTTCAACAAACTCTTTGGTACTATTGCTGTCTTTGGGAAGCGAGTCATAGATAACCACTCCATGCTTATCGGTAATATAAACCCGGAAGCTACTATGAGTTTTATCGTGATACCACGAGTCAGTAGACAAAGAGGAGTCCAGCCAACCATTCTTTTTAGGGCGCTCCATATTAGATGGTTGTTTAGAGGGTTGGTTGGATTGGCGCGCTGTGTTTCTAGGCTCTGTTTCACTACTCGCTACAATCTCTGGTGCTAGAAAAGCCTTATCCAACATACTTTGGTAATGCTTGTCATATATCTCTCCCGATTCAACGGCAGATTGCAGGCTGGCGGCCAAGAGCTTTGAAGTGTCGACTAAGGTGTCTTCAATAACTTGCTGAGTAATGGGACGTACATAATTAAAAAGCTGGTTGAATACCACAATGCCTGAGATGATGACGATAATACCTACCGCAATCCAAATTCTAAAAAATAGACTTAGATTGAGGATTTTTTTGGGCTTGGTATCCGGCACTATAGGCGGAATCTCTCTACCGATAGGGTGTAACTTAGCGTACCAGTTATTTGAATTTACGGGCGGTTTTTTGTCGCTGTCTTTTGGGTCAGTCATGAAGCACAAAGTCCATAGCCTAAGCCGCGATGGGTGTGAATGATTTCTAAGTCTTGCTGGTCACTCACTTGAGCCAACTGCTTACGAATGGATTTGACATGACTGTCAATGGTACGTGCCAAACGATGATCAGGATAATCACTGATCGAGTTTAACAGCTGTTCTCGGCTAAAAACGCGTTCAGGATTGGCAAGTAAGGCCAAAAGTAGCTTACGCTCAGTATTACTAAGCTCTAATTTGTTATCGTTCCAATATAAGGTGTAGGTCAGAGGCTCATAACGCCAAGTCCCTGATTCAAGCTCGAAAAATTGCGGCTCTGTTCCCTCATTAGAATCTAGCGTTTGGCTGTCTACATTAGAAGCGGTTAATTGCTCTCGGCGCCAAATCGCTTTTAATCGAGCCACTAATTCGCGAGGACTAAAGGGTTTGGGACAGTAGTCATCACCGCCCATTTCTAGGCCCAGAATTCTATCCACTTCATCACTTCGCGCAGTCAAAAATACGATAGGCAGCTGTTTTAAAGAGCCAATACTATCGCTATGACGAATGTCTTGACATAGATTTAGGCCATCTCCATCGGGCAGACCCACATCGAGTACAATACCTGAAACCAATTGGTTTTGATCATTAAAATTCTTTAAAGTGGGAATAACACTACTGGCATTATCTAGCCAAGTCACTTGCCAGCCTTCGCGTTTGAAAGTCACTCTAAGTGAGGTGGCGATGGCCGGATCATCCTCAACAATTAAAATATGCGGGGCAGGGGAGTTGGAAGCTAAGGCGTTTTGCGAGGCAGTCATGGGGGATACCAATTTATAGAACAATGAGGGTACACAGGGTATTAAATAACTTAAATATATAAGACTAAGATAGATACTATGCTATCAAAATATACTGCTAATCCTAGCATAGCCAGTGTAAAAAGAGATGTGTTTAAGATGGTCAGACTATGGAAAATTAATGAATGTGGAGAGCAGGTCGTTAGCTTGTCACATGGAATTTAGAAAAATACATTTATATTGTCATAAATCATATAAGCGCCACTAACTACCATAAGAATCAATAACAACAATCGAAATTGTTTAACAGTCATGCCTGTCAAAAACTGCTTGCCTATGTAATTGCCGAGGACAGCACCGAGTCCTAACACTAAGCCATAAATCCAAAGCTTAGCGGTTAATACCCCAAAAAAAGCGTAACTGCCAATCTGTGCGATACCGACAAAGAAAGAGTTGGCGGTTTTGGTAGCAATTAAGTCCTCTTTTGTTAGCCCAGAATTCATATAAAATGGATTGAGCACTGGGCCCAATCCACCTACCAAGGTACTGATGAATGCAACAATAAATCCTAACGGTATAAACCCTGATTTGGGCATGTTAAAGGTTTTATCGATTTTGCCAAATTTATATTGAAAAATCGTCGAAACCAAAAATACGCCGACCAATAGTTGTATCCACTGCGCATTAAGCTTACTAAATAGAAGGCCAGCTAGCCAGGTACCAATCACGGCACTGGGAACATAATATTTGATAAGACCCCAATCGATGTCATGCCAAAACATGATCATCCGCGAGGGGCGAGAGATGAAAGTACCTAGATTGATGACAGGGGGCGCAGCAGGCGCGCCGATTAAAGCTGACGTAGCAGGAATTAAAATTAACGCCCCACCACCTCCGGAGATTGTGGAAATAATGAAGGCTAAGATACCCAGTATAAATAAGCTAGCAAGATGCCAAATGGGAATTGACTGAATCAGGGTTATAAAATCTACGAACATCAGTATTTAGCCTTCTGTTAATGGCATACTCTAGCTAAGTTTAACCTAAAAAGCTTTAGCCTAAAATATTTTAGACTAAAGCTTAAATTATATGGTTTAAGATATAGAGATTTGACTGTGAAAAGTCTTAAGCAGTCTATAACCCTTTACAGTTGGCATAATAAGTAACTGTGGCAGGCCAATCAGAGAAAATACCCATAACGCCTACCTCTTGTGCTAATACGTCAATAAAGCTCATTAAGTCGCCATCATTATTTATAGCATCTTCTAGACCCGTGTAGTACCAGCCACCCCCATTTGCCAAAGGACCTGAGCGCTCGATAGACCAAGTAATTATTTTAAGGCCTGCCTTGTTTGCTTCTTTGGCATATTCAGAAGGCATCATCTGACCTTTACCATCACTGGTGACCAATAGCCATGTGGCCGGAGCAATGATATTTATCCCCATGGTTTTTAACTGTTGCATTGAATGCTTCCAGGTGGTTGGATCATTCTTATCAAAAGTCTTACCCTGCGCTGTCTCATTGCTATCATCTATTAAATACACCGCATTTTTTGCAAAGTCGGGATTATTTTTTAGCCAATACTTAACGTCTTCAATATCAAATGATTGAGCAAAGACTTTGTCAGCTGGCACGCCCGCTCTTTTATAGGTGTCGATAAGCTGTTTGCGATATTGATCTTGAGTATAGTTACCAAAAGGCATTTTTTCAGCCGGAGTTTTCAGCTCAGGGGTGTGCTTCAGGCCTAGACTCTCAGTTAATTTAATGTGTTCCTCTAAGCTCAGCAGTTTGCCATTTTGGCTATATAAGTCAGTGCGCCAAGGGGCAGTTGCATTCATATATTGCTCAAGGGTTTTGGCTTTGGTATTGCCAGCGTCCATTTTTCCGCGTAGGGATTTAAACTCACTTAAAGTGATATCCGAGGTGCGACACTCGATTTTATCAGCATTGGTTAATTGACCTTTAGCGTCAAATTTTGGTGGGGTGCTACATTTTTTTGCCAAAGGTGTGGCTAGAATATTGGTTGTGGTGTGTAAGTCGTTTTGAGCATGACGACAAACCAACTGCTTATCTTTGGTAAAGGCCACATCACATTCTAAGATACCGGCTCCCATACGTGCAGCTGCTAGGTAACTGTCATAGGTATGTTCGGGGTATTGCAAAGGGGCACCGCGATGAGAAATCGAGAAGTCAGACTTCATAGCAGTTTGGCCTTCGCATGATTTTAACTGTGTCTTTAGGGGGCTATTGTCCATGTCATCCACTAAGTATAGGGGACGGCTACCATAACTATAGCCTACTAATGACTTTGGTTTAGCAGTGGAAGGGTTTGTTGACTGGGAACTGCCTGAAGCTGTAGGGTTCTGATTAGACTCGGCCAAAACATTACCACATCCTGATAGTAATACACTAGATAGGCCAAAACATAGTCCTGTCGCTAGTATTATTTTGTTTTTAACAGCAGGTGCATTATAGTTGTTGTTATTACAGCGGATATCCAAATTATTAATAGCTTTATTCCTATAAGATGACATTCAAGCTTCCTTATAAATAGGTGTGTTAATATTGGCAACTATGGGATAACTTTAGCCTGTAAAGTAACTGAAATAATTGACAGTTTTATGACATTTAGCTTTTTTAAATAACAGACATTGATAACAAGTAATAAAGGATAGTTATGACACAATATTTAGACTGTGTAATAGTAGAGCATAATCCCTCAAACAAGACCATTGATAAGTCAGTTATTTGGCTACATGGCTTAGGGGCTAATGGTCATGATTTTGAACCGGTAGTGCCTGAGCTAGGGCTGGGCTCAGAGATGGCAGTGCGTTTTGTTTTTCCTCACGCACCGCAAATCCCAGTCACCATTAATGGGGGGATGGTGATGCCAGCTTGGTACGATATTCTAGAAATGAGCCTGAATCGTAAGGTCGATGTAGAGCAAATCCAGAAGTCTGCAGAGGCCATTAAGGATTTGATTCAACGTGAAATTGAACGGGGTGTTAATCCAGAAAATATCGTTATTGCCGGCTTCTCACAAGGTGGAGCGATAGCCTATCAAGTGGCGCTAACTTATCCTCAGCGTCTGGCAGGCTTAATGGCTTTATCTACCTATTTAGCGATTGATGAGCCATCAACCTATACGGCTATTAATAAAGACTTGCCCATCAAGATTGACCATGGCACCCAAGATCCTGTAGTACCCGTGGTACTGGGTCAGATGGCTAATGACAGCCTGACCAAGCAAGGCTATCAAGTGGAGTTTAATACTTACCCTATGGCACACCAAGTCTGTCTACCACAGATTAAGGCCATTGGGCAGTGGCTAACAAAGGTGCTGTAAATACTGTGGGCTTACCTGCTTATCGATACGAGGCGCGACATGTTTATCATAAGAAGTGTCACTGGCCCATTAGACTTGTAGCCAATCTTATAGCTACAAGTCTGGGCTTGGTAATCTTTTTGGGTCTAACGCAGCCTGCTGTGGCCGCTGAGTATTACAATTGCTCAAACCCTAATGGCTGTCAACTAATCTCTAGTATTGAGCCAAAAGATGACTCGACCGCTACCCAATATCCAGTAGTGTTGGCTCATGGGTTGGGTGGGTTTAATACCTTATTTGGTCTATTGGGTTATTTTAATGGCATCCCCCAGGCGCTGATGCAAGGGGGTAGTGAGGTCTATGTCACCAAAACTTCCGCCATCCATGATGCTGAATTTCGAGGGGAGCAGCTACTACAGCAGGTGCAAACCATTGCTGCGGTGACCGGTAAACAGAAAGTGAACTTAATTGGTCATAGTTTGGGCGGGATAGATATTCGTTATGTCGCAGCTGTTGCGCCTGAGCATGTGGCTTCAGTCACTGCGGTGGCCAGTCCCGAGCAGGGCTCAAAAATGGCAGACTGGGTATTAAGGTTAATTACCGAAAGCAGTGCAAGATCGGGTTACCCTGAGGGCGAGTACAACTTATTAGGCAGGGCACTTATTTCTTACCATAAATTTTTGGGAAGATTTTTGGATGTGGGCTCTGGAATTAGTTTAAAACAACTGCAGCAGCAAGACTCATTACGAGCAGTGACTGGGCTGACTAGCGACTATATGGCTGAGTATTATAATCCTAAATACCCAGCAGCCATGCCCAGTGAGTACTGTGGACAGCCACCGCAGGAATATGTCGTCAATGGCATCCCTTATTACTCATTTTCAGGAGTAGGGACCATTACCAATGGTTTAGACCCAAGTGATTATATCTTGGCCTTAACGGGTCTTACTTTTGGCAAAGACGACCCTAATGATGGCCTGGTTTCTGCCTGCTCCAGTCGTTTGGGTTATGTCATTCGTGATGACTATAAGATGAATCATTTGGACTCAGTCAATCAGTTTTTGGGACTGGTTGCTTGGGGAGAGGTCGATCCGGTATCGGTTTATCGCAGTCAGGTCAATCGCTTAAAAAATGAAGGTCTTTAGATTGGCTATCTAATAAGAGAGAATAAAGATGACAAATAAGCCGAATCGTAAAGGGTTTTGGCTATTGCTGGCTGGGCTAATTATGTTGGCAGTATTGGCTCTGTTAGTGCTGATGGTAAAGCTTAATGCCAATAAGCAGTCAACCAATACTAAATCTGAAACCTCTGCTTCTGAGACTATAGAGACTCGTAATTCGACACAGGGCTCGGACTCTGAGCAATCAATAGAAGACCTGCCTTATCGCCCTGATAACTTTATAACAGGGGTAGAGGATTTGCCACGGTCGCTACAAGGCACCGAGGTAGATGGCGAAATTATCATTAATGATAAAGCACAGTTGGTGGCCACTCGGGGACTCAGAAGGTTATATGATTACTTTCTTTCTGCCTTAGGGGAGGAGGAGAGTGAGACTATTGATGCACGGGTGGAAGCCTATATTTTAAATACCACACCGCAACCCGCTGCCAATGAAGCCATCAAGCTATATTATCAATATCAAACCTATCTAAAGCAAGTTGCTGCGATTCAAAGCCAATCTAATAAGCCAGCCAACTCTATCGAAGCTATTGAGAAACAACAAGAGCAAGTAAAAACGGTTAGAAGTCAGTTATTCACTCCTAAAGTTGAAGCAGCTTTTTTTAGTACTGAAGATCAGTTGCAAGCTTACAATAAGCAGATGCTAAAAATAGCTCAGGATAAGTCATTATCCAATGCTGAAAAACAGAAAGCTAAACAAAGATATCTGCAAAATCTACCGGGTTCTTTAACCAAGAAACAAGCAGAGCAACAAGCCAATTTACAGCAGCTCATGACCCGAACCGAACAGATGAAAAAGCGAGGCGCTAATGATCAGCAACTGCTTGAGATGCGTACCGAACTGGTGGGGATAGAAGCAGCACACAGATTGGCAGAATTAGATAAGCAGACTCAAGATTTTGACCGCCGTTTTGAGAGTTATCAACAACAAAAGCAACAGATAACAGACTCGAATGTTTCAGCTTCTGAGAAGCAGCAACAGATAGCAGCTTTAGAGAAAAGGTTATTTAGTGACAATGAGCAAAAACGTTTGGTAGGCTATGAGCAGTTTAAAAATTAGTCCCAATAGAGCGGTCAATCAAGCTCGACCTCAATCTATTATTTAGGCATTAATCGCCAAAATAAAAGACTTAAGATGGCTATAACTAGCAAAATAACAAAGACACGTTTAACCCAGTAAGGGACCATAGGTGGTTTATAACCCATGGAGTTTAGACGATTGTCTAAGCCGCTATTTAGAGATTGTAGTTTTGGGTTATCTTTAATGGGCTGATTGCCTTGTCTGATACCCTGCCTTTTGTTTTGTTTTTGGCTAATGGCTTCAACTTTTTTGATTTGTTGCTGTTTTAAGCTTTGCTCGTAATCATCAATTAAGTCTTTGGCTTCATTCATGCTAATGTTTTGCTCCTCAGACAATGACTTTATGGCCAATACCAAATTGTTTTTTTCGACCATTTGAGCAATGTGTTTTGGCAATTTATTGGACATGTTCTTATTGTGCATAGTCAGTCTCATTAAAGCATTAGCAAGTAAGGTGGGATATAGTGAAGATTGTAAGTGGTTAATAATGACCAATTATATAGTAAAACTCTAGTGAAATTTAGGGCATAAAAAAAGGCGCTTTGAATTAGAACTCAAAGTGCCTTTTTTTAATTAGCTTAATTGGTTACTGATATAGCCAATAGCTTTTTAGATTATTTGTCTTTCCAGCGCTGGATGGCTTCTTTGATAACTTCTTTAGCTTCTTCAACATCGCCCCATGACTCAACAACTGTAGTGCCTGCTTTTTTCAGGTCTTTATAGTGGCTGAAATGGAACTCGATTTGTTCGATTAGACGTTTTGGTAGGTCTTCTAAGCTATTGTAAGCGTTGCCGTTGTTACGGTCATCAGCTGGAACCACAACTACTTTGTCATCTACTTCGCCGTCATCAACGAACTTCATTACACCAATAACTTTAGCCTTTAAGAAGATGCCTGTGGTTAAAGGCTGTTCAGTGATGATTAAAGCGTCTAACTCATCGCCATCTTCATCAAGAGTTTGAGGAATGAAACCATAGTTACATGGCTTAGCGAAAATAGCAGGTTCTACGCGGTCTAATTCAAATACAGCCAGCTCACGATTCCATTCGATTTTGTGGTTACTGCCCGTAGGAATCTCAACTACAACGTTAATCTCGCCGCCGTCAACATCACCTGCATCTAAAATTACGTTAAAATCTGCCATTTTTTTCTCCGTTATAAGCTCGTAAAGAGCATTGAATTGTAATAGTTTTAAATTTCATGCTGATTATAACAACTTTTAGATTAATGCCAAGTTATGAGAATATTCCAAATAAACATTTGTCACAGATAAAAAGCCTTTTTAGTCCTGTTATTACTTAGAAAATATTAAGATAAAAAAATAAGAGCCCACTAAAAGTGAGCTCTCATTTATACACCACAAGTAGAGTAGAGCTTAAAAGTGGTATCTTTCTGACCAACCTGCTTTTAAACTTCAAACCTTTTAACTTTGGGTGCATAAAAACCCAAGTTAAAAAAGCTTAGATTTTTTGTTCTACTTTATCAGCAGTTTTAGTAACGCCTTCACCTGCTTTAGACACGTCCTGACCGAAGCCTTTGAAAGTGTTACAACCAGATAATACGATTAATGCAGTTAAAGATGCAAAAGCTAACTTTTTCATGTTGAGTCCTTAATATAAATCAAAAAAATGCTAAAAGTTCATCACCAAGTGATAAGGATAAAAT
>NZ_FUGE01000035.1 GCF_900162825.1 Psychrobacter piechaudii
ATTGCCTTCTGTTTTAGATAATTGCAGAAAATCGTGGTCTGTGAGTTTATGATTTCTAGGGGTCTTTTTCGGCATATGATTCTATTATGTTGTTGAGTTGGTTATATTGTATATTATTTTGTGGAATTGGTATTATTATTCCGCACCCACGCCTATGGCTACAGACAGTAGCGGAAGTGGGTCGGGTGAAGGTGCTAGCAGTGGTGAGGGCGGCTCTGGTGGAACGACTACACCAAAAGAAACAGAAGGCTCGAACAGTAAGGCTCTAAAGTAAGCAAAGGCTGACACCGAAACCGCCAGGCTGAGTGAAGAAAAAGCCAAGGCTGAAGCCGAAGAGAGTAAAAAAGAAGCACAACAACTTAAGGCAGAGCTTGAAGCAGCAAAGGGCCAAGTCGAACAAGCGCAGGCACAAGCAGAACAAGCACAGGCCGAGCTAGAAGAGGCACTTGACTCAGGTGGTGGTAATTCAGAAGAGTTACAAGCCGCTGCTGAAGCCAAGGCTAAGCAAGCAGAAGTCGCATTAAAAACATTGCTCGACGCTGAAGCGGCTGCAAAAGTAGCAATTAATGCAGTAGAGGCAAAAGCGCAACAGGATCAAGATATCATTAAGGCAGCAGCAGATGCTACTGCCGCAGCACAAATTAAGAACACGCCAGAATCGGCCAAGACTGGGGCGCAAACATTGAATGTAGATGTTCTCCCACTAAATAAAATTTTTAACACAACCACACGTGACTTTACCGCAGACGACACCAGTGTTGTAGCACGAGCAGATATAGCCTCACAAAATCCTGATGGTAGCCCAGGCTTGCTAGGCGCCTTAACCATCACCACATCCGGTGATAGTGATACAGATATTTCGAATGGCTTTAAAGCGCATAACGACAGCACCATAGTGGCTGCATTGGGTCAAGAGCTACCACTAACCTATGTTTCAATCTATAAAGACTTCGGTGATGACCTACGTATTGGCTATATCGATGGTAGTGCCGTATTTAGTGCTATTGAATTACCTGTCAATGGTGCTGCAGTAATAGGTATGGCAACCCAATCTGAAAATATACCAACAGCAGGAATAGTTGGTTATACCGGTGATGCGACTCATCGCACACTTGGCTTAGGTAATAGTATTGAGCTTGGTAGTTCAGTGTTTACTGCAGACTTTGTCTCCAAAAGCGTTAAAGGCAATCTAGCATTTGCCAAAGCGGGTAATATTGCTTTAAGTGCATATATTAAGGGCAATCAAATCTCAGGTAGTGCGGCCAATAATGGTGGTTATGCAACTGAAGGTGGTTTTTATGGTGGTGATGCTCAATACCTAGGCGGTGTGTATGAAGGGAATGGCGTTCAAGGTACTTATGGGGCTAAATCTGATGACCAAACGGCAAAAGACAATGCTGTTATGGATGTTAAGATTCAAGCAGATGCTGCTGAGCAAGAAATACAAGCACTGAGGGCAGAAGCTGATAAAGCGATAGCGATGGCTGAGCAAGCAAAAGCCGATGCAGATAAAGCGCAGGCAGCTGCTGATAAAGCCAAAGCAAGGGCGGAGAATGCCGGGTGGATCAGATGCCTTGCAAGCTGCTTTGGATGAGGCTGATGCAGCGGAGCAAGCCAAGCAAGTAGCTGAGACAGCGCAAGCGGCAGCAGAACAAGCTCAATTAGATGCAGCTAATGCTTTAGCCTCGGATGAAAGAGCTAAAGCAGAACAAGCACAAAAAGAGGCTCAAACGGCCCAAGATAGTCTGATCACAGCTCAAGAAGATTTAGCTGTAGCAGAAAAAGCCTTAGTGGATACATTGGCTCTAGGTGGTGGTAACACAGATGCGCTACAAGCAGAAGTAGATCGTAGAGAGGTAGCACTGCAAGCTGCTAATGATAAAGCAACACAAGCACAAAGTGATTCTCAAGCTGCTATTGCAGCTACTGAAGCGCAAATGAAAATAGCACAAGATACTCTAAAAGTAGCTACTGATGCAGCAGCTGCTGCACAAATTAAGAACACGCCAGAATCAGAAAAGACTGGGGCGCAATCAATTAATGTTGGAGCGTCAGTAGCCAATCTTCCAGACTTCGTGGTAACTACTCGTGACTTTGAAATTGGTAAAGATAACGTAATCGCTCGTGCTGATACTGCTTCTAATAACTTATTACCTAAAGTGGGGGTGAACATATCAGGAGCTGGAGATAAAGCACTTAGCGATGGTTTTATGAGCCATGATGACAGTACTTCTATCTAAACAGAACTGGGTGAATTACCACTTACATACCTCTCAGTCTATAAAGACTATGGCGATGACCTGCGTATCGGTCATATTGACGGAGCAGCAAGCCTAAGTGGTATTAAGATTCCAGTAGACGGTGTTGCAGTAATAGGTAAGGCAGCCCAATCTGAAAACATACCAAAAGCAGGAATAGTTGGTTATACCGGTGATGCAACTCATCGCACACTTGGCTTAGGTAATAGTATTGAGTTTGGTAGTTCAGTATTTACTGCAGACTTTGTCACCAAAAGTGTTAAAGGTAATCTAGCATTTTCCAAAGCGGGTAATATTGCTTTAAGTGCAGACATCAAAGGCAATCAAATCTCAGGTACTGCGGCCAATAATGGTGGTTACGCAACTGAAGGTGGTTTTTATGGTGGTGATGCTCAATATCTAGGCGGTGTGTATGAAGGGAATGGCGTTCAAGGTACTTATGGGGCTAAATCTGATGACCAAATTGCAGCGGATCAAGCTGCAGTAGATGCACAATCTGCTGTAGATGTCGCTCAAGCAGCCATTGCAATTGAGCAGGCTAAGGCAGATGCCGCAAAAGCTGCTGCAGAAAAGGCACAAGTAGATGTGACCAAAGCACTAGTAGCACTAGAGAAAGCCAAAGAAAACTTGGCCAATGTGGGTGAAGGTGGAGATGGTGGTCTGGAGGCTGCTTTAGAGGCAGCACGATTAGCACAAGTTGCCGCAGAAAACTTAGCTGAAAAAGCGAGTGTTGCTCAAAAGACAGCCGAAGCAGCTACACTAGCAGCTCAAAATGCTCAACAATCTGCAGAGGATGATCTATAGTCATAGCCCCATAAATAAGATACACTGATAAGATGGCATATTCAAAAGACTACATACAAATGATATTAGACAAGCTTGACGAAGGTTACAGTTATCGAGAGCTTGCCGAAGAATATCAAATCAGTACAACGACAATTCAGCGTTGGAAAAAGAA
>NZ_FUGE01000103.1 GCF_900162825.1 Psychrobacter piechaudii
ATCACTTATGCTAAAAAGTGGCAAGCAAGCTTAGATTAATAATGCTTTGAAAGGGATTAAGACGGGATTATTACTTTGCTTCTTTTAAATAACAATACTATGTCATATAATATTTTTTTAGTAACTGATATTTACTAACTTATATTGAATGTCAATTGTAAGTTTTATTAGCGTACCTCCACTTTTTTATCCATTTTTTATTTTTATATAGGCAGGTATACCGCACTTTTATTATAAAGAATTAAGGACTCGCCATGACCAAACTAAAATCAACCAAACTGCCACTAGCCGCCTCGCTTATTGTGGCTTCGGCCTTATTTAGCGTAGGCTGTAGTAACGACAATCAAGTTAAAGCTGTAGATCGTACCGAAGAAGCGGCCGCTCTCGCCAGAGTTAAATCTCTTGAAGCCCAGGCTCAAGCCCTTGAAGACGGCATGCCCGAGGCCAATAGCAGCTTTGCGCCAGTTGGTGATGGTGCAGCTTCCACTGCCTCAATCAAGATGCCAGATGAGTCGACTATCCCAGATGATGAGCTGGGTGCAGCCATTCGCCGCGGTTTACATCTGGTTAATAACACTTATACAGAGTTACCAGATAATGTGGGCAACCGCTTAAACTGTACCAGTTGCCATCTGGCCAATGGTTCAGAAGCTTATGCTGCGCCGTGGAATGGTCTAACAGGAATTTTCCCAATTTATCGTTCTCGCGGCGCGCGTGTGAACTCCTTACAAGAGCGTATTAATGGCTGTTTTGAGCGCTCCATGAATGGTAAAGCATTAGACCCCACTTCAGATGACATGAACGCTATCCTAGCTTACATGGGCTGGTTGTCACAGGGTATCCCAGCTGGCGTTTCTCCTGAAGGGCGTGGCTTCGTTGAAGTAGATACCAATCTTGAGCCTAATCCAGAAAATGGTAAGCAGCTTTTTGCAGAAAAATGTTCTGTATGTCACGGTGACAATGGCCAAGGTCAATTTAAAGAGGATGGAGGCTATATTTACCCTGCAGTAGCCGGTCCTGACTCGTTTAACGATGGTGCAGGCATGGCTCGTACTTATAAAGCAGCTGCCTTTATTAAAGGTAAGATGCCATTTGGTCAGGGCAATACCCTATCCGATCAAGAAGCCGTTGATATTGCTGCGTACTTCACTCATTTAGACCGTCCAGTGAAAGCCAATAAAGACAAAGACTGGCCTAAAGGGGGTGCGCCTAAAGACGTTCGCCGTTAATTACTCCAGTTAAATTTTGGTCAATAAAAAAACCATCCCGCAGGATGGTTTTTTTATTAGCGCAGCTCTTTTCTTAAAATTTTACCAACTGCAGATTTAGGTAATTCATCAATGAACTCATAATACTTAGGCCGCTTATAGCCAGTCATACGCTCATGGGCAAACTGCTGTAACTCTTCAACTGTCAGCGCAGACTCTCCTTTGCCTTGCTTAGCGACCACAAAGGCTTTGGGTACCTGTCCACTATATTCATCAGCAACACCCACTACCGCCACTTCAACCACCTTAGGATGCTCAGTTAATACCGCCTCGACTTCATTCGGATAGACGTTAAAACCTGAGACTAAAATCATGTCTTTTTTTCTATCAACTAAGGTTACAAACCCCTGTTCATCTACAAATCCAATATCACCGCTTTTAAAGTAACCATCCGCGGTGAAAGTATCTTGGTTATCGCGTTCCCAATAGCCGCTCATCACTTGCGGTCCCTTAATACACACTTCACCTGAGCTGCCAACCTCGCATTCATTACCAGCATCATCAATCACTTTAACTTCGGTTAAAGACAACGGCAAACCAACAGTGCCATTAAAGTCAGTAATACTGGGTGGGTTAAAGCTAATCACTGGCGCTGTTTCTGACATGCCATAACCTTCGTTGATAGTCTGACCAGTAACCGTCTTCCAGCGCTCAGCAATAGCTTTAATAATGGCTGTACCACCGCCGATAGATAAATACAGCTCACTAAAATCTAAGCTGCTAAATTTAGGGTGATGCAATAAACCTAAAAATAAGGTATTTACAGAAGGAATAAGATTGGGCTTATGCTTTTCAATAGTATCGACTAAGCCATCCATATCTCTGGGATTGGTAACCAAAATATCTTCCCAGCCACCATATAAGCTTAGCAGCCCACAGACGGTAAAGGAGAAAATATGATAGAGCGGCAAAGGGTTTAACACCTTAACCTGTTGCTTTGCCCGACTTTGGATATTGTCACCGAAGCATTCGTAGCATTGCAGCACGTTTGCCACTAAATTGAAGTGGGAAAGCTTGGCGCCTTTAGGCTTCCCAGTGGTGCCTCCAGTATACTGCAATAAGGCCAAATCCTGACGACCAATTGTCAGAGGCTCAAAATGAGACTCATGATAATTATTAATGACATCGACAAATCTGATAGAGTTCGTCTGTGTAGTATTTGGCAGATTTCCAGCATCAAAGGCCGGGTAGTCAGACTGTGATGAGCCAAGTTGCTTTAGCGCCAAGATATCATTATTAGCCGCGCCATCACCACTTAATGAGCAATGTATCACCCAACCTAGAGACTGCTTAACCTCTTCCTCTAAATTTTGATAGGCACTGTCCATGCCTTTTAGCACCACAAGCCCTTTAACTTGTGCATCGAGCAATTGATGCGCTAATTCGTATTGGGTATATAGCGGATTAACATTAACCAGCACTATACCTGCGCGCAGACAACCTAAGATGACCACTGGATACTGAAAAATATTAGGTAATTGCACCGCTACTCGATCGCCTTTGCTAAAGCCTTGCGCTTGTAAAAAAGCGGCGAACCGTCTACTTGCAATATCAATTTGAGCAAAACTAAGGGTCACATCACCCATACGAAAAGCATTTTTTTCACTGTGTTGAGTGAGTTTGGGCTGTAGTAAATCGATGACATTGTGAATGGCGTCATCAATAGGCAGATTATAATTAAGACCGTGGCGGGCGTAAACCTCGCTCACTAAGGCGGGTGAAGTGCTCATAAAATTGCTTCCTTGCAATCCAATTAAAAATAAAAAAGTTTAAAACAATAATCTAAAATAAAAAGGCCTTTTTGTCCTATTCGCCTTGACTTCCTCCCCTCGCTAAACCGAGGGGATTCCTACAGCTAGACGGTCAAGCCCGACCGCAAGGATGTTCTTAGCAGCATTGGTATCTCTATCATGCCATGTGCCACACTCAGCACAAGTCCATCCTCTTATTCGCAAACCTGCTCTACCTTTTGGACTACTGTCACTTATTTTATGGCAGCACGAGCAAGTCTGGGTAGTGTAACTCTCATTTACGATCTCAAGCTGACAACCTGCATGCTTGCATTTGTATTCCAGTTGTCGTTTAAGTTCAAACCATCCTGCATC
>NZ_FUGE01000199.1 GCF_900162825.1 Psychrobacter piechaudii
TCTAAGTGAACTAGCTTTCAATCTCTCGATTTATTGCCCGATGTCCGTCTTAGTGAGGGCGTATTATAGACCCCTTATTTTTTGTGTCAACTGCCTTTTTGAACTTTTTTCTAGTTATTCATTTTTTAATGAATTTAACCGCACTATCTCTGTTCTTTCACTCGCATTAGTAAAATAGGTTGATGGTTATATCTCTCAAAGTTCAAACTTTGTTTTTTTGAAAACTAAAATCTCGTTATTAGCTGGCATCTTATACTGCTTATCGAAGATTAGCTGATGCTGTTTAGCTAAAGCAATGACATCCTCTTTATTACGAATACCACTGTTTGGATCTCGCTCACGCAAATGCTTATCAAACTGTCTATTGCTATCACTACTATATTGACCGTTCTCATTAAAAGGTCCGTATATTACGAACTTACCATTAATAGGCAGTGCTTCCCCGACTAACTCAAATAACCTCTCAACCAAGGGCCAAGCAATGATATGTAGGGTGTTAGCAGTGAATACAGCATCATATGGCAAATTACCGGTTTGGCTATCCATACAGTTCAGGGGTTTAGGTATTTTATCCTTAGTCAGACCAAAGGCTAAGGGCAGATGCAAATTAGGCGCAGGATGTTGGTCGTGCCACCCTTGAATCACTCGATGATTATCAATGATATCGCTGGTTTGCCATTGTAGATGCTGTAATCTGGGTGCAAAATAGACGCTATGTTGCCCAGTGCCTGAACCGACTTCGAACACATGATGGTAATTCTGCAGTTCTTGTTGCAACACACTCAATATTGGATCTTTATTATTTTCGCATGCCTGAGAAAATGGCAACTTCGATTTAGGGATGATATCGGCGTTTTCTACAGTTTCTTCGTTCATAACCCCTCTCCTTTCTTGACCTCCTCCCCTCGCTAAACCGAGGGGATTCCTACAGCTAGACGATCAAGCCCGACCGCGAGGATGTTCTTAGCAGCATTGATATCTCTATCATGCCATGTGCCACACTCAGCACAAGTCCATCCTCTTATTCGCAAACCTGCTCTACCTTT
>NZ_FUGE01000171.1 GCF_900162825.1 Psychrobacter piechaudii
TTTTTCGGCATATGATTCTATTATGTTGTTGAGTTGATTATATTGTATATTATTTTGTGGAATTGGTATAAGTTTACTGCCCTTATTTACTAAATGATTACCCTATAAAAAAAGACGCTTAAAGCGTCTTTTTTTATCTTTATATTTATTTAATATTTGCCGTATTTACTATCTTAATCATTAGAGTCATGTTCTTCATGCTCGTGCATACCTTGCATCATGTCTAAGGCGCAATCATTGGTACGTTGCTGATCCTTTTTGTCTAAATGATCCTGATTAATATCATTACGGGCCATTTTCGTGGTTTTATTGACTGTATTATCATCTGACATGGTAATTCTCCTTATTAGAGCACTCCCTATATTATTGTGAAAATAGGCTAATAGCTTATTAACCCAACATCCCAATATCAAAGTGCATGATTGATTACTCACCATTTCATTATAAAAGCAAATAAAGTAAAGTGTGTGTACAAATGTAAACTAATAAAGAGATGACGTTAATAAATCCTTGAATGGCCCCTAAAATATGTCGCTAATGTAAATATAGTGCTTAACTTTCGAAGTCTGACTCAAGCTCTGATCAAAAGTCCAACCAAACCCAACTGTTCTCAAGCCAGCTCATAACAGTCTCAGTAGATAGTTTCGCTGCTAAAAAATCTTCATAAGTCAGGCTGTCGGCATCTGCCAGGCGCTTTAACAGCTCTGCTTCACAGTCACTGATATCGGCTAAAGGCTGACCATTGGCATAAACCATTAGCTGATCATCAAGTTCAGTATAAATTAGGCGGCTGCTATAATCGGTTCTTATTATGGCTCCCTCAGATAAGGCTTGTTGTAATTCTTCTGCATCAAGGCTATCTTCGGGGACTAAAAGCTCATACTGGCGTTTGCTGACCACTTCACTAACCGCTTCTGCGACCAGCTCTTCACCTTGATGGGACTGCAGTAGTTCAAGCAATTGCTGTTTGATCTGTGAGATACTGTGTTGATTCAGCTTTCCGGGGGCTTGTAAGGGCTGATCTAATAGCAGTGGCGTAAACAGTGAAGGTTCACTGGTTGCTGCATCGACTAAGCTGTCTAAAACTTGCATTAAATTTGGGCGTCTAAAGCCAAATGAGAAGGTCAGACAGTCATCTTGTGCCACTCCATAATGAGAAAGTTTGGGCGGTACATATAGTACGTCACCTGGCTCCAATACTTCATCAAAAATTATCTCTCCCATGTCATCAAAGATACGAATGGGCTGATTTTCGATAAACTCAGTCCTTTCATTACAATACTTTCCGAGCTGCCAACGTCTATAGCCAAAGCCTTGTGCTAAAAAAACATCATACTCGTCATAATGCTTACCAACAGAGCCACCTTTGGGGGCATAAGACACCATGATGTCATCTCGTTGCCACTGCGGGATAAAGTTAAAGGCATTCCATAGCTGACCTAGTTCAGGCGACCATTGCTCTAAGTTCTGAACCAATACGGTCCACTGCTCAGGTAAATCAGCGAACATCTCTTCGGTTAAAGGGCTTTGTTGTAATTGCCACTGCTCGCCAGTTTCAGTTTTATTTTGGGTAATCAGCCGAGAGGTGGCGGCCTCATCCAGACTTAATCCCAAGATATCTTGTGGTTCAAACATGTCTTTTAATTGAGGTAAGCCTTGCTTGATAAGCAGTGGCTTTTTTTGCCAATATTCAGTTAAGAATTGTTCGGGGGTAACGGTGTCAGGTAAACAAAAATTAAGGGGTGTCATAAATAATCCAGGGTGGTTAAATCAGTTTTTCTGACCATTAGTCGGTCAGCTATTTCATTTGTTGTTAAGGTTAGAGTAGGGAAATAATATAAAATCTAGCTTTAGTATGCTATTTTAATGATTTATTATCGTTGCTTAAATGAGTCTATATAATTTCTAGGAAAGTTATGAAAAAATTAACGCTATTAACCATTATCATTAGCAGTATCATGATACAAGGTTGCGTACACAAGTTGGTTACTGTGCCAGTTAAAGTAGCCTATAAAACCACCAAAGGGGTAGTTAAAGGCACCGTAGCCGTGGGTAAAGCTATTATACCTGGTGGTGATGACGATAAGGATGATAAAAAAGATTAAGATTTTTTAGTCTTATTGGTTTGATGCTAACTGAATTAAGGATTAGTTGAATACATTTGGATAACTAATTTAGCTTCAGCAGAATAAGATATTGCCTTCATAATTATAAAAACCCTGCTTATAAAAGCAGGGTTTTTTGTTTCTCTAACATCAACTTGCTTTAACTTTAAAGCATAAATTATTTATTTAGCTTAGCAATCCACTCATCAATGGCTAATGCTTGCTCATCTGCGTTACCTATGTAAGTAGCAGGTGTCAGCTCAAGTAGGCGTTTTTTATCCGCTTCTGGAACCGCATCTAATTCGTTGCCACTCACAAACTCAAGCATTTTTTCACGGGTCATCGCTTGACCACGGGTTAGAGCTTTTAGTTTTTCGTATGGGTTTTCCACACGGTAGCGGCGCATAACAGTTTGAATAGGCTCAGCCAGTACTTCTTGAGCATTATCAAGATCGCTGTCTAGTCTTTCTGGGTTGACTTCTAGCTTGCCAATACCTTTTAAGCAGGCATCATAAGCAATCATACTTTGAGCAAGACCTACGCCAATATTACGTAGAACCGTTGAGTCAGATAGGTCGCGCTGCATACGTGAAATAGGCAGTTTTTCACCTAAGTGAGCCAACATAGCGTTTGCCACACCTAAGTTACCTTCAGAGTTTTCAAAGTCGATTGGGTTAACTTTATGTGGCATAGTTGAAGAGCCAACTTCGCCTTCTTTTAGCTTTTGCTTAAAGTAGCCTAAGCTAATGTACTGCCAGATATCACGGTTATAATCGATTAATACAGTATTGAAACGACGAACCGCATCAAATAGCTCAGCGATATAATCGTGTGGTTCAATCTGAGTGGTGTAAGGGTTGAAGACTAAACCCAAACGTTCTGTGATGAAACTTTGAGCATGAGCGGTCCAGTCTACTTCAGGGTAGGCTGATAGGTGAGCGTTGTAGTTACCCACGGCACCATTGATTTTACCCAATAGTTCCAATTCATTAATTTGCTTAATTTGACGGGCTAAGCGGTATGCTACGTTGGCCATCTCTTTACCCAAAGTAGTTGGGCTAGCGGTCTGACCGTGAGTGCGTGACAACATTGGCTGTTTAGCATGCTCTTTGGCAAGGGCCACAATTGAGTCAGTCACTTCTTGTAACTTAGCAACAAGAATTTCACGGCTGTCTTTTAGCATTAACGCATAAGATAGGTTGTTGATGTCTTCAGAAGTACAGGCAAAGTGAATGAACTCTAGACTGTCCTCTAATTTAGCATTACCACGGAATTTATCTTTGATGAAATACTCAACTGCTTTTACATCATGGTTGGTGGTTTTTTCAATGTCTTTGATCGCTTGAGCATCCGCTTCACTAAAGTTATCAACGATAGCATTTAAGAAGTCATTGGTTTCAGCATCAAATTTTGCCAATTCAGTGATGGCATCATTGTCAGCTAAGGCTTGCAACCAGCGAATTTCAACGGTAACACGGGCTTTAATCAGACCAAACTCAGACAAATGCTCACGTAGTGAATCAGCTTTGCTGGCGTAGCGACCGTCAATAGGAGATAGGGCAGTTAACGCAGATAAAGAGGCAGACATAAATATCCTTCAACTCAGTGGGTTAATGAAACGAGATTATTAAAAAACGAAGTTTAAACGTTTATAGCAAATTAAATAAAGTAAGGGAACCTAGGTTCCCTTTAATGTAATATCTAATGTCAATGTAATACCTAGTAAGGTAAGCATTTTAAAATTACTGAAGCCAATTATAGCAAGTTATCGCTCATAAATATGACGTAAAGGCAGATTGTAGCAAAAGGCTTATGCCTCAAACGACTCAATCACACCGCCACCTAAACAAACCTCACCAACATAAAACACCGCAGATTGACCAGGAGTAACCGCACGTTGTGGCTCATCAAACACAACTTTAACTCGGCTACCGTCTTCAGAATCTGCAAAGACTGTACAGCTTTGATCCGGCTGACGATAGCGGGTTTTGGCCAAACACTTTAAGCCCTGCTCACTAAACAGGGCTTTCGGGGCAACACTCTCAACCCAATCAAGCTTATAAGCGGTCAGACTTTGGCTCAGAAGCATAGGGTGGTCATGACCTTGCCCCACAATTAGCTCGTTGTTGGTTAAGTCTTTTTTTAGTACAAACCACGGCTCTTCAGGACGGTCTTTTACGCCGCCAATACCAATGCCACCACGCTGACCCAAGGTGTAATACATTAAGCCATCATGTTTGCCAATGGTAATACCATCATCGGTCACAATATTGCCAGGTTTGGCCGGTAAGTATTGTTGTAAGAAATCTTTGAAGCGGCGCTCGCCAATGAAGCAAATACCAGTAGAGTCTTTTTTCTTAGCAGTAGCCAATTCATACTCTTCGGCAATTCTGCGCACTTCAGGTTTTTCTAATTCACCCACTGGGAATAAAGTCTTGGCAATTTTATCGCCGCCCACTGCGTGTAAGAAATAACTTTGGTCTTTGTTGTTATCTAGGCCACGTAATAGTCGGGCTACTTCAGTCCCATCTTCACGCGAGTAATTGATACTGCGGCGAGTGTAGTGACCGGTAGCGATGTAATCCGCACCCAGACCGAATTTAGGATCAGAGGCATAATCTAAGAAGGCTTTAAACTTGATTTCTTTATTACACAGAATGTCTGGGTTTGGGGTACGGCCAGCTTGGTATTCGGCTAAGAAGTGCTCAAATACTCGATCCCAGTATTCCATAGCGAAGTTGGCAGTGTGTAGGGTAATTCCTAATTTGTCACACACAGCTTGAGCATCGGCTAGGTCTTCCATAGCCGTACAGTACTCGGTGCCGTCATCTTCTTCCCAGTTTTTCATAAACAAGCCTTCCACTTGAAAGCCTGCTTTTTGCAGTAGTACTGCAGATACAGAAGAGTCCACACCACCCGACATACCTACGATCACTCGTGTTTGTTCAGGATTAGGCACATCACTTAGGCGCAATGCAGGTAAATCGTAAGGGTTATTGTCAAAAGAGGCAGATATCGTCATATTATTAGAAACTATGCTAAAATTTGGCTAAATTATAACACTGATAGGCTAATAATGATAAGAATTGGACAAGGTATTGACGTACATGCCTTTTATGACAAGTCGTCAGAGAGTGGAAACCAAGATAGTGCTGCTCAACAGTTTGTAACATTGGCAGGGGTGCAGATTGAGCATAGCCATAGCTTATTGGCGCATTCTGATGGCGATGTGGTATTACATGCTTTAGCTGATGCTTTATTGGGAGCTTTGGCTTTGGGTGATATTGGCCAGCATTTCCCTGATACGGATGATGCCAATGAAGGTCTAGATTCACGAGTTCTATTGCGTCATGTCTATGATTTAGTTCAGCAAAAGGGTTATAAGCTGATTAATGCTGACATTACTGTGGCTTGTGAACGTCCCAAGTTAGCCAAACACAACCTAGCGATGCGTACTAATATTGCTCAAGACCTAGCCACGGATGTAGAAAATATTAGTGTAAAAGCGACTACTACTGAGAAGTTGGGCTTTACCGGTCGTCAAGAAGGTGTTTTATGCAGTGCTGTGGTTCTCGTGAGTAAACAATAATCTGTGTTGAATATGCATTTTTGTTGCATTATTTGTTACCATCCCCATTAATAATTTAACGTCACTTTTATTCTCCCTGCTTCTTTAACTGAAGTTTTACACGTGTCTTCCAATAAGGATTTATTATGACAGATCAAAATCAAGATATCGAAACCCTAATCCGTAACCAAATTAAAGAAAACCCAGTACTTCTTTATATGAAAGGCACACCGCAATTCCCACAGTGTGGTTTCTCTGCAAAAGCCATTGAAGTATTGACTCAAATTGGTCGTCCATTTGCTTTCGTTAATATTTTAGAAAACCCTGAAATTCGCGCTACCTTACCAAAGATTGCTAACTGGCCAACTTTCCCACAGTTATGGATCAATGGTGAATTGATGGGCGGATCTGATATTATCCTTGAGATGTATCAATCAGGTGAGCTTAAGCCTTTGGTTGAAGAGCACAGCCCAGCCTAATCGATAGAATAGTACTAAAAACACTGCCCTAAAAAGAATAGTGCTAAAAAGTAAGTTAAACACTAAAAAAGCCTCAGAGAAGATCTGAGGCTTTTTTAGTGGCTAGTTGCCGACCTGCAGGCATGTTATGTTTTTGTATTTCAGCGCTTTATAAATTCATAATAATCGCCATATATCTGTTAAGTAAAAAACTATTTAATAAGTAAGTATGCTTTGGGCATACGCTAAAGACGGGCAGTTGTTTTTAATAGGGTTAAGCTACTAGCCAATAAGCTTAAAGATATTGAGAACATGATTTTTAATTAGAGTCAGCAATAGCCCGTTTTTAGAAAATTTAGGAATAAAATATGACTTCAGATGACAAGTTAGTGCAGAAACGCAAATTATTAGAAGAACAATCAGAAAAAATCAAAGCCATTGCTGATAACGAGGTGCACTCTTCTCTTAAGTGTATACACTTACTAAGTGTGGCAGGGGGAGCAACCAGCGAGACTTATAAAGCCATTGAGCAACGTGTGATGACAGATGAAGACACTCATGGCGCCTATCATTTAGCGCTTATGGCTCAGTCAACAGCGGATTTGCCTGTTGATGCCCGCCAGCTAATTGAATTGGTGGTTACCAAAGGTCATAGCAGTCAGTTATTGTCTTTATTGAAGAATTTGCCTGTACCGCCTGTTGAAGCGATTAAACAGCGTATTTTGTCTGAAGAAGATCAAGAAATAGTGGCTCAGATGACCGCTTATCTTAAAATAAACCCTGAAGGTATAGGCAGTCAATCTTTATTGGGTGACGGTCAGCACGAGCGTATTGTACCCATAAGCCAAACTCAAAACTGATAGGCTCAATTAATTGTTAAGTTCAAACATAAAAATCACTTAAGACAGCTAAAAGGCACTCAAGATAATTTTTGAGTGCCTTTTTTTAAAACTTTATGTAGGGTGTGTTTTTTAATGCTTTAATAAATGGCTTAAGCTGCTATTGCATCTTTCAGGCCGACTATAACTTTATCGCCTTCTAAGCTCACGTCATAGCAATCCAGTTTAACCGTGTCATCATCTAAGCATTGACCCGTTGCTAGGTCAAATCGCTGCTTGTAAATAGGGGAGGCAATATAGATAACTTCTTGCTCCTTAACGCTACCATCTTGCAATTCGGTCTTGATATGGGTGCCCCCAATTAGACCACGCGATAATACATTGGCGTTACTAAAAGGATCAAAGTTATCAATGGCGAAGAGTTGGTCATCTTTGGTACGAAAAACAGCCACTTGTTTGCCCTCTATCAGGGCACAAACGCCCCCTTCTGGGATGATAACATTAAGTTTACAAATTAATTGAGTGGTCATACGACTTTCCTTGTGTCAGTGATTATGAAATAGGAGTTAGGTAACGCTAAACTATCGCTTCTAACACCTGTTTTTCGGTTTCAGTAGCAGGACGAATTTGCTCACGCTCAGTCACAAATACCACGTTGTCATCAGCCAATTCACTGTTAACAAAATGACGGAAACGTTTTAGCTTCTCTTTGTCAGTGATGGTGGCTTTCCACTCGCAAACATAACTATCAACCAATAACTGCATTTGATCTTCTAATTCTTCGACAATACCTAAGCTATCGTCAATAATGACCTGTTTTAGATAATCTAAGCCACCCTCTAAGCTTTCACGCCACTTTGAGGTGCGCTGTAATTTATCGGCAGTCTTGATGTAGAACATGGTAATACGGTCAATGTACTGAATTAAGGTATCGGTATCGATTGAGCTATGCTGAAGAAACCGTAGAGGTAAACTTGGTAAACTAAGCGTATTAATCGGAGTTTATCATGACCAAGAAAGTAAGAACCTACAGTGACGAATTTAAAGCCGAGGCCGTCAAGAAGATATCAGACAATAATGGCAATATCTCAGCCACTGCAAAGCAGCTTGGCATTGCCATGCAAACGCTATCAAATTGGCATAACAAAGCCAATCAAGGCAAGCTTGTCGGCACAGAGCAATATGATCCTGATCTTATGAGTGCTCTTCAAGAAATAAAGCAGCTCAAGCGGCAGCTCAAAGTGGCTGAAGAGGAACGCGAAATACTAAATGAGGAGGGATAAAGCGAAGCACTGCTTCGCCCCGACGCAAGGGGAGAGCTATGCTCGAGTTGGCGACGGCGTACTTCGCGAGAAACAGTTAGTCAGGTACGCCTTTATCAAAGACAACCAGTTCCTCTTTCGCATCACCACTATGTGCCGTGTGTTAAGG
>NZ_FUGE01000108.1 GCF_900162825.1 Psychrobacter piechaudii
GGTAGAGCGGGTTTGCGAATAAGAGGATGGACTTGTGCTGAGTGTGGCACATGGCATGATAGAGATATCAATGCTGCTAAGAACATCCTTGCGGTCGGGCTTGACCGTCTAGCTGTAGGAATCCCCTCGGTTTAGCGAGGGGAGGAGGTCAAAGCTGATGTCTTAATAATAGAGCCGTCTTTTATCGCTTTATATATCTTCGCGGTAAATAGATTTATGACAGCTGCTCTAAAATCTCATCTGGGAAATCCACGTTGGTATGCACGTCTTGTACATCATCCAAGTCTTCTAGCATATCAATCATCTTCATCACTTTTTCAGCATCTTCAAGATTATCGATTAACGCTGTGGTTGAAGGTGACATGGTCACTTCAGCATTGCTAGACTCAAATCCTGCTTCGGTTAAGGCGTCTTTAACGGCACCAAAGTTTTCTGGCTCAGTGATAACCAATAAGCTTTCCCCATCATTTTCTATATCAACCGCGCCAGCGTCTAAGGCCACCATCATAATGTCATCTTCTAATGACACATCATCGAAGATAATCTCACCACGTTTGGTGAAAAGATAGGCCACTGAACCTGAAGTTCCTAAGTTACCATCAAATTTAGTAAACGCATGACGTACTTCACTCACGGTACGGTTTACGTTATCGGTCATGGTTTCAACTAATACCGCCACACCGCCAATACCATAACCTTCATAAGTCAGCTCATCCATTTCGCCGCCTTCAGAGTTACCGGCGCCACGCTCGATTGCACGTTGGATGGTGTCTTTGGTCATGTTGGCTGACAGGGCTTTTTCTACTGCTGCCCGTAAGCGAGGGTTGGTTTCTGGATCTGGTTCACCTTGCTTAGTTGCTGATACAAGCTCACGAATAATTTTGGTGAAGATTTTGCCACGCTTGGCATCCTCTTTGGCCTTCTTGTGCTTAATATTTGCCCATTTAGAATGACCTGCCATAATGTGTTTATCCTTATCAATTACGTTAAACAAATTAATTGTCAAATACGACGTTAATTTTATAGTGGCTTAAAGGCTGTATGGTTGTAGAAATAGGCCAACCACAGCTGCTTAAAGCCGCTGAGCTAAAGATTTATAAAACTTGGGATTATAGGCTGATTAGACTTCTTTTCTAAAGCTAGCTAATTATAGCAGAAATATCTATTTTGATTTCAGTCCTAGTTTAGAACCGATAAAGCTATAAAGTGAGTGACTAAAGGCTACCACATTACCGATAATATTCTGTATATTAAATTAACTGTGGCTGAAACAAAGTTAAGGGAATAGGTAACATTGTTAATTGAATCACGTATAATGAGTCTCCATTATAGACTAGCTACCCGTATTTATGAAAAAACTATCCTCAAATACGCTAAATCACTTACGTGATCGTATCCATATTATTATTGAAGGAACGGATACGCCTTTAGGTAAGTTATTTGATATTGTTCTGCTGATTGCCATTGCTACCAGTGTGGCAGTGGTAATGCTCGATAGTGTGCTGTATCTACGATTGCAATTCGGTACAGTCTTCTTTTATGCAGAATGGTTCTTCACCATTTTGTTCACTATTGAGTATTTACTGCGACTGTTTTCGGCGCCAAACCGAGTACGTTACGTTTTCAGCTTCTTTGGTATAGTGGATTTACTGTCAGTATTACCAAGCTATCTAAGCTTAATATTCGGTGGGGTTCAATACCTGATCGTGGTTCGTATCCTGCGTATCTTACGGGTATTTAGGGTTCTTAAGCTCAAGTCTTACATGCAGCAAGCGGGTTTTTTGGCCGCAGCGCTTAGAACCAGCCAGCAAAAAATTACGGTTTTCTTCCTGTCGCTGGTGCTGCTGGTTATGATTTTCGGCTCAGTCATTTATGTGGTCGAAGGACCGGAGAATGGCTTCACCAGTATCCCGGTATCTATCTACTGGGCGACGGTTACGCTGACCACGGTAGGTTACGGGGATATGTCACCCAAGACCCCTTTAGGTCAGTTTATAGCGACCATGGTGATGATGACCGGTTACTCCATTATTGCGGTACCAACTGGTATCTTTACCTCAGAGCTTGCCAAAAGTATGCGACCTCAGTTGCACCCAGTCACTTGCCCTAATTGTGGTAAGTTTGGTCATGCTGCTGGTGCTCAGTTTTGTGATCGATGTGGTCACGAGCTACACATTTAATTTTCGGTTATAATTTACAGACACTGCTGTCTTAATCTCTTTATGGGTTAAATAAAATAACAATGCCTAATCTACTAAGAAAGTCTTTTAATGTTGTCAATCGTGTCCGCCACACTGCCAGTGTTGCCGGGTTATCCGCGTTAAGGGTTGCCAAAGGGGAGCGGCCTGATGCAGTGATGTTACGTGAGACCTTTGAGCAGTTGGGCACTACTTATATCAAAATTGGTCAGTTTATTGCCAGTACACCCTCGTTGTTTCCCCGTGATTATGTGATTGCTTTTCAAGGGTGTCTCGATCAAACCACGCCTTTGCCTTATAGCTACATTGAGCAAGTGCTAAAAGAAGAGCTGCTAACTGAGGGTCAAAGCTTAGAAGATTTATTTAGCAAAATTGACAAAGAGCCTTTGGCGTCGGCCAGTATTGCTCAGGTACATGCGGCGACTTTGCCTGATGGGCGAGAAGTGGTGCTAAAAGTCCAAAAACCTGATGTTGAAGTCATTATGCAGACCGACCTTGGTGTGCTGCACGGCGTTACCAAGCTTATGGAAAAACTAATGCCACAAATGCGCTTTGCGAGTATCTCACCTATTATCGATGAGATTCGTATTCGGATGATGGCGGAGACAGATTTTATTGCTGAAGCGTCCAATATCCGAGATTTTCAGCAATTCTTGCAAATGACGGGTAATACCAAGGTAGTGGCGCCAGAAGTGGTAGAAGAGCTCACTACCAAGCGGGTACTAACCATGAGTCGTCTGCATGGTATTTCTATGGTAGATGAAGTGGCAATGCGTCAATATTGTGACGATCCTGCCCAAGTCATGGCCGATACTTTAAATACTTGGTTTGCAAGCCTTATGTTCTGTAACAGCTTCCATGCTGACTTACACGCGGGTAATCTGATGCTGTTAAAAGATGGCCGAATCGGCTTTATCGACTTTGGTATCGTCGGTAAGCTTGCACCAGAGAGTTGGCAGGCGTGTATGGGAATGATGCAAGCATTGCAAGACAATGATTATGTCACTATGGCCAGTTGTATGGTTGATATGGGAATGACCCATGAGCGCGATAAGGTCGATCAAGCGCAGTTGGCTGGCGACTTGGCTAAGATGATTACCCGTATTATGGCTGAAGATAAGACCTATACCAGTGGTAAGCCCTTTAATAGCAAAGAGCAGGCCGATGAGCTTAACAAAATGATGCTAGAGATTGTCGAGGTCGGCAAACGTCATGGCATCCATTTCCCTCGTGATTTTGCCTTATTGACCAAGCAGATGCTTTATTTTGACCGTTTTATGCGCACTTTAGCCCCTGATATGGATATGTTTAGTGATGCCAGGGTGAGTCTATTAGGCAGTGACTTTAAGCAATAAAAGCTAAGCATTACAAGCTGAGCAATAATAAACAATACATATTTGCGATTTGAGTAAACACTTAACAATAAGTGGTGGTTATGATAACAAAATTACCTCTATGGATTTTAATCGGTGGAGCGGTTCTAGCCTTTAGTGCTGGCTGTGTAAATATTATCGCTTTAAGTGGCTTTACCAATCTTTCTGTGTCCCATGTGACTGGTAACGTTAGCCTCTTTTCTTCCGCCATTGCTCGATTTGATTGGCCCGCTATATTTTTTATTGGGGCCTCGTTACTTTCCTTTTTGGCAGGCTCGATATTAAGTGGCTACCTAATTGGCCAGCGCTCGTTAAAGCTGGGTCGTCGTTATGGATTGGCTTTATTTATCGAGGCCAGCTTATTGTTTTGTAGCTTCTTGTTGTTCTTTCAGCACGACTATCTGGGTCAGCTTTTGGCAGCGATGGCTTGTGGTCTGCAAAACTCGATGGTAGCGACTTATAGTGGGGCAGTAATACGTACCACGCACTTAACGGGTCTTACTTCAGATATGGGGGCGGCCATCGGCAACTGGCTGGCGGGTCGTCCTGTCAATAAAATGATGCTTGGTTTTCAAACCATCATTTGGTATAGCTTCTGCGGCGGTGGTGTGGTTGGGGCCTTTGGCTACTTTGCACTAGGCTATACCGCAATGCTAATACCTGTGGGTATTGTCTTGGCGGCAGCCTTAGTTTATCAAATCACCTCCAATAGACTGCCTGAAATGCGTGAGGAATAAGCCTATTTTGGGCGGGCGGGCTTTAGCTTACATTAGCTGAGCTTGCCACAGCTTTATGGCAAAGCCGATAAACAGTAAACCTACCAAACTCATGCTTAGCACGATCAATAAAGGGTACCGGTTAAACCTTCTAGCCAGACCCTGACCAGCGAAGGCCAGAACGCTTAAATAAGCAAAGCTAATACACTGCAAAATTACTGCCAATAATAAAAAGGACAGTAGTGGGTGCTCATAGCTTGGATCAACAAACTGCACAAAAAAAGATAAGAAAAACAAAATAGCTTTGGGGTTGGTCAAGCTTAGTAGCATGGCCCGATAAAAGTAGTTTTGATGAGTAGCCGGGACAGTAAGCTTGGGCGTGGCTTGCGCCAATATCATACGCTGAGAAAAAGTATGATAAGCGCCGATTAATAGCTTTACCCCAAGATACATCAGATATAAGCCACCAATTAACTTAATGGCATTAAATAAAGAAGGGTAGAGCTTTAATAAGCTACCTGCGCCAAACACGGTGACTAAGATTAAGATACCATCGCCAACGAAGATGCCAGCGATGGCACGATAGCCTTTGCCAATACCCTGTGCAGCCGCTACCGATAAGCAATAAAGGCTATTGGGGCCGGGTAATAATATAATGGCGATGGTGCCAAGAATATAAGCCGTAAGGTCAGTTATCCCGTACATGAAGGCTCCTAACGCCTAAAGTTTAACAAATCGTGCGTAATTCTCCACCTATAATCTTTGATTTAGATGGAGATGTCAGCACGGGCGAGCTGGTCAGGGCGCTCTTGTTTTTCGATATATTGCCTAATTGTATCAATAGTAGCACCAACAGTGCTCAGCAAACAATATGCTCTAGTCCAAAGTACAGGCTTCGAGTAAAACGTTGCCAAATGCTTCGCAAATTCCTTTCTC
>NZ_FUGE01000028.1 GCF_900162825.1 Psychrobacter piechaudii
ATCTCAAGCTGACAACCTGCATACTTGCACTTATAGTCCAGTTGTCTTTTGAGTTCAAACCATCCTGCATCGTATGTTGATTTAGCTAGATTGGTTTTTTTAGTTGTAAATGAGCGAGATTTAACTTCACCAACCATAATTAAGCTGTTATCTTTAACAAGCTTGGTGGTGAATTTATGAATTAAGTCTAATCTTGTGTTTTTGATTTTGGCGTGGATTGCTTTAACAAGTTTTTTATTGTTAGCACGTTGAGCGATAGCAAGCTTTTTAGCCCACTTTTGCGTTTGTTTGGTTGTCAGCTTGTCACCGTTTGATGTGGTAGCAGATTCCTTTAAGCCTAAGTCAATACCAACGCTGCCCATACCGCTTGCTTGCTTAGGAAAGTCTTTAACGGTGATACACGCATACCAACGACTACGACTGTCTTGTACTATCTCAAGCGTGTTAATTTGATATAGGCTTAGGTTGTAGCTATCGAATACATCTATGATAAGCTTTTGACCTTTAGATAGGGATAGCTGTATGGTTGATTTAAGTGCTTTCTTTCCCGTTTGTCTTGTGCTTAGGTATTTGATAGCAGACTTTTTAAAAGGTATCCAGCCCAGTGATTTACGCTTGGCATCAGCTCTATTAGTACGCCAGTTAAGTTTGGCTTTTTTGAATTGTTTGCGAGATTTGGCGTGAGTCTCGTTGATGGCTTGTAGGGTTTGTGAGTGTAAGCCTAATAGTTCGCCACTGCCTTTGGTGTATTCGTTAAGGTCGTAGGCTGAAAAGAATTTACCAGCCTTTTGTAGATGTTTGTAACTCAAGTCATTAACATAGTTCCACGCATAGTTGATACTACCAGCTATTTTGTTTAGTTGGCTTACGTGTTTGTCTTTGATGCGTAGTTTGAGTGTTTTCATAGGGTTAGTTTATACTGATATTACCTTTTATTCAATATTGGTCTAATCAATGGAAAACGACTTAAGACGTGGTAGACACGTTGTTTTTAATTTGCATGTACATTTGGTCTTTGTCGCTAAGTATCGACGAGCAGTTTTCACCAAACAAGTTCTTGATGACCTTGAGGCTATCTTTGATGATGTGTGCAAAAAGTTTGAAGCCGAGCTTGTGGAGTTTGATGGTAAAGATGACCATGTGCACTTGCTGGTGACTTATCCCCCTAAGGTGGCTATCTCAAGTTTGGTTAATAGTTTGAAAGGCGTTTCTAGTCGACTTATTCGCAAAAAGCAATATCCATCTATCTCTAAGCAGTTATGGGGCAGTGCGTTGTGGTCACCTAGTTACTTTGCAGGTAGCTGTGGCGGTGCTCCAATTGAGATTATCCGCCAGTATATTGAACAGCAAAATACGCCACACTAAACAGCTTTCTTTGCGTAAGCATAACTACGGAGTTGCCTTATATCCACCCCCTGAAGTGGGTGGTTTTACGGCAA
>NZ_FUGE01000141.1 GCF_900162825.1 Psychrobacter piechaudii
TTGAGCAGGGAGTTATCAATCTACCTAAAATAAAAGGCATCAAAACCTTATTTAGCCGTGAGTTTGAGGGCAGGGTTAAGACAGTAACGATTAGTAAGACAGCAACAGGCAAATACTGTGCAAGTATTTTAGTTGAAAACAATGAAGTTGCACCAACACCTACCACAATAGAGCCTAGCCTAACTGTTGGTATTGACTTAGGCATCAGCCACTTACTTAACTTATCAGACGGTAACAAGTTTGATAACCCAAAACATTTAGCCAAAGCCAGTCAAAGACTTTCTATACAGCAAAAAATCTTTGCTCGTAAACAAAAACAAAGTAAAAACTATCAAAAACAAAAATTAGCGGTTGCTCGTATTCATGAAAAAGTACGCAACCAGCGCTTAGATTTACACCATAAAGTCACGTATAAACTGATTTGCGAAAACCAAGCGACCAGTTATGCGATTGAAGATTTAGGTGTAAAAAACATGGTAAAGAACCGTAAACTTGCTAAAGCCATTAATGGTGTTGGCTGGGGACAGTTTGTTACTCTGCTTACTTACAAGGCGAGTTGGTATGGTAAGAATATCCTAAAGGTAAATCGGTTCTTTGCCAGTTCTAAAACTTGCTCGCATTGTCATCACAAATTAGACAGTCTGCCGTTATCGGTGCGTCATTGGACGTGTCCTAGCTGTCAAACGCACCATGACCGTGATATCAATGCAAGCATTAATATACGCCGTCAGGCGTTAGCTGATGTAGCAGGACTTGCTACTGTGTAAAGAGTTCCTCCATGGCTATACCTATCAGCGTAGGTGGCATGGCGAAAGGTGGTGACACAATCTTAGATTGAGGTTACTATGGGTCGCAAAGATTCCCCCACCATAACCTCTAGGTTTGGTGGTGGGAGTAGGTCAATGAGTGCATTTATTTATAGACCTATAAATAAGAGAGGAGCACTCATTTTTAGGTAATAATATAGGGGAATAGCTTGGCAAAAGACCCATCCATTCCAACCCATATTCAATCTACTTAATGCCCACGCTTAATAGTATAGTTTTTTAAAGTTCACACTCACTCGATAAAGGATGCACTATGTCGTTCGAAAAAGATAAAATCAATAAAATTGTTTTGGCATACTCAGGCGGTCTTGATACCTCAATTATTGCTAAATGGTTGCAAGATACTTATGACGCTGAAGTAATCACTTTCACTGCAGACATTGGTCAAGGTGAAGAAGTTGAGCCAGCTCGCGCTAAAGCGGAAGCTATGGGTATCAAACATATCCATATCGAAGATTTACGTGCAGAGTTCGCCCGTGATTACGTTTTCCCAATGTTCCGTGCTAACGCAATTTATGAGGGTGAATATTTATTAGGTACCTCTATCGCGCGTCCTTTAATCGCTAAGCGCTTAGTAGAAATCGCGAAAGAGCACAATGCAGACGCTATCAGTCATGGTGCGACGGGTAAAGGTAACGACCAAGTTAGATTTGAGTTAGGTGCTATCGCTTTGGCTCCAGAAGTGAAAACCATTGCTCCTTGGCGTGAGTGGGATCTATCAAGCCGTGAAAGCTTAATGAAGTATGCTGAAGAGCATAATATTCCTATCGACTTTGCGGCCAATAAGAAAAAATCTCCTTATTCTATGGATGCCAACCTACTTCACATCTCGTATGAAGGCGATATCTTAGAAGATCCATACGCAGAAGCAGAAGAAGATATGTGGCGCTGGTCAGTAAGCCCAGAACAAGCACCAGATACCCCTGAATACATTGAGCTTGAGTATGAAAAAGGTGATATCGTTGCTATCGATGGCGAAAAACTTGAGCCATACGAAGTAATGATTAAGCTAAACGAGTTGGGCGGTAAGCATGGTATCGGCCGTCTAGATATCGTTGAGAACCGTTACGTTGGCATGAAGTCTCGTGGCTGCTATGAGACACCAGCGGGTACTATTATGCTAAAAGCGCACCGTGGTATGGAATCCCTAACTCTAGACCGTGAAGCAGCTCACTTAAAAGATGAGTTAATGCCTCGCTATGCAAAAATCATCTATAACGGTTATTGGTTCAGCCCAGAGCGTCAAATGCTACAAGCGCTAATCGACAAATCACAAGAATATGTAACTGGTACTGTTCGCGTTAAGCTATACAAAGGCAACGTGAGCGTGGTTGGCCGTAAGTCTCCTTACTCATTATTTGATGAGAAGATTGCAACCTTTGAAGACGATGCTGGTGCTTATGATCAAAAAGACGCAGAAGGTTTCATCCGTCTAAATGGTCTACGTCTGTCTATCGAAGCCAGCCGTGGCCGTGATTTGTCTTAATTGACTTAATCTGTTTTAGCTTGTGAGTTAACGACAGTTTAGAAACAAAAAAGCAGAAGTGAAATCACTTCTGCTTTTTTTATGGCTTAGAGTAAAGCTAAAACAAGCCAATCATTTAACCAATTATTTAGGCAATCAGCTGTTTAGTATCCCTATACCCGATTATTTAGTCTTTTTCGGTAATAGACACTGTTCTAAATAATGAATATTCTGTGCTTGAGAGGCAAACTTTGGATCTTTTAAAATAAGATCACGATGCAAAGGAATATTGGTTTTAATGCCTTCAATAATTAGCTCGTCTAAAGCATGCAGCGTCTTAGCAATGGCCTGCTCACGGGTCTGACCATGGCAGATAAGCTTACCAATCAAGGAGTCATAGTACGAAGGAATCTCATAGCCTGGGTATAGGTGAGATTCAAAGCGTACGCCTGCGCCGCTCGGGATAAAGTACTGAGTAACTTTACCTGGGGAGGGGGCAAAGGTCTGTGGATCTTCAGCATTAATACGGCACTCAATGGCATGGCCATGCACGCTGATATCGCTTTGACGATAAGACAGACCATAACCTGCCGCAATTCTTAATTGCTCAACTACCACATCGATACCGGTGACCATTTCCGTAATGGGGTGCTCAACTTGAATACGGGTATTCATCTCAATAAAGAAGAACTCACCGTCCTCAAATAAGAATTCAAAGGTACCCGCACCACGATAGCCAATGTTTTCACAGGCTTTAACACACGCCTGTAAGATAGGCTCACGGATATCGTCAGGGATATCAGGGGCAGGGGCTTCTTCTAATACCTTTTGGTGACGGCGCTGTAGTGAGCAGTCACGGTCATACAAATGAATGGCATTACCATTACCATCGCCCAAGACTTGCACTTCAATGTGGCGAGGGTTTTGTAAATAACGCTCCATGTAGACGCTATCATCGCCAAACCAAAGCTCTGCTTCTTGCTTGGCCGCTTGTACCTGCTCGTTTAGTTGATCAAAGCGCTCAACGATACGCATACCACGACCCCCGCCACCGGCAGCAGCTTTAATTAATAGGGGGAAGCCAATATTTTTTGCTTGTTCTTCGGCGTTGTGCAAAGTGACCGTACCAACCGAGCCTGGTACGGTTGGCACTCCGGCTTGTTTCATTGCATTGATGGCCGAGACTTTATTGCCCATCAAGCGGATATGGTCAGGATGGGGGCCCACAAAGGTGATACCCGCTTCTTCAATGTTTTCCGCAAACTCAGCATTTTCTGCTAAAAAGCCATAACCTGGATGAATAGCGTCGCTTCCAGTAATTTCAGCGGCAGTAATGATAGCCGCTGTATTTAGGTAGCTTTGGCTCGCATTGGGCTTACCAATACAGATGGCTTCATCTACAAAACGCAGATGCATTAAGTCTTCATCAGCAGTAGAGTAGACGCCAACGGTTTTAATGCCCAGCTGCTTGCAGGCACGCACGATGCGTAAAGCAATTTCACCACGGTTGGCGATAAGCAGTTTTTTTATCATCTAGGGGCCTATCTCTTAGCTTCTATAACGGATAACGGGTTGACCAAACTGTACCACATCGCCATTTTCTACCAAAATGGCATCAATAATACCGCTTTGAGTGGCCTCAAGTGGGTTCATAATTTTCATAGCTTCAATAATACCCAGCGTGTCACCAGCCTGAACTTTTTGGCCAGGGGTCACAAATGGAGGATCATTTGGGCTAGGAGCTGCATAAAACACACCCACCATTGGCGAGGTTTCTACACTGCCCATGTGAACCGCTTCAGCTTGCGGCTCTGAGATATAAGCAGGGCTAGACGCCATCATTGAGGGCATAGGTGTATTGTAGTGACGAGTTAGACTCACACTATCCTCCCCTGTTTTAATCTCAAGATTAACCAGGTCTTTTTCTTCCATTAGCTCGATGAGCGTACGAATTTTTTCAATGTCCATACGGTTGCCTACAGATGTTCTTATAATATTAAGCATATTGTAACAAATTTTGTCGCGTCTGATGAGTGACAAATGATGTATTTAAGTTTCAATAGCACATTTAGTTCAAATATACGTTAACCCACTGCAAAAATTTGTATAAAACCCACTCAAAAAACCTATTTCGAGCCCGATTTATAGCTCAATTATATGAAAGCAGACTCAGTCCTTATAAATTATTGGTGAACTCTAGGCTGAATACCTAACACTTGTCGTTGACGATAGATTAAACGTAGGGTCAATAACACAGAAGATAAGGTCAAACCGGTAACTAATGCAATCCAAAACCCTTGAGCGCCTGTATCGGTAAAACGTACCAGATAGGTGCCTAAAGGTAGGGCTACTAGCCAATAGCAGAATAAAGTAATCCACATGGGTACTTGCGTATCTTGCATACCTCTTAATATGCCAGCGATATTTACCTGCCAGCCATCGACCAATTGATAAGCAATGGCAAATAATAATAAGAACATGGCTTGGGCTTTAACCGCAGGGTTATTGGTAAACAGATCGGCTAAGTTTTCTCTAAATAGCCAAATGCCAAGCATACTACATAAGGCAATACACACCGTCCATATCAGTCCAGTACGCTGAACCTGTTGTAATGCCAACCAGTTTTTCTCCCCATAACGATTGGATACCATAATGGTGAGAGCCATGGCAACGGACATAGGAATCATAAACAGCTGAGAGGTCACGGCCATAGCCACTTGGTGCGAGGCCACAGCGATGGCTCCCAAGGGACTAATCACAATTGAGGCTAAGCTAAATAAGCTGGCTTCAAAGAAGATAGAAACACCGATAGGCACACCTAGACGCAGCAGCTTACCAATTTGTTGACGGTCAGGCTTGGCAAAGCTATAAAAGAAGCGGGTCTCTTCAAACGTTTTATGTTTGGATTTTAGTAAATACAAAGACAGTAAAATTACGTTTATCCATAACACACAAGCTGTCGCCAGACCGCAGCCGGCACCGCCAAGCTCAGGGAAACCAAATAGGCCGTGAATAAAAATGTAATTAATAGGAATGTTAACAAACAAACCAATTAAGCTGATAACCGTTACGGGTTCTGGGCGACCCAACGCTTCACAATAGCTTCTTAAAACGGCATAACAGGCGATGGCTGGAAAGCCCCAAGCCACAAACCTTAAATATTGGCCGGCTTTAGGCTGAATGTCCTCAGGAACCCCCATGGCGCCGAGTACGTTAGGAGTCATGGACACGAGTACTAAGCCGAAGAGACCGATTAAAACCGCTGCCCACAAAGACTGCTGCGTAATATGAGGCACATTTTGCGGAGTCTTTTGACCAATTTGCTCTCCGATTAAGGGAGTCGTAGCAATTAAAGTACCTGTAGCCAATAAGAATAAAGGCAGCCAAATACCTGAGCCAATCGAGACAGCGGCCAAGTCTAAAGCAGATACGCCGCCTGCCATAATGGCATCCACCACACCTAACGCTGCTTGGCAGAACTGAGTAATAAGGATGGGAAGCACTAAAGTGCCTAAGCGTAAGCTGTGCTGTTTAAACTCAGAAAAGGATAAATTAGACAACATAAGTAAACTTCTAAAATAAAGGTTTTATTGAAGCTGCCTTGATAATACATGACAGAGCCTAAGTCGCGACTTTGGCATTGATATAAATAAATAACCTGCCATAGGGCAGGTTAGGGAGTTTGTCACCGTACGCTAATCCCTTAATTCACTTACGGCCATTGCCTTTTAATCATCAGGCGTTACGATAGGCTATTAATGGTCGGAAACACTATTATCAAGATATCAACTTAATTGCTCTACTATCGAATTATTGAACACGTATAATAAGCGTATTAATAAACGGCTAGCTTTGCGGTTAATAGCTCTTTGAGGGCCACTATTCTTTAACGGGCTAAAATACCATCAAAGTGCTTAAATTAAAATAAAAGCGTGACTATAACACTATCTGCCAACGAGTATAAGACCTTATCTTTATGTCCCTATCAATAAATGTCTCAAAAATTCCTTTAGCCCTTTATATTCACATTCCTTGGTGTGTGAAAAAATGTCCTTATTGTGACTTTAACTCACACACACTCCCAGTTGACGACAGCTCATTGTCTAGTCAAATAGCCTCTCAAGCTGCTACAGCAGATAATAAAGCATTGACCGACGATCATTTTACTGTTTATGTAGAAGCTTTAATTGAAGATATAAATTCACAGTTGCCGCTAATCCAAGGCCGCGAAATCACCTCTATTTTTATAGGTGGTGGAACCCCTTCGCTGTTACCTATTAAACAGTATCAGCGTTTGTTTGATCATCTAAAATCAGTTTTACCCTTAGCCAGTGATTTGGAAGTCACTATGGAGGCCAATCCAGGCACTTTAGAGCACGCTCCGTTCGAAGAGTATCTCAAGGTTGGGATTAATAGGCTCTCTATGGGAGTACAAAGCTTTTCAGACACTAAGCTTGAGTCGTTAGGACGCATTCACAATGCCAATCAAGCCCAGTTGGCCACGCAGGCGGCAAAAAAGGCTGGGTTTAAACGGGTGAATATCGACTTAATGCACGGTTTGCCTAATCAAACCCTCGCCGAGGCTTTATATGATATTGAGCAAGCCCATCAGGCAGGCGCTACCCATATTTCTTGGTATCAGCTGACTATTGAGCCCAACACTGTGTTTTATAGAAACACCCCAGTACTGCCCGATGACAATGACTTGGCAGATATTGAAGAGCAGGGCAGTGCGCTATTAACCCAGCTGGGTTATAAAAATTATGAGGTATCGGCCTGGGTGGGTGACCAAGATGACCAGTGTCGCCATAATGTGAACTATTGGCAGTTTGGGGATTATTTGGCCATTGGGGCTGGCGCGCATGGCAAAATTACTTTAATGGAAGAGGGGATTTATCCAGAGTTTGAGCGAGGTATTTATCGCTTTAGTAAAACCCGTTTGCCAAAAGATTATATGAATTATGAAGGCTTTCCTAAGGTGGTTGGATTCTCCCCAATTGCAGATGAAGATTTGAGTGGGGAGTTTATGATGAATGCCTTACGTTTAAGCTGTGGGGTACCATTAGACTTGTATAATGATAGAACAGGCTTATCAGCAGCGGAGATTACCCCCATTATTGAGCGTTTACAGCAACAAGGGTTATTGGTAAATAAAGCGGATTTAATTCAACCCACTGCTTTAGGTAGACGCTATTTAAACCAAGTATTACAGGCGTTTTTATAGCGTTTTAGCCTTTTCACAGGGCTTAGCCGCCTCGTATTTTAAAATAATTATATTTGATTGGTATTATCAGGGAGACTGCATCATGGCAGGTTATATATTAGCGTTGGATCAGGGCACCACCTCAAGTCGTGCCATTATTTATGATGACAGAGCCCGTCCAATACAGATTTCACAAAAGCCGACTGTTTTATCGACCCCAAAGGCAGGCTATGTTGAACAAGATGCAATGCAGATTTGGCATACTCAAATAAGCTGTGCTCATGATGCGATTAACCAGGCTGGCTTGTTAGCGACAGATATCACCAGTCTTGCCATAACCAATCAACGCGAGACTATTGTGGTATGGGACAAGCGTACGGGTAAGCCATTAGCCCCTGCTATTATTTGGCAAGACAGACGGTCTGAGAGTTGGTGCGAAAACTTACGACAGCATAAAGTAGACGGCTCTGAGATGAGTATGCAGCAGCATGTGCAGTCAATCACTGGACTACGTATAGACCCCTACTTTAGTGCCAGTAAGATTGTCTGGCTATTGGACAATCATCCCAACTTAAAAGACAGAGCACAGCGGGGAGAAGTGGCTGTGGGTACCATCGACAGTTGGCTCATGTTTAAGTTGACAGGGGGCGAGCACGTGATAGACATCACCAATGCTTCACGCACTCTAATGTATGATATCAATAAGCTAGAGTGGTCAGAGGATCTGCTAGCTAAGTTTGATATCTGCAAAAAAATACTGCCCAAAGTTATTGCTTCTGATGGCGACTTTGGTAAGACCAAAAAAGGTTTGTTTGCGAAACAAATTCCGATTCAAGCGGTGTTGGGAGATCAGCAAGCTGCCCTATTTGGTCAAGGCTGCGTCTCTACAGGTATGGCAAAAAACACCTATGGCACGGGCTGCTTCATGCTTATGAATATTGGACATGAAGTGCAGCTAAGCCAACATCAGCTATTGACTACCATAGGCTGGCAACGTCGTCAAAATAGTCCGCAATTATTGGGCGGGGCAGCTGAGCATACCTCGTTATCAAAATTGGTTAAATCCGGCCAGCGCATTCTAACGCCTTCTAAGCGTGAAGTAACTTACGCCCTTGAAGGCAGTGTATTTATGGCAGGCGCTATCGTGCAGTGGCTGCGGGATAATATGGGGCTGTTTAATAAATCCCGAGACATTGAAAGCTTGGCCAAAGAGGTAGAGTCAAGTGAGCAAGTAGTACTGGTGCCTGCCTTTACCGGACTCGGAGCCCCTTATTGGCGCTCCGACATTACGGCTAGTATTTCAGGTATGACCCGAGGCAGTACTAAAGCGCACATTGCTCGAGCTGCTTTAGAGTCAATAGCTTTTCAGACTTATGATGTTTTAACTGCGATGCAAAAAGACAGTCCTAGCCCGTTGACGGAGCTTAGAGTAGATGGGGGAGCGGCCAATAATGACTTGTTAATGCAGTTTCAGGCAGATATGTTAGGGGTACCTGTGCTACGACCCAAAGATACTGAAATTACTGCGAAGGGTGCTGCTTTATTAGCTGGGATTACTTCTGGCTTATATGATGAAGCAACCATTGATGACAGCTGGGATTTAGATAAGCGCTTTGAGCCGTTAATGCCTGCAGAAGAGAGAGACGAGCATTTAGACAAATGGCATCAAGCCATAACTAAAACCTTACAGTAGATTACTTACACTAGTTAGAAAGACATCAGTTAGAAAGTCATCGTTAGTAGCTGTAGATTGTTGATGAAACTGAGCCACTATTAGAGAAAGGAAAGGACAATCGTAATGAGCCAAAACAACAGATTTCATAAAAATAAAGCCCAAGAAATGGACAAGATATTTTATATAGCCACCAGTAATTTATTGAACTTTGCTCTTCCTAATCGCAGCTATTATGACAACATGCAGCCTTATACCAATGAGCAATATAACCGTAAATTAAATGGATTATATGAGCTGTTAAAGAACGCTAAGTCAGACATTTATGCTTTCCAAGAGGTGTGGGATGAAAAGGCACTGCAAGATTTAGCCCTTAAGTTGGGATTTGAGCCTTCACAAGTATTAGCCCCCATGGCCAGCAATGATCCTGCCAGCACATTGACTTTAGGGCAGAGGGCTCAGGATACTCCCGCTTTAGCCATTATCACTAAACATAAAGTTTTGGAGTGGCAACTATTAACAGATTTTCCGGAGTTGGCAGTAGTAGATATTCCGGATGAAGGCCCTTACAGACGTTTTAATCGTCCTCCTCTGGTCGCGACTCTAGAGGTGTATGGTCAACCTATTACAGTTATTACTACGCACTTAAAGAGTAAGCGGCCTCATTATTTGAGAGATGCACAAGGCAATCGATTAGAAGATTACGATGATCCACTACTGCGAGTACGCGCCAAGCTTAGAAGCTTGTGTATGCGAGCTGCTGAAGCGGCAGCCTTAAGACTGTTTATGGTTGATATCTTACATAAGACCCGTCACCCGCTTATTTTGTTAGGAGATATGAATGATGTCACAGACAGTGTGACTACTCAGTTATTAGCAGAAACCAGTGAAGTAATCTATGATAAAGCAATGCGAGATGTGGCGTTGTTTGATGCCGCCCAAGTGCAGACTAGCTATGGCTGGATGAAGGATGTGGCCTATACTCATCTGTACCAAGGTATGCCGGAAGTTATCGATCAGCTTTTTGTCTCTGAAGAGTTCCTAGTCGATGGTAAATTTTCACTGGGGGAGGTGGAGCGGGTAGACTATTTTAATGACCATCTTAAGCAAGACTATGAAGATCGATTCTCTGATCACGGCATTGTCCGCGCGAAGATTAAGTTAAAATAAATATAATAGAATTAACGCACTAGTCAATAACCACGAGCGCAGAATGGTGTTACAATAAAAGAAATAATATAGAGATTAGGCCTACCTAACGATTACTAATGAAGAGGCTTCCTATGAAAGAAGGATGTAATGATCTAATTAATGACGTCCTTGTTGACTCAGAATTAGCAAAAAAGATTGTACCCAATAAGTTTAAGCATACGAGTAAACAAGGTAGAATTCGGCGCCAAAAGTTACTGATGGTAGCCAAGAAGCTTAGTGAAAGGCATAATATTCAAGATATTACTTTGGTAGATATCTGTGAAGAGGCGGATATTCCCAGAGCGTCTGCGTACCATTTTTTTCCAAATGTAGAGGCCATCTTCTTAGCGCTACGTTTCTTAAATTATATAGATACTTTGCAGGCATTAGAAAAGATCGAAGTTTCTAGTTTTGATCGGTGGCAAGATTATATTACTGAACTATTACAGCAGGCAGTACAACTATTTAACAATGATGTAACTAAGACTAAACTGATGTACGGTGTAAATAGTCCCCAATTCAATAGTAGCGAATATCAAGAGCAAGTGGACCATAGTATGGTGGGTATGCTTTTTGAAAAGCTGTCTAGCCACTACAATATGGAAAGCTTTAAAGATATTAAGGAAAAGATTTTGATCGCTTACCATATGATTCATAGTATATTTTCTTTATCTTTTAAGCAGTATGATGAGATTACCAAAGAGATGAGTGAAGAAGCCGTTACGGCTGCTATTGCGTATTTACGCTGTTATCTACCAGAAGAATTGCCTCTTAAATAAAAGTATCTGATTAATCAAAAAACCACCCTATTAGGTTAATGCTAGTCAGTTAAGGCTGACTGGTATTCTTTTGGGGATATTTTTGTGGTTTCCCCTTAATCACCCTCGGACAAGATCGCTTTCTGCGTTCAGGAATGACAAACAACTTTCCTTCCTCTATAACTGCATCTAACAACTTAGGGAAGAGTCCTGCAGCCTGCAAAGGTGCAAACCGTAACAGATCAACAATCGTAATAGACGCCATATGAAAGCTAATTCTTAGAGGGCTAACCTTAGCTCTAAGGGCCATATAGCGCATCAAACGTCTTATTAGATTATAAGCAATCATAAGCCCCCAGAATTCTTGTAACACAAGCTGTGGCAGCTTACTTCTTAACAACAGCCCCTGCTGTAAATCAGACTTAATTTCCCTAAAAGCCATCTCAATCTCCCAGCGCTGCAAGTAAAGCTGTGCCACTTTATCCTTAGTAAAGCGTTTATCATCTATTAAAGAGGTGATGTATCGTCTTGTCTTGCCCTCATAACGACACTCAATTAATCGAGCTTGCCAAGTAGCAGGTAGGTTTGGATTTTTCTTTTGTGCCTGAAAAGAGACGGGCATTTGTATTAAGTAGTCCCCTTCACTAAAGGTTTTAATCACAGTGTAACGCAGATTATCTTTAGCCCGCATGAGCCAGTGACTGTTTGGATGGGCTTGTTGCCAACTAATCAGTAGGTCTGCTGAGAAATAGGCTCTATCAAAGAGCGTAATGCTATTGTCTTGAACATTTAGCTGACGGGCTAAGG
>NZ_FUGE01000050.1 GCF_900162825.1 Psychrobacter piechaudii
TTTACGTGATTTAGCGTGTGTCTCATTGATAGCCTGTAAGGTCTGACTGTGTAATCCTAAATACTCGCCGCTACCTTTGGTGTACTGGTTTAAATCATAGGCTGAAAAGTACTTACCGGTACGTTTTAGATGCTCAAAGCAAAGTGCATTAACATAGTTCCACACGAAGTTCACTGAACCGCTTAGACGATTCAGATCTTTTATGTGTTTGTCTTTAATGCGTAGCTTGAGTGTTTTCATACCTTTAGTATGGCTAGGTTAATTTTAACTTACAACCCTTTAACGACTTCTTACGACAGTGTGTGTCGCCTTATATCCACCCCCTGAAGTGGGTGGTTTTACGGCGACTGGTGATAAAAAAGAGGTCAAATTAATAAGATGACCTCGTTTTTTATAGTGGATTAGGGTCTTATTGTGCCAAATAAACTAGCCCTGCTTTTTTTGTACCACATAACGATAAAGTTTATCGGTATGTATCTCAGGATCACCAGCAGGATTGTCTGCTTCTGACTGTGAAATTAAGGTATGACCTAGGTGACGACAAAAATTAGGAATGTCGCGAGTGGTAGCAGGGTCGGTGGCCAAAATCTCAATATAGTCACCGCCCTCTGCTTTACGAACGGTACGGTGTAATAACATCACCGGCTCTGGGCAAATTAGGCCTTGGGTATCTAGGTGATGCTCGATAGGGTGCTCTGGAGTGGTATCAGCAGTGCTCATAATGGGTAACTCTTTATAGGTTTATGATCTATAAGTATAAGGTTAAATAGGGGCAAAGAGGCGTAATCTACTGCCCCTGTCTGTCTTCAATAAAATTGAAAAAGCGTTTAAAGGTGGCCTGAAACCAGTATGCTACGCCAATCCAAGCTGCCATCGCTAGCCATAACCAGTCTGAAAGTGAAAATAACAGACAAATAATGAGCAGCAAACTTGCGCCACCGACACTGGTCACTAGCATCGAGGGCTGACTCAAACGATAGCGGTAAACCAAAAAGGCTTGGTACAGGGTAAAAGGTATGGTTAAGCCCACTAAAATATAAGGTAGGTAGTGAAATAACCAATACATTTGGCCACTGCCATGGAACATCTTTAGGCTGGCTAAGGTACCAAATACCACAAAGGCAAAGATGGCCAAAACAATAACCAAAATAGACAGTTTGTTTATCTTTTGCGCATCACGTAATAACTTAATGGCCGCCGCCGGAAACCCAGCAATACTCCCCTTGGAAGATTTGGTAGTTGAAGGGTTAGGGCGGTTTTCAGTTTCTGTACTCATGGCTTTAGGCTTATAGGTTATTGAGCAATAAAAAAGGGCTAGCGGTTTGGTCTTAGTGTATCGGTTATAAAATACTTAGTCTGCTTTATAAGTGGCAATATCTTCAGCATGATCAGGATTGGCCAAATAGCTTTGTAATAATAGGCAAGCAGAAATATCATCAATGGGATCCCGTTCATTTTTTATTAGTCCAAGCTCCCAGGCCATCTCACGTGCTTCCACTGAGGTCAGACGTTCATCAAATAATTGTACCGGAACATCAATGCGCTGCTCCATCAGGCGGTGCGCCAAACGGCGAGCAAACTTGTGTGCCCGTTTGGCAATCATCGAGCTGCTGCCATCCATATTTAGCGGTAGGCCTACCACCACCCGGCCAATTTTCCAGGTATCGATTATGCCCAGTAGATTGTCCCAATCAGCGGGCTGGCCGTTATTCATTGCTAAGATATCGAAGGGGCGTGCGTCTTGAGTAACGGTATTGCCCAAAGCCATGCCCATTTTTTTAACGCCATAATCTAGGCCTAAAAGTACGGTTTGCTCAGGGCGAGCAGCTTCAATATTAACTGCTTCAGAGTTTAAATTCTCATTATTTGGCATAAATACAATTATCGCTTAATCGACAAGTTTATTACTAGTTAGAGCTTATTAACCCTAACTGAATTAGCGGGCAGACTTAGTTATAGAGACAGCCAATAAAGAGGGGCTTAGTGGTAACTCAGTCAGAGAAAACACAATACTAGGCATGACCTATGTCATCACTTAAAAAATCCAAATCCACCCCGATTTTCTGAGCGGCATGACGCCAACGCTCTTCAAAAGGTATCTCAAATAACAAAGATAGGTCACCTGGGCTGACCAACCAATCACCTTGATTGATTTCTTTTTCTAACTGCCCTTTAAACCAGCTGGCATGACCTAGACACAAGTGATAATGACCCACCCCTTCTCCGGCGGCAATTCTTTCTAAAATATCTTTACTGGTGGTAATGCACACATTCTCAGAAATAGCGAAAGAGGAGGCCCAAGTAGGTTGACCGGTGTGTAGCACAAACCCCACCTCGGGATAAACGGGACCACCGTCTAGGGCCAAATCCTGCATTACCGACTGATCACTAACGTCAATGTCTAAGTTTTCGAGCAGCTGACCCACGCGCGCCTCTAAGATAGGGCGATTGACAACCAATCCCAAAACGCCATGTTTGTCATGACGACAGATATAGACCAGCGTCTGCGCAAAGCGCTCATCTGGCATATTGGGAGAAGCTATTAGGAAATGATGGGTCAAGTTATCAAGGGTCATAGGTTTGGCAAACTTACTAGTAAATAAAGGGGAATAAGGGAACTATTAACATGGGGGCAAGACACAGTTAAAGCAACGGTTACTGTAGGTGGCTCCTTTACCTTAGTTGCCACCGAGTTAGCAGTCAATATGCTTTTAGATAGTGAGTGCGGCCAAAAGTTAGCTATTTATTGACATCCGCAAGTAGACTGCGGGCATGCTCACGGGTAACTTCAGTGATATTTACTCCCCCAGACATACGAGCCAATTCATCAACTTGAGCCTCGTCTTCAATAACATTGATTTGGCTGGTGGTTTGACCTTCATCGGTGTCATGATGCTTTTGCACTAAAATGTGCTGATGCGCTTGAGCTGCTACTTGAGCTTGGTGGGTGATCGCCAATAATTGGCGATGTGCCCCTAGTTGGCGTAGCAATTCACCCACGACTTGTGCTGTGCCGCCACTAATGCCAACGTCTACTTCATCAAATACCAGCATGGGCTCAGAGAGGTCTGTGGCTACGTCTGTGTCAGTAGACTCTGTCTGCTTAGAAGGTTGATTGTGTGTGGCCAATAGCACCTGCATCACCAGCGCCATACGTGACAACTCACCTCCGGAAGCGATTTTATACAAAGGTTGCATAGGCATGCCAACGTTGGCACTGAACATCAGCTCAATGTCATGCTTGCCTTGGGCGTTATAATTTTCAGCTGCTCTTTCGGTAAATACAAACTCACAGCGAGCGTTTGGTAAGGCCAGCGGCTGAAGCTGAGCCACTAACTTTTCACTTATACTGGGCGCCACTTGTTGACGTGCTTCTCCAAGCTCAGTGGCTAAAGCTGTAAAGTCCTGCCAAGCCTCATTAATTTGAGCTTCTAACACTTCAGAGGTGGGCTGATTCATTAGATTATCCAGCTCCTCTTGCCAGGTTTGTGCTTCTTCGACTAAGTTAATGGCAGGCAAGCCATGTTTACGCGACAGGCGATGCCCTAAGCTGATTAACGTATTGAGCTCTTCAAGACGTTCAGGGTCAGGCAGCTGCTGTTCGGCATAATCTGCAAGCAAACCTACTGCTTCACTGACATGTTGCTGGGCTAAATATAAAGACTCACTGGCTTGGCTGAATGTGGCACTCACCTCAGATTGATTTTCACAAAGGCGAATGGCCTTACCGAGCAGATCCATTGTATCTGGGTCGTCTGAATCATTGTCTAACAGCTGAACGGCATGACTGGCCTCTAGCATTAACGCTTCTAAATTAGACAGCTCGTCATGCTCGGCCTCGATTTGCTCATAATCGACAGCTAGTAAGGGAGAGATGTCTGCCAGTTGGCTGTTTAGTAACTCGATGCGATCATTACGATGCGCTTCTTTGGCAGCGATTTCTTCAGCTTGACGCTTAAGCTTCTGATAAGTTCTATAAGCCTGCTCAGTCTGATTCGCCAAGGGTTGTAGGCCAGCAATACTGTCTAGCCACTCCACCACAAAAGAAGGCTTTAATAAGGCCTGTTGAGCGTGTTGGCTGTGAATATTGACCAGCATCGAGCCTAATTCTTTTAGCTCAGTCAGACTTACAGGGGCTCCGTTAAGCCAAGCTTTGGAACGGCCATTGCTACTTAACTGGCGACGAATTAATACCTCACCGTCAAACTCTCGGTCATGACTTTCGAACCATTGGCGTACTGCTGCCGCGGTGTTGGCATTGTGAGAAGATGCACCACTAGCCTCTACAGTAAATTCAAACTGAGCATAGATATCTGCGTGATCCTTACCATGACGAACCATACTGGTATCGGCACGCCCGCCTATACATAAGGACAAGGCATCTAGCAGTAACGATTTACCGGCACCGGTCTCTCCAGTAATGACGTTGAAACCGTCGTAGAATGACAGCTCATGATGGTTAATTAAGGCGAAATTTTGCAGGGTCAGAGAAGTTAGCATCAGCAATCTCAGTAGGGGTGTTTATTAGAAAAAAACACTAAAAAACGGACAAAAATAGTATCAGTATCCTATCGCTATGACCGCCTAAAAGCAAATAAGACAATAGGGGTGCTGCGATAAAATTTTAGTTGATAACCGCTATAAAATGGCATAGCAATCAAAGTTTAGCTGAATATATAAAGCCATTTTAATATTAATACAAGCATTATTGTAGAAAACTAAAGTGACAGCCCTTGATTATAAAGTGATTTATTTTTGTCACAGAAATCAAATCTCTCAGTGTTTAAAAAGTATGTGAATTAAAAAGTAAGTCACTGATATAATGCTAAAAGGCTTATATCAAAGGCTATTGAAGATTTGGAATAGCTGGTATCTAAAAAAACATCTATCCTGTCACAATCATTCTAGTAATATTGTGGTAGCATTGAATAACAAAAAAGTAGCATCCAAAAGCAGGGCTGTAAGTTTAGCGTTAACTGAATTCTAGCCCATGACTATTATTAAGTAGACTAAGATTGAGGAAGTCATCATGATGACGACTTATGACCAGGTTTCTGTCGTAAAAAATGCCACCACCTCTTATGATGGCAGGTGTAGTAGCCATACCGTATTATTTGAAGATGGCAGCAAAAAAATGCTTGGTGTTATCTTGCCTTGTGATGAGCACGTGCGTGAATATGAGTTTGCTACTCACACCTCAGAGAGAATGGAAATCACCAGTGGTGAATGTGAAGTGAAGATTACCGGTGAAGACGATTTTACCTATTATCGTGCCGGCCAAGCTTTTGTGGTGGCAGGAGACAGTAGCTTTACTCTACGTACCGATCAAATCGTACAGTATATCTGTCATCTTGAAGGCTAACCAAAAGATAGATCAGAGCGGTTAAGCTGACTGGATAATTGCTAGCAACACAGAGCTTAACCGGGCTAATCTGCTCAGATTTCGGTTAAATTTTCTTATGATATTTACAGCACCCACAGTGTATACTTTGGGTGCTTTTGTGTCTTAGGGTTAGCTATAAGTATTGGCTCATCTCAATGGCACCATCTTCATATTCACTGCAAAGTAAACTTAAGCGTAGTAAACTAAACACAGCTCTATTCATCACATTTATCTATAATTTCACGTATACCCATATTTCAGTTATCTAAAACTTCACTAATATAAAAACAGCTAAAAGGTTATTTTATGGCAAAGCCAGTTCATTTTTATGGAATTCATGCTATCCATGCTTTATTGACTCATCGTCCTACCGATGCCATGGCGCTATTTGTACAACAAGGTCGCAGTGCCAAAGAGGGAAGTCAACACAGCTCAGATGAGATTGACTCTACTTTTGAAGAAATTTTACAGCTTGCAGAGCAAATGGGAGTCAGTATTCAACAAGCCAGCCGAGACAAACTAACGGCTTTATGTGGCAGCCCCCAACATCAGGGTGTGGTGCTTAATGCCCGTCCGCTAGCGATGGCTGATGAAGGTGAGATTGCAAATATTGCAAAATCAGACGATGCTTTATTCTTGGTGCTGGATCAAATTACCGATGCGCATAACTTAGGCGCTTGTCTACGTACAGCGGCTGCTATGGGGGTAGATGCGGTTATCTGTCCTAAGCACCATTCAGCCAGCCTTACGCCCACAGTAGCCAAAGTCTCGGTTGGGGCGATGGAAATTATGCCCGTGATTGCGGTTACCAATTTGGCCCGCTGTATTGAAAACTTAAAGCAAGTCGGAGTTTTTGTTTATGGCACGGCATTAGATGAGACCGCCAAAGCTTTACCTGATGTGGACTTAAAAGGCAAAGTAGCGATTATTATGGGGTCAGAGGGGGAGGGTATGCGCCGTTTGACCACAGAGCGCTGTGATGAATTAATTTATATTCCTATGACTGGCAATAAACATGGCTCATTACAGAGCCTGAATGTAAGCGTGGCCACAGGTATGGTACTGTATGAGGTGAGCCGTCAGCGTCAGCAAGACTAGATGAAATCAAGTAAGCAGTTTCAGATAACTGGCTTTAACTAACTTATTTTAAAGGGTGAAAAAAAAGAGCGATCATAAATCGCTCTTTTTTATTGGCTGTTATTTATTAGTAGCGCGGCAGTTTTCTAAACGCCAAATAGTTCTCGTGTAACGGTTCAAGCTGCTCGTGTAGTTGGGCTAAATCACCGTTATTACACACCACATCGTCGGCCTGCTCGACTCTGGCTTTACGGGACAGTTGATTGGCCATAATTGCTTTAATTTTTTCAACGCTTTGGGTATCGCGGCTGCTGGCACGTTTTAACTGGGTCTCCTCACTGGCATCAACCACTAAGACTCTGTCACACAAGGACACCAGTCCGGCTTCATAGCTTTCAAACAGTAAAGGGGCTGATAAAATAGCATAGGCAGACTTCACTTTACTGAGCTGATTTTTAATTTCTTGACGAATGGCAGGATGGGTAATAGATTCTAAGGTTAATAAGGCTTTGTCATTTTCAAAAACATGATCTCGGACAGCGCGGCGATTCATCTCCCCGTTTTTATCTAGCACCCAGTCTCCAAAGGCTTCGACCAGCTTTTGTAGCGCGGGACTGCCTTTTTTCATGATCTGATGCCCCACCACATCTGCATCCACCACATCTATCCCTTTTGCCGCGAACCAATCTGATACAGCGGTCTTGCCACTACCAATACCCCCAGTTAAGCCGATAATCGGGGTGTCTACATAAAAAGTTTGAAACTTTTGCGGTGGGTCAATCTCATGCTCATCTTGTTGGTTATCGGGGTGTGACGGTGAGTGGATGTGATTGTCGTATGTCATATCAATACCTTAAAACACGTGCTCTAGAAGATTAAACGGGGAAGGTAAGAGTGACTAGCCGAAACTCCTACGCCCATATTGGGTTCTGTGCTCAAAATCAGGCTATAAATTCGCTCAAAGTTAGGCTATAAAAACATATAACCGCTAAAGTTAGCATGTTCTGACAATTGTTTTGTATTAATTGCTGTGCTTAATCTAAACCCGCTAGTAACCAAAGCGCAGGCAGCCTAATTAACTGGCAGAACGGTCAGCTATTGGGTTTGTTTAACTTATCGTGCGTAATTCTCCACCTATAATCTTTGATTTAGGTGGAGATGTAAGCACGGGGAGACCTAGTCAGGGCGTTCTTGTTTTTCGATAT
>NZ_FUGE01000072.1 GCF_900162825.1 Psychrobacter piechaudii
TTACCCTCATAACTTAAGTAGGAGCCTGCTTTGACTCGAGTAATAAACTTGTAATCATGCTCATCCCATTGACGCATGTGATAGGCTGAGTCAGCTTCTCTATCGATAATATGAATTAAAGGTTTATCAAATCCTTGCTGCTCTAAATATTCAATGCGTGTGGTTAATTCATTGAGATGGGTTTGTTTAGCAGGAGTGTCCTGATAACTACTATGAACGCCATTGGCGGTTACAAGGTTCTGAGCAGGCGTTGCTATAGGACTGCCATTAATATCACTAACTAAAACGCTTGATTGCAATTCATAACCAACATCTAAGTTATGTGTCATCGCATAGGTGTCTTGTTTGTTGTGATGGGTAAGTGACAGACGCGACCAGTCGTGCATTACTAGCCCATAGCGTTTGCAGTCCTCTCGACATCCTTGTAAGCTGTTTTCAAGTAACGGCTTACTAAGCTCTTGATAGCTGATGTTGTCATTATTCACAAATCGCCATAACGCTTGGGTCTGAGCAAAACTGCTTTTAGTATCCATAGTTGCTTTCATACCAGCATGTAGATAACCGTTTGGGTGAGTGTGATTGTGTACGAGTTGTTGATATCGTTTGATGAGCCTCGTATCTAGCTCCATTTTTCTATGCCTTGTCTATGCCATACTGCGCTATTTTATCAAATTTATGCTCACTGATAAATTGTGTAGATACCTATGCCCTGAAGTGGGTGGTTTTACGGCGACTGGTGATAAAAACGATGCGTTCATTATCATTTTAATCTGATTTTATATCGGCTTAAAACAATACTAAATAACGACAAGCAGCGGTCAATAACGGCAACTAAAACACTTATCGTTCACAAATCTCAGAGCGCACAATGAAGCGCTTGCCCTCTGGTATCTCTAGAGAGAAGCTAGCACCGCGGCCATTAACCACATCGATAGTCAGGTCAGTGTGCTGCCATAATTCATGTTGCGCTTTGCCTATATAAAAAGGACAGCCGCCGATTTCACCGACTAAGACATCCTGCCCGCCCACCTTAAATTCTCCTAGCGGATAGCACATGGGCGAGCTGCCATCACAGCATCCTCCGGATTGATGAAACATTAATTCACCATGCTTAGATTTTAAAAGCTCTATCAGCTCTAGCGCTGCTTGGGTTGCGTTTACTTTCATTGTTTTATTCCTTATTAATAAAAAAGGCAACTCACCTTACGATGAATTGCCCTTAATTATGTATGGTTCAGTTTAATACTAGATTAGCATGAGGCCATTAATTTAGAAAAAGCCCATTGCTTTGGTGCTATACGACACCAGCATGTTTTTGGTTTGCTGATAATGATCTAGCATCATTAAATGGTTTTCACGGCCAATACCGGATTGCTTATAGCCACCAAATGCTGAGTGAGCTGGATACACGTGATAGCAGTTGGTCCATACGCGGCCGGCTTGGATACCACGGCCAAAGCGGTAGGCTTTATGAACGTTACGTGTCCAAATACCAGCACCTAGGCCATAAAGTGTATCGTTAGCGATTTGCATCGCTTCTTCGTCATCTTTGAAGGTTGTTACTGACAATACCGGTCCAAAAATCTCTTCTTGGAAAATACGCATGTCGTTAGTGCCCTCAAAAATGGTCGGCTTCACGTAATAACCACCTTTGGTCTCATCATCACGCTGATCTTGCTCACCACCAACCAGTACTTTAGCGCCTTCTTTTTTACCAATATCTAAGTAAGATAGGATTTTCTCTAGCTGATCTGAGCTGGCTTGTGCCCCAACCATGGTTTCTGTATCTAGTGGATTACCAAGTTTAATGGCATTGACACGCTCAATACAGCGCTTGATAAATTCATCATAGATGCTTTCATGCACTAAAGCACGTGATGGACAAGTACATACCTCACCTTGGTTTAGTGCAAACATCACAAGGCCTTCAACTGCCTTATCTAAGAAATCATCATCTTCATCCATCACATCGGCAAAGAAGATATTCGGGCTCTTACCGCCAAGCTCTAGAGTGACTGGGATAATATTTTCACTGGCGTATTGCATAATCAGACGACCGGTTGTGGTTTCACCTGTGAACGCAACTTTGCTGATACGTGGGTTTGATGCTAGTGGCTTGCCGGCCTCAACACCAAAACCATTAACAATATTTAGCACGCCTTTTGGTAGAAGATCAGCAATACCAATAGTCTCTAGCATATATAGGATAGACGCTGGCGTCTGCTCAGCTGGCTTTAATACGATACAGTTACCGGCAGCTAAGGCAGGCGCGATTTTCCAAATCGCCATTAATAATGGGAAGTTCCATGGAATAATCTGGCCCACTACTCCTAAAGGCTCATGGAAGTGATAAGCAACGGTATCTTCATCGATTTGGCTAATCCCGCCTTCTTGTGCACGAATCGCACCAGCAAAATAACGCAGATGATCAACCGCTAAAGGAATGTCTGCCGCTAAGGTTTCTCGAACGGGCTTACCGTTTTCATAACACTCGGCCACAGCGATTTGCTCAAGATGTTCTTCCATCTTGTCTGCCATTTTAAGCAAAATATTTGAACGTTCTGTGACACTGGTCTTACCCCAAGCATCTTTAGCAGCGTGGGCAGCATCTAGTGCTTTTTCGATATCAGCCGCTTTTGAACGAGCGACTTGGCAAATGACCTTGCCATCTACTGGACTGGTATTTTCGAAATACTCACCATCAATGGGAGCAACCCATTCTCCGCCAATAAAGTTGTCATATTTTTCGCGGAATTTTACCAAGCTGTTCTCGGTATTCGGGGTTTGGTATAGCATGTAACGCTCCTTGTTCTCATTATTTATTATGCTTTAGTTTTTAAAGCCCTTACTAAGGCGCAATTTCCGTTGCGCACTCGCTCCATCGTACTGACTAATCAAGCCAAGTAAAAGTTCCGAATTGTATGCAGTGCTAGTCATATTGATAATTATTGGTTATGGTATTATTTTATAGCAGATGACTGGGTTATATAAGCCTATTGATGCTCATATGCACAGGCAATTTTAAAAGGAAGTTAAGCTTTTCATTTAAATGGATTTTATTTGACTGTACGGTGTCTTAAGACAGCCTTTAGCTTGGCTATTCAAGTGTGTGATTTTTGCTGAACACCCATAACTAAAAGGCAGTCGACACATAGCAAATTGTGATTGGTCTGAATAATATACGTGATAGTATATTCAGCTTTTATGAACTGACAGCACAGCTATCTTTTAATTTTATTGTATATCTGGTCAGCCAAACTCCCATTACAACTACTCATTAGAGGTCTTTATGAGCACAGCATCTCCAAATCACGGGAAGCTAAACTGGCGTATTTTTGGGCCAGGTATCCTATTAGCAACGGGCGCAGTTGGCGGTTCTCACCTTATCTCATCCACCCAAGCGGGTGCGATATATGGTTGGCAGCTGGCCGTTATGATTGTTCTTGCCAACTTCTTTAAATATCCCTTCTTTAGATTTAGTACCGATTATGTGTATGACACGGGCGAATCTCTTATTGCCGGTTATGCTAGAAAATCGCGTGTGTATCTTTGGCTATATACAATCTTGTTATTAGCATCTGCACTAATCAGCGTTGGTGCCGTTGCCCTATTAGCTACAGTCATCTTAGGCTTTATGCTTCCAGAAAGTTTAAGCCTATCTATGACGACGTTGTCGTTTATTGTTATGAGTGTCTCTTGGTTGTTCTTGGTAATGGGGCATTACAAGGTGCTGGACCGTTTTAACAAATGGATCATGGCCGCACTTATTATCAGCACCATTTTGGCAGTATTTATTGCAGCAGGTAACCCCACTGAAATAGCGACAGACTTTGTGGCAATATCACCTTGGAATATGGCCTCACTGGGTTTCATTGTCGCACTAATGGGCTGGATGCCAGCACCGCTTGAGTTCGCGGCTATGACGTCTATGTGGACCAAAGAGAAAGTGAAGACGGACCACACCACGCACAGACAAGGTTTGATCGACTTTAATGCCGGTTATATCTCAAGTGCTATTTTGGCTATTCTATTTTTAGCCCTTGGTGTATTTGTTCAGTATGGCTCAGGTACTGAAATTCAGACCCAAGGTGGTGCATACATTACTCAGCTGATGAACATGTATACCGCAACCATTGGCGATTGGTCTAAGTACTTGGTCTCTTTTGTGGCATTTATGGTGATGTTTGGCACTATCATTGCTTGTGCTGATGGTTATGGTCGTTCGATTGCTGAAGGCATGCGTCTGATTAATAACAACCCTAATGAAGCCTCTCAAAAATCTATCTTTTGGTGGACTACTTTTTCAGCATTGGGCGGGTTTATTCTAATCACCTTCTTCAAAGGTCAGCTGGGCATGATGCTGCAATTTGCCATGATCTCGGCATTTGTCTTAGCCCCAGTATACGGCTGGTTAAACTACTCACTGGTTAAGAGTCACAAAAAGCTCTCTACAGCGATGACGGTTTACAGTATTTCAGGCCTAATATTCCTAGGGGCTGTTGCGCTATTGTTTATGGCACAGCTATTGGGTCTGCTAAGTTAATTTAATTGCAGATATAGCAAATTAATGGCTATTCTATTAACCGAAAATACTGACTTAAATTTTCACTTTATTGCCTTTAGTGATTCATAATAAAAAACTGATGAAAGTTTGAAACGCTAAAGGCTTAAAGACTTATTTGGATTAAAAATATATGTTAAGGACGCATGTTTATGAATAACAGTGGAGTAGCTGAAAAAGCACCCAGTGGTGTTAACTGGAAAGCCTTTGGCCCAGGTATTTTATTAGCGACAGCTGCTATCGGTGGCTCGCATTTGATCTCATCGACTCAGGCTGGGGCAATGTACGGCTGGCAGTTAGCGATTATGATTATTTTGGCTAACTTTTTTAAGTATCCCTTCTTTAAGTTTGGCACTGATTATGTCTATGAAACAGGCGAATCTTTAGTTGCTGGATATGCAAAAAAATCAAAAGTTTATTTGTGGGCCTTTTTTATATTGTCCTTTGCCGCCTCAGTTATTAGTACCGGCGCAGTGGCGTTGTTAGCTGCCGTTATTCTAGGGTTCATGTTACCTGAAAGCCTTGGATTATCCACCACGACCTTATCGTTAATTGTTATGGTTGTCTCTTGGTTATTCCTTATCCTAGGGCATTATAAAATGCTGGATAGGGTTACCAAATGGATCATGGTGGCATTGACTTTGGCAACCTTAGCGGCCGTTATTATTGCTTCTGGCAAGCCTACTGCCATCTCTCCAGACTTTGTTGCCACCTCACCTTGGAATATGGCGACCTTAGGCTTTATCGTGGCATTAATGGGCTGGATGCCAGCACCACTTGAGTTCTCTGCCATTAACTCAATGTGGATTTCTGCGAAGGTTAAAAACGACCAGACCACGCACCGTCAAGGCTTAATTGACTTTAATGTCGGCTTTATTGCCACCTCTGTTTTGGCGTTGTTGTTCTTAGCTTTAGGAGTGTATGTTCAGTATGGCTCTGGTGTAGAAATTCAAACCCAAGGTGGCGCTTATGTCGATCAGCTGATTAACATGTACACAGCCACCATTGGTGAATGGGCAAGATTATTGGTCGCCTTTATTGCCTTCATGGTGATGTTTGGAACCACCATTACCTGTGCTGATGGCTATGGCCGCGTGAACGCTGAAAGCTGGCGTTTGGTAAAAGGCGATCTAGAGGTTTCACAAAAGCAAATTCTAGCTTGGACCACATACTGTGTTTGGGGCGGGTTTATTATTATTACCTTCTTCACAGGTCAGCTGGGTGCTATGCTTAAATTCGCTATGATCACAGCTTTCGTATCTGCTCCTATCTTTGGTTGGTTGAACTACTCTCTTGCCAAAAACCATCAGCAGTTATCTTCAGGCATGAAGCTGTATAGTATTGCCGGTCTAATCTTCTTAGGTGGCATTGCGCTATTATTTATGGCTCAGCTATTAGGAATGATTGATTAATCTGGGGTTAAGGATTATCTTTCATAACCCACTAAACATAAGATGAATTATCTAGAGCTGCTTTGAATTCAAAGCAGCTCTATTTTTTTAACTCACAGAACAAGCGTTATAAAATTGCTGTTGTATCAGTCACTGGTTACGTTATATAGTCTTAATAACCCTTTTTCATTTCGCTCTAGGGAATAATAAAGCAATTTGGAGGCTTACATGAAAGGTTTCGGGTCGTTAAAAACTACAAACATTACCTCATCAGCCAACAGCCACAGAACTTGTCGTCGCTATGGCGTAATGCTAGCGCTCGTGCTAAGTTCGGCTCCCTTAGCGATGACAGGATGTAAGCCTCAGCCACAAAACCCTATGCTACAAACCATTCCTACGGATGCTGAAAAATGGCAGGATAAGTTAGGCGATACCTTAGAGCAGTTATCAGAAGAAGACAGACAGCTGTTAAGCCGTTATATGATACGTATACGTTTGAGTGAGGCCTATGAAAAAGGGGCTATGCCGCGAATAACCATCGGTAAGGCGTTAGATCAACAACGCCGATATGAGGCACTACACCCCAATAATCCAACGGGTCGTAAAAGCCCAGTCACTCAAAATGCACAGCAAAATGAATTCACCTTGACCTTACTACCGGCTCATACTAGCGCTACCGATAGCTTAAACAACGTCGAGCTGTCTTTTGTGTTGGCTAACAGAGGGGATGTGGCCATTAATAGCTTTAAGGCAACGCTACTTTTACGCTATCCGGCTTTCAAAAAACCGAAACCTGTGGTGATTCCGCTGACCAAATTTGAGCCTCCGATTGCGCCCAGAAATGCCAATAAAATAATTACAGATGTGAGTATCTCAGACACCAATGTCATGAAAGCCATCCAAAACCCTCAAAATGTTGAGATTGTGGTGACCAATGGGCAGATGAGGTTAGCTGATGGTCGTGTCATTGAATTTGAGTAAAAGTCCTAACGAGGAATAAATGCAATTAAAAAGACTGACTGCTTTTCATACGGTAGCCGAACTAAAAAGCTTCAGTGAGGCGGCCTTGGTCACCCAATTATCACAGCCTACTTTAAGCCGATTAATTAAGCAGTTAGAAGATGATATTGGGGTCGAGCTTATTGACCGTTACCATCGCCCTTTGCAATTAACCGCAGCTGGGCTGTTTTTTTATGACAAGGTAGACTCAATTTTAAAAGAGCTTGAAAGCAGTATCAGCTTAACTCAAAAAATTGCCCACCCACCCGATACTTTGAATATCGGCTTTGTGCCTTCTGTCTTGTACGGACTATTGCCTACCATTATTTCCCGTACCAAACAGCGCCTTCCTAATTTAGCGGTGCATTTAAAAGACATTAGCTCTTTTAAACAAGTGGGTGCGTTAAAGGCAGGCGAGATTGATGTGGGTTTCGGTCGTTTTTCTCATGATGACGCCAGTATCAAGCAGCTGTTATTGCGCCATGAGCGTTATGTGGCTGCACTGCCGAAAGCTCATCCCTTAACTGAGCAGCAAGAGATTCATCTATCCCAGCTGCAAGATAGCCGGATTATTTTGTATCATCAAACTCACTTACCCGCAGCTCATTTATCCGCCTCACAGCACTCAGACTATGACAGCCCTGCTCTAATTGGTGAGCCATTATTACATCTATTTGCCAAGCAGTCGGCTTTGCCGCATCAAACCACCTCGGTAAGTGATATTCAAATCGCCTTGGGTCTTGTGGCGGCTGGCGAGGGCATAACTTTGGTGCCTGATAGCTTGAAGTCTGTACGCACTGAACAAATCAGTTATCGCAAGCTGGTTCACGAAGATGCGACCTCCCCTATTTATTTGTGTGCCTTACAAAACCCGACCCACCCTGCATTCGATACTTTACTCGAAGTGATTTACGGGATTTATGAAGAACGGGGAATCACCTATCGCCGTGCGCAATAAGGTTTTATTGCACTATTTCACAGATATAATTGTAACAAAATGTGTATTTTAATCTTTGTTTATTCTTCTCAATTTACAGTTTATAAATACCTTAGCTAGCAAGCCATGATCTTTTAAATAGAATCATTCATAAATTGAATACTATAATTAAATATAAATAATCATTTTAATCTAACTTATCTGTTAATCTACTAGCCCCTCTTCCTTATTGGCTAAATAAACGGTACTCTATCGTCAAAGACAAGCCTTATTGTACTCCTCCCCTTCTTATATCTAAGGAAAGATTATGACAACTACTTCTGCCGGTAAACGCTTCCGCGATGCCATCTCTGAACAAAAAGAAAACAACCAACCTCTACAAATCGTCGGGACTATCAACGCCTATACGGCCATGATGGCAACCCAAGTTGGTCATAAAGCCATCTACTTATCAGGCGGCGGTGTGGCGAACGCATCATACGGCCTACCAGACTTAGGCATGACCAGCCTTGATAACGTATTAGAAGATGCCAGCCGCATTACCAATGCGGTAGATACGCCATTGTTGGTCGATATCGATACAGGTTGGGGCGGCGCATTCAACATCTCACAGACCATCAAAAAGATGGAAAAAGCAGGCGTTGCTGCGGTTCATATCGAAGACCAAGTGGCACAAAAGCGTTGTGGTCACCGCCCAAACAAAGAAATCGTTTCAACTTCTGAAATGGTTGACCGCCTAAAAGCGGCTCTAGATGCCAAAGTCGATCCAGACTTTGTGGTTATGGCACGTACCGATGCCCTATCCGTTGAAGGCTTAGAAGCGGCTGTTGAACGTGCTGTGGCTTTCCAAGAAGCGGGTGCGGATATGATTTTCGCTGAAGCACTAACCGATATCGAAATGTATCGTAAATTCACTGATGTGTTAGATATCCCAGTATTAGCGAATATGACTGAATTTGGTCAGACTGACCTATACACCACAGAGCAGTTATTCAACGTTGGTGTGGACGTGGTGTTATACCCACTATCTGCCTTCCGTGCGATGAACAAAGCTGCGTTAAACGTCTATCAGCACCTATTAGATGACGGCACTCAAGAAGCTGTGGTTGATACCATGCAAACCCGTATGGAACTATACGACTTCTTAAACTATCACGATTTTGAGAAGAAGTTAGATCAGTTATTTGCTCAAAAGAAATAGTTCAAAATAAATAGTAATGAAGACTCTACTTGCGTTTCATTGGCTAAAAGCTAATTTTAACAATGAAGCGCAAATTCAATCATTTAATATACCATCACCTAAAAAAGGACTTTTATTATGGCAGCAGGTAAACAATTATCAGGCGCAGGCTTACGTGGTCAAGTAGCAGGTAAAACCGCATTATCAACGGTAGGTAAATCAGGCTCAGGTCTAACTTATCGCGGTTATGATGTAAAAGACTTAGCCGAAAACTGCATCTTTGAAGAAGTCGCCTATTTATTGTTATACGGTGAGCTACCAACCCAAGCCCAGCTTGACGAATACAAAGCAACGCTAAAGCAGCTTCGTGATTTACCACAACCTCTAAAAGACGTCCTAGAGCGTATTCCACAAGATGCGCACCCAATGGACGTGCTACGTACTGGTTGTTCAATGCTAGGTAACTTAGAGCCAGAAGACAGCTTTGAGCAGCAGTTAGATAAGACCAACCGCATGCTATCTGCTTTCCCAGCCATTATTAACTACTGGTACCGCTATAGCCATGAAGGCGTGAAAATTGACTGTGTTACCGATTCAGACACCATCGGTGGTCACTTCTTACACCTGCTAAAAGGTGAGAAGCCAAGCGAGCTACACGAACGTGTGATGAACGTCTCTTTAATCTTATATGCTGAGCATGAGTTTAACGCTTCTACGTTTACTGCCCGTGTTTGTGCGTCTACCCTATCAGACCTATTCTCTTGTATCACTGGTGCTATTGGCTCATTACGTGGCCCACTACATGGCGGTGCTAACGAGGCAGCAATGGAACTAATTGAGAAGTTCCAAACCCCTGACGAGGCAGAAGCTGGCTTAATGGGTATGCTTGAGCGTAAAGAGAAAATCATGGGCTTTGGCCATGCTATCTATAACGAATCAGATCCGCGTAACGTGATTATCAAGCAGTGGGCTGAAAAATTAGCGGCTGATGTTGGTGATGAGGTGTTATACCCAGTATCTGTACGCTGTGAGGAAGTAATGTGGCGTGAGAAAAAACTGTTCTGTAATGCTGACTTCTTCCACGCATCGACTTATAACTTTATGGGCATTCCAACCAAATTATTTACGCCAATCTTCGTATGCTCGCGTCTAACGGGCTGGGCCGCTCACGTATTTGAGCAACGCGCAGATAACCGTATCATTCGCCCAAGTGCTGAGTATATCGGTGAAGAGCCAAGATCAGTACCCGCAATCAGCGAGCGCGGTTAATTTACGTGATTGGTTTAAGCGTGATTAATTTAAAAAATATTTAAGCTTATACAAGGGCGTGTCCAGCAAAAAATAAATGCTAGACACCCCTTTGTTCAATTTAATCATTTAATTATCAAGGATGGCCCGTTATGCCAAATGTTGATAGCAACAAGCAGCCCTTAACACAGGCAAATCCACAAACCATGAATGAGCAGTACAAAAAGCCATTACCTGGTACGGATCTATTTTATTTTGACGTTGAACAAGCGGTTAATGAGATCGAACCAGGTGCTTATGCCAAGCTGCCTTTTAGCTCAAAAGTACTGTGTGAAAACTTAGTGCGTCGCTGCCCTCCAGAAGATTTAACCGAAGCGTTATCGCAGCATATTTACCGCAAGCAAGAGGTTGATTTTCCGTGGTACCCTGCCCGTGTTGTATGCCACGACATCTTGGGTCAAACTGCTTTTGTTGACTTAGCTGGCTTACGTGATGCGATTGCTGCTGAAGGTGGTGACCCTTCAAAAGTAAACCCTATTGTTCCAACACAGCTTATTGTCGACCACTCATTGGCGGTTGAACATGCTGGTTTTGAAAAAAACGCTTTTGAAAAAAACCGCGAAATTGAAGAGCGCCGTAACGCTGACCGTTTCCATTTTATCAACTGGTGTCAGTATGCCTTTGATAACGTCAACGTAGTACCGCCTGGTAACGGTATTATGCACCAAATTAACTTGGAGAAAATGTCTCCTGTGGTGCAGGTAGTTGCCGATCAAAATGGCGATCCTGTCACTTTCCCAGACACTTTAGTGGGTACAGACAGTCACACGCCGATGGTAGATGCTATCGGGGTTATTTCGATTGGTGTGGGCGGTCTAGAAGCTGAAAGTGTGATGCTAGGCAACCCGTCTTACATGCGCCTACCAGATATTATTGGGGTTGAGCTTACTGGTGAATTACAAGAAGGGATTACCGGAACTGACTTAGTGCTAGCAATGACTGAATTCCTACGTGAAGAAGGTGTGGTGTCCTCTTATCTTGAATTCTTCGGAGATGGGGCTCGCAACTTAACTGTGGGTGATAGAGCTTCTATCTCAAACATGACTCCAGAATACGGCGCGACTGCTGCTATGTTCTCTATCGATGAGCAAACCATCGATTATCTGCGTCTAACAGGTCGTAGTGAACAGCAGATCAAAACTGTTGAAGCCTACGCCAAACAAACCGGTCTTTGGGCCGATGGCATGGTCGATGCTGAATATGACCGCGTCTTAAAATTTGACCTATCTAAAGTGGTGCGCAATATCGCTGGTCCATCACGTCCACACGCTCGTGTGTCGACTACTGATTTGGTTGAAGCAGGTATTGCTCACGCTAACAATCAGCCATTATCAGAACAAGATGACAGCCAAATGCCTGATGGCGCGGTTATTATTGCCGCCATTACCAGTTGTACCAACACTTCAAACCCACGTAACATGGTCGCTGCTGGTATCGTAGCCCGTAATGCGGTTGAAAAAGGCTTAGTGCGTAAACCTTGGGTGAAATCTTCATTGGCGCCAGGGTCAAAAACCGTTAAATTATACCTTGAAGAAGCGGGTCTGTTGCCAGAGCTACAAAAACTGGGCTTTGACGTGGTAGCCTTCGCTTGTACGACTTGTAACGGTATGAGTGGCGCCTTAGATCCCAAGATTCAACAAGAGATTATTGATCGCGACTTGTTTAGTACGGCCGTTCTATCGGGTAACCGTAACTTTGATGGTCGTATCCACCCTTATGCGAAGCAAGCTTTCTTAGCCTCTCCCCCATTGGTTGTGGCCTACGCCATTGCCGGTAACATCCGCTTTGATATCGAAAACGATTCTCTGGGTAAAGATAAAGACGGCAATGATGTCTACCTAAAAGATATTTGGTTTGATGATGCCGAAGTGGACGCTATTGTGAAGTCTGCGGTGAAGCCTGAGCAGTTCAATCAGGTGTATATCCCTATGTTTGATGAAGCCAAAGCTGATGCGTCTCGCAATGATTCACTGGTTGTTAATCCTCAGTATGACTGGCGCGAAATGAGTACTTATATCCGCCGTCCTCCTTACTGGGAAGGTACTATGGCAGAAGCTAACAAGCTAAAAGGCATGCGTCCATTAGCAGTACTGGGTGACAACATCACCACCGACCATTTATCTCCCTCTAACGCAATTATGGCCGACAGTGCGGCTGGCGAGTACCTAGATAAAATGGGTCTGCCAGAAGAAGACTACAACTCTTATGCCACTCACCGCGGCGATCACCTAACTGCTCAACGAGCTACTTTTGCTAACCCAAAACTGCTTAACGAGATGGTACGTGATGAAAACGGTGAGGTTGTTCAAGGCTCATTAGCCCGTGTTGAACCTGAAGGCGACGTGATGCGCATGTGGGAAGCGATTGAAACCTATATGAACCGCAAACAGCCGCTGATCATCATCGCTGGTGATGGCTATGGTCAAGGCTCTAGCCGTGACTGGGCAGCAAAAGGAGTTCGTTTGGCGGGAGTAGAAGTGGTCGTTGCCGAAGACTTTGAGCGCATTCACCGTCAAAACCTAGTCGGTATGGGTGCCTTGCCTTTACAGTTTGAGCCAGGTACTACCCGCAAAACTTTGAATATCGATGGTACAGAAATTTTTGATATCGAAGGTGAAGTGTCTGCTGGTGGCACAATGACTTTAGTTATTCATCGCAAAGATGGCAGCGTAGATAGAACGCCTGTTAAGTGCCGCTTAGATACTGCTGATGAAGTTAAGATGTATAACTCTGGTGGTATGTTGCAGCGCTTTGCTAAAGAGTTCTTAGAAGGCAATGTGGCTTAGGTTTTGTAATAAACCATTGATAGATCGCGTTTAAATAAAGCGCACAAGCCACCTGTGTTTGTGCGCTTTTTTGATGGAAAGCTTTGTCTAATAAAACGGATTACTAATCTTATATCTGATAATACAACCCTAATTAAGGAAATAAGCCCTATGTCACAACCAAAACTCGCCCCACAAGTTGCTGTGTCAGCCACCTATATGCGTGGCGGCACCTCAAAAGGGATATTTTTTAATCTAAATGATTTACCTGAGCGCTGCCAACAACCTAGTCAAGCCAGAGATAATTTCTTGCTTCGTGTTATTGGTAGCCCAGACCCTTATGGCAAACAAATCGATGGCTTAGGTAATGGTTCATCGAGCACCTCAAAAACTGTTATCTTATCTAAATCCGATAAGGACGATCATGATGTTAACTACCTGTTTGGCCAAGTCAATATCGCCAAGCCTATGATTGATTGGGCTGGCAACTGCGGTAACTTAACAGCGGCTGTCGGCGCTTGTGCCATCAATATGGGACTGGTTGATGCCGATAAAGTAGACGCCAGTGCTGAAACGGGTATTTGTGAAGTCCATATTTGGCAACAAAATATCAGCAAAACCATTACTGCCCATGTGCCAGTCTACGTTGACGAGCAAGGACAAGTGCAAGTTCAAGAAACGGGTGATTTTGAATTAGATGGCGTTACCTTCTCAGCCGCTGAGGTCAAAATTGAATTTATTGACCCAGTAGATGCCTCAAGTGCCATGTTCCCTACGGGTAATCTGGTTGATGACTTTGATGTCTCTGGCTGCGGGCTTGAAAAAGACAGCGTTAAAGCCACTTTTATCAGCGCTGGCATTCCTACTATCTTTATGCAGGCAGCAGACTTAGGCTTTACAGGCACTGAGCTTCAAACAGATATCAATGGCAATAAAGCGCTACTGGATAAGCTCGAGACCATTCGCGCCAAAGGCGGTGTCGCTATGGGTCTATTTAAAGAGGTGAGCGAGGCTGAAAAGAGCCAGCATATTCCAAAAATTGCTTGGGTCGCCCCAGCTCAAACTTACACTGCTTCAAGTGGTAAACAGGTAAATGAGAATGACATCGACTTAGTGGTGCGTGCCATGAGTATGGGGCAGCTACACCATGCAATGATGGGTACAGCAGCGGTGGCCATTGCCGCTGCCGCGACCACCCAAGGCACACTGGTCAACGAAGCGGCGGGTGATGGTAGCTCAAAAGAATTATCAGAAGTGCGCTTTGGCCACCCCTCGGGTACTTTATTGGTAGGCGGTAAGACTGAGCAGGTGGATGGTCGCTGGCAAGCCAAAAAAGTATCAATGAGCCGCTCTGCTCGCCGTATTATGGTGGGTCAAGTGTTTGTCCCCGGCGATAGTTTTTAGTCTAGATTTATTGAAATAAACTTCGATAGGCGGGTAACGAGATGAGTTGCCTGCCTTTTTATTAATAGAGGAATCATTTATAAGTCAGTTATAAAATAGCCAGATATAATGTAAGCTTAGATGACTGACTGCTTTAATAGGCCTATTTAATTTTATTAATTGTTAATGAAACTGTGAAATTATGAGCACTTCCCCGCGTAGAGTCCCCTTAGATATTAAACCACCTACTAAAAAATCTGAGCGTGGAGCCCTACTGTGGTCGATATTAAAGCGCTTAGGTGAGTTTGCGCGGCCTTATCGGGGTCTGTTTATTTTGACCTTGATATTAACCGTATTGGGGTCGTTTACTGCGCAGGTCAACGCCTTCGTGCTGCAGTACACCATTGATACCTTAACTGGTATTGTCGGCTTGCCCGATCCCTGGGTTGAGGGCCTTAAGCTTTTAACCTTGATTAGCACCATCTTGTTAGTCAAAGAGGTACTTAACGTCGTTATCACTTTCGGTCAGCGTTATTTTGGTGAGCGCATCCGTATTAATTTATCACGGGATTTATCGCAAAAAGTGGTCGACCGCATTTTGTCCTACAAAATGTCGTTTTATACCAGTGAGCAAAACGCCAGTGGTAAACTGCAAACTCGCATTGATTTAGGCGTCAGTAGCCTGACCCAGTTGGTACAAAACTTCTTTATCGACATGTTGCCGCTGTTTGCCAGTGCCATTGTGTCACTGATCATTATGTTTAATGCCAACTTTTGGGTGGGCATGGTCGGCTTAATTATTGTACCGATTTACTTTTTTGTCAGTCAAAGACAGGCCAACCGCTTGCAAGGTTTTCGCAAGCAAATGCGCCAATACCGCGAGACCAAAAGCGGCCTAGTTATCTCAATTATTGACTCGATTACTGTAATTAAGTCCTTTGTGCGTGAGCCTATTGAGTCTGAAAAGCACTGGGAAATCCAAAAAGATATGACCACCAACCAGCTACGTATTCGCAGTATTGCGTTTATGTATAATGCCGGCAAGAGCTTTATCGAGCAAATCGGAGTGGTGGTTATTATCGTCTTAACCTCCTATTTTGTGCTCAATGGCCAGATGACCATTGGTGCCATTATGTTTCATATCTTGCTGTTCCAAAACGTTGCCGCCCCGATTCGTGAATTGCATCGTATTTATGATCAAATTAATAACGCCCTAACTTACGCTGAAGGCTTCTTTGATATCTTAGATGATGATGAGGCCATTGAAAGTGCTGGCAAGGTGGAGTGCACCGATTTAAAAGGTCATATAGAGCTAAAAAACGTTAACTTCTCCTATCCCAATGGCAAGCAAGCACTGCAAGATGTGAGCTTTGAGATTCACCCCAATCGTATTACGGCGCTTGTCGGCTTAAGTGGCGCTGGTAAAAGCACCATTATTAGCCTACTGGTGAAGTTCTATGACCCCAGTAGCGGTACCATCTGTTTAGATGGTCATAATCTCAAGGACTACAACACTCATAATCTACGTGAACAAATTGGCTTGGTGCTACAAAAAAATCATATTTTTTCTGGAACCATTGCCGATAATATTCGTTATGGTAATATGCACGCCACTGATGCAGAGATCATTGAGGCGGCCAAGCAGGCCTCTATTCATGAACAAATTGTCGGAATGCCGGAGGGCTATGAAAGTGAGGCCAAACTACTTTCAGGGGGCCAACAGCAGCGTATTGCGCTGGCCCGTATGTTCCTAAAAGATCCGCCGATTGTGTTCTTGGATGAGCCTACCGCCAGTCTTGATGCTATTGCCACTCAGCAGATCAAGCAAAGCTTAGACTTAATCAAAAAAGACCGCACTGTGATTATTGTTTCCCACAATATCTCGCAAATTATCGATGCCGATGATTTGATTGTGATTGAAAATGGCCGTGTGGTCGAAACCGGTACCCATGATGAGCTGTATACCAAGCATGGCCCGTACTATGATATTTTTAATGCCATGTCAGACAGCTTGAATTTAGACAAAATTAGCCAAACCCTAAACAGTGAGACTAACAGCGAAAGTTAGCAAAAACAAAATTTAAGCCGCTGTACTTTTACTGACAAACAACCGATAAGATGTTTTTAGATGACCGTTAAATATACTATTAAAGGCTTTGATGAGCTAAGCGCCGTTGATATTTACCATATTCTTCGTGCCCGTTCTCAGGTGTTTGTGATTGAACAGCAGTGTCTTTATCAAGATATTGATGAGCTGGATTTTGATTGCATGCATCTGGTCGCTCATATGGATCAAACCCTTGTTGGCTACTGTCGTATCATACCGCCAGCAGTGGGTGGCAATGGTACTAATCCTAACCCGCGTATTGGCCGAGTACTGGTATTGCCAGATAACAGACATCAAGGGGTTGCTCGAGAGATTATGGTTCGAGCCATCAAATATTGTCATTCTAAATATGGCAAAAAGCCGATTCAGATTGCGGCGCAGACTTATTTGATTCACTTCTATCAATCCTTAGGATTTGAGCCTCTAGGTCAGCCTTATGACGAGGATGGGCTTGAACACATTGATATGATCTTAAATGTTGCTAAACGAAAGAAAGTTCCCGTGCCTGCTCTAGCCAAAGAAGTGACCGTTAAGGGCGTTTTGTCTAATTTATTGTTGTTTTTGGTGGCCATTGGCATTATCGGCTTACTCTATTTGCTGATTTAGTTGATTTAATTTAATACGGGCACAGCGCTGCTAGTCGCTAGCCAAGATAAAAAGTCAGGGCGTTATTTTAACGGGCGTTTACGTAAGGGCACAGCTTGGAAAGGCAGTGCCCTTTTTTATTAGGATATTGCGATGACATGGGTTTAGTCTTTCATCCCATTTAGTAGTATCATTACAAAATACAGATAGGCTAAATTTAGAGCTATCTTTTAGCATATGACGGAAAAAATAGCCCAATAGGAATGCCATGCTATCCAAACAAGATCAACTCACCGAATTGGTACGCAAACTTGAGACCAAAAATCATGTGTTTGCCACAGATCCTTTATTAATTACTGAGCGCCTTCAGGACGAGCAAGCCACTCCCCTCCAAAAAATACATCGCCGGGCTGAACGGATTGATAGCAATGGTAATTTAGCGGGTACCTTAAATAAGATTGATGGCCGCATCAAAGGCATTATTCTTATCATGAGTATTGCTTGGTGTGTTTCAGGTTTCTTAGGATTATTTGCACTATTGCAGTCTAATGTGGTGAACTTTTTCTATGTCTTGGTCTGTTTGCTGGGCTTTCATACGCTTATGCTGGCTGGCTGGTTGATTTTTACCATTATTAATAGAGGCAGCCAATCGCCCAGTATCATCACCAGCTTTATTAGTCCAAAAACGCTAATTAGAGGCAAAGACGATGTTACTCAAGCGGCAGTTGAGTTATACGATGAGCAGCTGCAGCACACAGGAATGCGCTGGTATCTGAGCCGTTTTAGTCATCAGCTGTGGCTGGCTACCTTAACTGGGATGCTGTTCGCGATTATTTTCCTATTGATCGTACGTCAATATAGCTTTAGCTGGGAGTCTACTTTACTTTCAGACCAGGCATTAATGACGTTAACCCATTGGCTTGGCTGGTTACCTAGTTTGGTCGGTTTTAATGTTCCTGATGCTGAAGCTGTGGTTCAAAGTCGATTGGTTACCGATGTTATGCCTCTGTCTATCGCTAGACAATGGGCAAGCCTACTGGTAGGCAGTTTGCTGATGTACGGTATTGTGCCTCGCGCTATAGCTTGGGCTTTTTGTGCCGTGATGTTCAAACGTAAAAAAATGAAGTTGGATCTGAACCTACCTTATTACCAAAAGATCATTAGCTTTTGGCAACGTAAAGTGGTTGATAAAGATGATTTTGTGGAAAAAGTACAGCCAGTTGCCCCCAAAGCTAAAGTCACTCAAGGCGACAAATTAGTGGCTCTATTGGAGTACAAGCATCATGATCCCACTTGGTATCATGCAGCTGGAGAACCCTTTATCAGCACGGTGCCTGAAGATTTTGGTATATTAGATGATAGAGAAGATATGGACCGAATGCTGCAGTATTTGGAAAACCATAATGTACAGGTGCTAGTAGGCATTCATGCCAAAGCGCTTCCCGATCGCGGAACGATGCGTAAGTTAGACAAGCTGGCTACTCATGCCAAACAAGGGGTTATCGTCCAGCTATTACAAGATACTGATGATTTAGAGGAAGACAATTCGGCACGTAGACAACAATGGCAAACGGCCTTGGCTGAGCGCAATATCGGCTTGGTTTCTTAAAAACTGTTAGTTTATAGCCAAAAACTTATTACTTTAATAATTATAATTTGAGCAACTTATGAGCACTCAAGACAATAACAATACAACTTCTAACTTGGGCGGTTTATTTAGTGATAAAGCCTTTAATGAGGGCCCTAATGACCGACATGTTACTGCTGTCCCAAAAACTGATATTGAAACGATAAACGATAGCAACTTTTCTCAGCAACAGTCTACAAATTTCCCTGAATCAGAAACCACGCAAAATGATGTGGCTGATAAAACTATGACCGACTACCGGCAAGAGTCCAGAAAAACCACCGTTTCTGAAGGTGAGCCCTTAAAATTGGCCGTTGTGGGTCATACCAATACCGGTAAGACTTCCCTACTGCGTACCTTACTGCGCGATATGTATTTTGGGGAAGTAAAGAATGAGGCAGCTACCACAAGGCACGTAGAACGGGCGTTGATTAAGGACAGTCAGACCGGTGAAAACTTAGTCGCCTTATTTGATACTCCAGGTTTAGAAGATGCCTCAGGATTGATGGACTGGCTAGAGGACAATACTGCAAGCCGCCGAGACGGTATTGAGCGTTTACAGCAGTTTTTAGCCAGTGACATCGCTCAAGGCGGTGAGCTAAGTAGTGATTTGGATGATTACTCTCAAGAAGCGAAAGTCATTCGTCAGCTACTCTCAAGCGACATGGCCATCTATGTAATTGATGCCAGAGAACCGGTCTTAGGTAAATATAAAGATGAGTTGGCCATTTTATCTTGGTCAGCGATTCCAGTCATGCCGGTATTTAACTTCACAGACAGCCAAGATGCCAATATAAGTGACTGGCAGACCATGCTGGCGCGTCGCAATTTGCATATTTCAACTCGCTTTGATTCTGTGGCCTTCGAGTTTGAAGATGAGATGACGCTTTGGCAAAATCTGGCAACGATGCTCACTCATCCTGAAACTTTAAATCAGCTGATTCTACGCCGCCGTGAAGACTGGATTCAATTATATGAGCAAGCCTCTATTATCATTGCTCATTTCTTAATTGATGTTGCCGCCTATGTACGAGAAATCGATGAAGATGATGATCCCATGCCGGTGCTGAAAGAAATGCAAGAAGCGGTTCGTCAAAGCGAGCGCGCCATGCAAGAGAAGTTATTAAACCTATATAAGTTTTACGATAACACGGCAGTCGTTACCCCGCTTGAGCTAAGCGAGTATCAGCAAGATCCTTTTGACCCAGAATTACTCAAGAGCTATGGGATACGCACTACTTCTGGGGCTGCCGCAGGGGCCCTACTGGGTCTAGGTATTGATGCTGCCGCTTTAGGCACTACATTAGGGCTTGGCGCGGCCATTGGCGGTCTTGCAGGGGGCCTTTTATCTAATACTGGTACCATTGCCGATAAGCTGGCAGGTGTTAAACGGTTGTTTATCGATCCGGCTACCTTGACGCTACTTGCTACCCGCTCTTTAGATTTACTGGCTTCCTTACGTCATCGGGGTCATGCCGCCAACGCTGATACCCCTATTGCTGAGTTGCAGGAAACCTCTACCCCACCTTGGAACCCAAACAAATTACCTAGCGAGCTAAAAAAAGCCCGTGGCAAGCCTCAGTGGAGTAGTTTAACCAGCGGTAAAAGTAGCCTAGCCGAAGAGTTGAGGGCCGATGCTGCTTGGTCTTTATCGGATAAATTAAAACGTTCAAGACATGAGGAAAAAGATTAATTCAGTTTAGTGAGCGCCTCTCTTCCCCGCACATCTGAGGGCTGTAAATAAACACCATAGATAGGGTAATCAACAAAATAGTTCTGGATATCTTTTACCAAGCTTTGCTGGCGTATTGCCCTATTTTGCCAAAACTGATCACTTTGCTCAGCCTCAATTAGCTGATTGACCACTAAAGCGGCAGAGGCCAATTTGGCCTCTTTTAGCTGATTCACAGCGCGGCGTGTCTCCTCAATAGGCAAGTTATCTGCGGTTAGCACCAATACCACCGCCGTTTTTTGTCTATCATGTAGCAGCTCACCTGCTTTTTTAAACAAATTCTTTCGAGCATTCAACACATCAACCGCTTGTTGCCATTTATCCACCGGTTTGGCGTCTTCAAACGGGTTGCTTAGTACAGATTTCGTCTTTTTGGTTGCAAGATTGTCTGCTGCGCCTTTTAACTTGGCTTGGCGTCGCTGCTGAGTAAGCAGTCCATCGGTCCATGCCTCCATCATCTCTGGCAGCATCAATAATCTTAAAGTGTGTCCTGTGGGCGCGGTATCAAAAATTATATGCTGATAAATGCCTTGTTCTACGCTGTCTACCAGATAGCGGCAAATGGCCTCTAGCATGGCCGCTTCTTGGGCTCCTGGAGCACTTTTTGACAACTGCAGATGCTCTCTAATTTTCGGCATCATATCGGGATTGGCATAACTACTGATGGTTTTCTCAACCCTAGCAAAGTGCTCATCGATGATAAGGTCAGGGTCAAGCTCCAGTGCATCCAAATACTCAGTTAACGCCTTTGACTTATTCTTAGCAGAACTGCTACTTAGACTCATAGCAAATACATCACCTAAGCTATGCGCCGGATCGGTGGAGACAATTAAGGTCTTTTGCTGTTGCTCAGCAAATTTTGAGGCCAGAGCAGCTGCTGTGGTGGTTTTACCTACCCCGCCTTTACCACCAACAAATATTATGGGTGTGTGTGACAGCTGCTGGACTAAGCTTGATAGTTTTTCCATAATTATTCTTCTTTAATTATTTTTAACTCGTTTGTGTTTGACAGCCTCTGCTAGCAACACCCACCGTGTTGTAGTGGACAGCGCGGCATGCCCATACGTAGATGCCATTCGTGGAATTTTTCTAAAAATATAGGCTGTAATTCTAAAGTATAAAAGCTGGCAGGATTATCAATACCTAGGCTTTCTGAGAAAAGTAACAGCATAAATAAATCTTCTTCATCACGAGCCGCTCTAGCTAAGGTCTGACGGTAAGGCGCATGATAAAACTCATTTAACCCTTCTACAAATCTGCTAAATAGTGACCGCTGCTCACTCATGATCTTCTCCATCTAATATAAATTCCAATGATAGTTAATAAAATACCACATCCTATCGGTAAGTCGTCATAAAAAAACGCCAACCTAAGTCAGCGTTTCTTCAAATCCTAAATACTATACTACTGCTACTGCTACTGCTACTGCTACTGTCTTAATTCTAGATCAGTTTAACCTCTATGTTGCTTCCATTCACGGCGCAATACAGAGAAGCTCTCAAAGGTAACCATAATAGTGGCGATTAAAATGATGATATCCATCACGATCAACAGCCAGTTGCCCTCTAAGTAGAAACTCTTTAACTGAAGAATTAAGGCAAATACTGCCATTAATAATAAGAAAGTCAGTGGCGCTAAGGTATACCATACGGTCTTGCCCTTGCGTAATAAAATCACTGTAACAATCATCAAGGTTAAGGCAGCCATTAACTGGTTCGTTGTACCAAATAACGGCCAGATGATCATACCACCCGAACCATCGATACCACCTGCACCAAAGGCGATTAATAGACAGGTACCCACAGCCAGTAAGGTTGCGACCACACCTTTTTTCAAGGCAGGTAAGTTATACACTTCACCAAACTCTTGGAAGATATAACGCTGTAAACGTACCCCAGTATCCATAGTAGTGCCCGCAAATAAGGCAGCCATTACCGTTAAAATAGTCTGTGATAGGACAATTTCAATTCCCATACCATTATTTAAAATAGTGGCACCACCGTCAATGAAGGCACCAATTGAGCCATCACCGAATTTTTGGTAAATACCTTCCCACTCCGCTAAGGTTGCGAAGCCGGCTGTGGTCGCCAATACCGCACCTAGTGCGAGTAAACCTTCCCCTACTGCACCAAAGTACCCTACAAAACGTACATCTTCTTCTTTATCAATCTGCTTAGAAGTCGTACCAGTAGAGACCAAACCATGGAAGCCAGAGATAGCACCACAAGCAATCGTTACGAATAACAATGGCATAATTGATGGTGTGTCAGCGGGCAAGTTATGGTTAAGGGCAGGCGCAACGATATCTGGCGTCGCTACTAATATGGCACCAAACAATAAGATTAGTCCCACGAATAACTGAAGACCGTTAATGTAGTCTCGAGGCTGTAGAAGCATCCAAACGGGTAATAGTGAGGCAACCGCAGCATATATAAATAAGAAGATAATCCATACGGCATTATCTGGTAACCCAAACATAGTTTCAGGCAATACCACTGGTACTAGAGTGCCTATATAAATTAAAGCGTATAAGGCAATTACTCCAACGGTAGACACCAAGACCAGATTCATCTTAAAGCGATAAATACACTGACCAATAATAAAGGCGACGACTAAAGCACCCCAAACCGGGATAACTGCCGTCGGCGTTTTAATCATCATATTGGCAATGACTACCCCGAATACCGCGTTGACCATTAATAGCAGTAAGAAGATAACCACCATCATTAAGGTGCGTACTCTGCCGCCCATGACTGAACCTGCAATGGAGCCAATAGATTGACCCTTATTGCGCATACTGGCCCATACAGCGGACATGTCATGGATGCCTGCCATAAAGATAGTACCGAGAACGACCCATAATACCGCAGGTACCCAGCCCCAAATTACAGCAATAGCTGGCCCAATAATTGGCGCCGCCCCTGCAACTGAGGTAAAATGATGCCCCCAAAGCACATATTTATTGGTCGGGACGTAATCAACACCATCCTTCATACTATGGGCAGGCGTGGGTATAGAGTTATCCAACCCTAAAATATGTTTAGCGAAAAATTTAGAATAAAAGAAATAGCCGGCGAGCATGGCTAAAATGCCCAACAGCAATACAATTGCACTGTTCATACTTCACTCCTTGAAAAGCCTATATTGTTTATGGCCAGCTAAGGCTAGTAAAACAACTTAGTTTATAAGTATAAAAGCTTACTCACTTAAAGGAATCATGGGTTAAAGAGTCAGTAATGGTATTATTTTAAGTCGCTTATCTAAACGGACTTTATTACTGAACTCTTGCTTCTGTGTAAATTAACGCATCTTATTATAGCTAATAAAAAAGCCAGTTAAATATATATTTTACTGGCTTTTAGCGGCTTTTATTGAATCACCTGATTTGTTGCAAGCTTTCAAACAAGATTTTGCCTTGCTCGCTCCCCTCACCTTTGTCATAACTTGACTTTAAATTTTCAAAATAACTCTGTAAGTCCACACTATTTGAATTAGAGGGCATAGAGGCGCCTGACGGTAATGCTGCAAACATAGGCGCAGAGCTTGATACTCTATCGTATCGAGTTAAGGCTTCTAAGCGCACCCCAGACAAAAGATCATTTGTCCCATAAGGCAGACTTGTACTGTTATCTATTTGGCGCTGTGCTAGTTGCCAAACAATGCGCTGCTTATTGTCCAGACCATAAACATTGCGCCATAACCATTTATTCTCTGCTAATGACTCATCCTTGATTGCATACTCAATAGCCGGCTTTTTATCATTGGCCTTTTCATCTCTATCGCTTTCTATAGTTTTAACAGAGCTTAGGTCGTCTGTCTTAGCCACAAACTTTTCTTGTTTTGCTTTCTCTATGGCATTAAAAATCTTGGTGAAAATATGCTCACTACTGAAGTATTTGTGGTTATTCCCTTGCTCACTGTTATTTTCTGACTGAAGTAGTTGAGGATACTTCTTTGTCATCTGATCATATACAGTAGTCAAATACAACTGCATACCCTCATTGTATTGTTGTTCAGTCAGATTTCGTTCAATCAATAACATGGCCTCATTTAAGTAAGGCTGATACTTTTCATCTGGCTTTGGAGATTGATTTTGTAGCTGCAAAGGAGATATAAAGCGATACTGCTCTACCGAAGCATTGGCATTCACTTTGTCTTTAGCCAATAGATGGGCCTTAAGCAAGTCTGGCAAAAAGCTCTTGGGCAAACTGCCATCATTTAGGTCAATCTTGATCCACTTGTCTTTCATATCCAGACCTAAGTTTGGATCTATAGAAGAGGACAAAATATAGGCAAAGGTCTCGGCCCATAAATATACCGCCCCCTGTCTGGCATCGATATAAATAAAGTGGCTATTTAGCATTTGCAGGTTGCGACTTTGATAAGCGAAAGTCGGCAGAATACTTACTTTACCTGCTGAAGCTCGATATATACCAGAGCCAGTAATACTCGTAGGATTTAACAAATAGGCATTTAATAGTTTGGCCTTGCGAGCATCTAGCTTGGTATGGGAGTCATCATAACCTGGCAAGGCATCAGCGGTAATTTCTCCAAAGGGACTACTAAATGATTGCGAATCATCAATCGACTCATCAAAGCTGTCGAAATCTTCCTCTTCAACTTCTTCAATATCACCCTCAGCTTTAGCTAAACTTGCTTCTACCCTATCAGCCTCGGCTCTACCTGGCTCAATACCTGCCTCGGCATTGGCCAAATCAGCTTTTGCTTGTTGTACCGCTTGTTGTAGCCACTGCTCATAAGACACTTGTGAGTAAGGTTGCTCTAAAGCAGCAACACACTTTTGATAAGCATGTTTGATGGCTTCTCTCTCTTCTGAATATTTGGCATCGTATATTTCAAGGCCAGCTTTCTCTACTTGCTGCAATAACTCAACATAAGCTTCATCATGAACATGTTCACAGTGATTGATGGGCACATCACTCATCGCTAACTGTTGCGGTGTGGCATTGGCAAGGCGCTCTCTTCTTTGCTCATTAGAACCTATGACATTTACTTGGTAGGCATAATCACTACGACTTTGATTTTGCAATGCCTGCAATAAGGTATCTTTTGCCATTTGCGACTGTTGCTCGCTAGGCAATTGACTTATTTTAGAGATAAAAGCATTTTGATCGCTGCTGGGCGCTACCTGACAGGCACTAAGCACTAAAGGGACTGCTAAAGATAACGCAGCCAGTTTGTGGTGTCTTCTATATAAGTAAGGTTTACTTGGAATTTTCATGGAAGTCCTTAAGGCTATCAATTGTAAATTATGAGTTGAGTTATTTCGCGGCTTATTGCTCATATTGCTGCTCATGTTTTTGCTCATAATCGTCTTCCTTCTCATAGTCATTCACATTGCCATAATCAATGATTCTAATAGAAGGTTGATACGCCTCATCCTTAATACTGTCTAGTGACTCATTACCCAACAACACATCCTCACTATCGTAATCAATACGTGCAGCATAGGCTTGATTCAATTTATCTTTTCGGTCTTGGATTTTTTTAATCCACGCATTGCCATCTACGCTGGCAGGCGACTGTTTTGAAAAAGGCTGTCCAAATGACTGCTGATATAGCTCACTTAAAGGGTGAGATTTAAAGCCACGCTCATCGTATCGAGTCTGACTTAATAGCGTGGTTGTCGCCCCCATAAAATCACCTCCAGTCAACAAGCTTGACTGAGAGGCTATTAACTTTCCACGGCTATCAAAGTAATAATAATTACTTTGGTTGAAGGACAAAGGAGCCACTGCTTCGATTAGCTGAAATAAAGACCCTAAGTCACCGCTTTGGAATTTTTTATTGGTTTGTTGCCAATTCTCCAAAGCTACTTTAATAAAGTTTGAGTTTGGATATAAGTCAGGTCGTAAATCGACATAGTCTTGCAGTGTGTCAGACATATGTTTTAGAGTGATGCCTAACAACTTACCGGTCTGTTTAGCGTCTAAGTTGAGCTTTACTGCTGAATGGGCCTCAACTTTCTTCGCATAAGCGTCGTTAGAGATGTCTAAAGCGGTAAAGTTTGCCGTTTCAAGCTCACTCAGGCTATAACCAATGGCTGAAATAAAAGCATCGTATATCACTGAGGGAGGAACTTGATCAATGATGTCCTGTGGCAGTTTAAAGGCCACGGTGGTAGCTTCAAGCTCTTCAGGCAAAGGAGCATGCTCGGGAGATATTATTGCCACTAATGGTAACAAAGCACTAGGGTCTAAAGTCAGCTCAGAGCGGTTGAAGTCCAGCGCTAAAGGCAACTGTATCGAATAGTAAGTTGTGGGCGAAGCAAAGTCATAGCTATAGACCATACTAAGTTTCTTATTAACTGGGTCAAACTCACTAATTTTATTTAAACTCATGTTTTGATTGAAATAATAATTGGTAGCTTCAATCTGTGCTGGCGTGCGGTTGTACCACTCGTATAAGGTGTCTATTAGTTGCTGATAACTCGTATCCTCTTCGTACTCGTCATACGGATTATCACTTTCATAGACATTAGAATCCTCATACTCATCGGCATCATAATTTTTATAGTCATAATTTTCATCATGATCTTCATCATAATCTGACTCAATAAAAACAGCCTTTTCAGAACTACCCTCTTCTTGCCTATAAGCATCAGACTTTTCCCAATTCTCTTCATCAGAGGCTTCTTGTATCGCTATATCCAAAACAGTCTTATAGGCACTTTGTGAGCCCCCATCAATACTGCCCTTTTTAATAAAAGGTGAGTCATGTTTTAGAGTTTGACTAACCGACACGTGAGGCGTTACTAGATGATTGGTTATTGCCGTTAAAAGTCTCGATTTAGCTTCTTCGTCACTGTTAATACCTGAATCGGTGCTAAATTGATTTTGATAAGCTTGCTGGTCACGTTGAGTGTTTTTTTGATAATCAACTGAGGAGATTAATGAGCCAGCTTGTAGGGTAGAATTTGGGGCAAACTGAGTTGATGATGATTGACAGCCCATGAGTGCCAGAAAGCTACTTGAGACCATTATCAAGGCAATCTTAGGAGAGCTCTGCGATACTTCAGAGGAGGCAAACTTTATTTTCATGATACGTAACTGTTCCTGAGGGGTGAGTTTTAGAGTTGCACTAGCAAAGGTCTGGCTACTCAATCTGTTAAATTATAGTATTTAATTACAAGCATTTAACTAAAGATTGAATAAATATTTTCAGGTGCCTATGCTGTCATGACTAGATAGTCTTCAAACGAATTACGTGGCTCTATAACAATTAAGTTATATTAGCACAATTAACTAAATACATTTAGTTGATGAACGTCTTGCTAAGCAATACTTTTTGGAATATATTTAAAAACTGCATTAATTACTCATAAAAGGACTTACGATGACTTGCTACTTTGGATTTGAACCTACAGACAAGCTAGCAGATATGATTGTTGAAGCCGAGCACATTATTGACTCTGGCAAAGATGTATCCTACTACCCTTTACGTAATGATATTGCACAACAAATTGGACGTGAACTGTTAGACAATATGTTGGTTAATTTGATTAGTGTCATTCCAGATCCAGAACGTCAAGAAAAAATGCGCGGTATCGTCAATAAAATTGAAGGCGCCACCGAAACTATGCTGAATATTTTGTTGGGTAAAGATTCTAACAAAGAAGTTATCCCTAACTTTGAATATATGAAAAACGAAACTGTATTTGAGGATAATTCAGGCAATACTCGTGTTGGTTTTAAGATGGATGATGCCTCTGCCAAAACCATTCTAGAGGGTTTCGATGCAGTTACACCAGAATCTGTCGATAAAGAGAAATTGGTTAAAGCATTATTTGCTATGAATCATGCAGTTGTGGATCACTTTATTACTCGCTTTTCAGAAACCCTACCTTTGGGTCTAATTAAACGTAAATCTGTACCCGTGGCCAAAGCAGGAATTAACAAAGCTCTTGAAATGGCAATTAATAAATTGCTTCCTCAGTTACCAACAGAGTCGTTAAACCGTTTGGTAGGTTTTTATCGTCCTTTCATTATTGAAAAATAAACCATTTATTGCGTATTGGTAAAGATTGACAGGGCAAACGCATACTTTTAAAAAACATTAATATTTTCAGTAACTTATAAACTTAGAAAATAAAAATCTAAACTCATAACTATCTGATTTTAAATAGAATTCCTAAAAGTGTGCGTTTGCCCTGTAAAGATTGATAAAAAATGGATAACAGGGTTGGCTGAAATTGGCCAATCCTGTTAAAATAGATACTTTTACCACTGCGTGTACACCGACTATGAGCCAAATTAGCAATAAAGAAATTGAACAAACCCTCCGTAATTCAGAATGTTTGATTAGTAGTATTGAGGTGGCAGCTGCTTATGAACGTTTGGCTGCCCAGCTAAATTTACATTATGCCGGTCTGAACCCTATTGTTATGGTTGTTATGAATGGTGGTTTGATTCCAGCAGGTCAATTATTAACTCATCTTACTTTCTACCATCGTATGCACTATATCCACGCTTCTCGTTATCGTGAAAATGAAGGCACTAACGAACTAGTTTGGAAATTTAAGCCAGATGTCGACATTTCTGGAGAGCATGTGCTTTTGGTTGATGATATCTTTGATGAAGGCATTACTCTAAAAGCTATCGTAGAAGAGCTGAAAAAAGAGAACCCTAAATCTGTTGATTGCTGTGTATTATTAAACAAAGTACATGACCGTAAAGTAGAGGATTTCAAAGTAGACTTCGTCGGTCTAGATGTTGATGATCGTTACGTTTATGGCTGTGGTATGGATTTCCATGGTTACTTACGTCATCTTCCAGGTATCTATGCTATCAAAGAAGACAAACTCCCTTAATTAAAACTGTTAAATTGGAAACCTATTTAATTATACAGATTAATTAAATAGCTTTTTCTAACGAGAAAAGCACCTAATCGCTAGGTGCTTTTTTTGTGTCCAAACTTAGTAGCTCTAGCCAATCTACCCTTTTTGCTGAAACTGTAAGGCGAGCCCTGTGTAGCGTTGCGTTGGAGTTTGCACTGCTTTTTGTAGGGCACGTTTGGTGCTATAAATACTTACCTTTTGTTTAGCACGAGTCACGGCTGTATAAATCAGTTCCTTGCTAAGTAATCGACTGTTACTGTTATCAAAGGTAATAGCGATATGATCAAATTCTGAACCTTGCGACTTGTGAATGGTCATCGCATACGCGGTGGCAATCAGCTCATCATTAAGTAAATTGACTGCAATACCTTGAGTTTTATTTTCAAAGAATACTTCTAAGCGACTACCCTCACCTTTTTGTTGCGTCTGCAAACAAATACCGACGTCTCCATTAAATAAACCCAACTCATAGTTGTTTTGTAGCACCATGACTGGTCTGCCATGAAACCAAGGACTTTTACCCAAAGGCAACTTGAGTTGCGTCATATGCCAGCGGGTCAGATAGTCGTTGATATTATGATCGCCCCACTCGCCATTATGTCCTGCGGTTAAGATACGGAAGCGATTAAACTCACTCATAAGATCTGAGATAGTGAGACTTACTGTTTCTGGTACGGATTTTGCTATTGGATTTTTTATTAGTAGATTAATTTTGTTTAAGTATTGGGTGTAATTTTGGGTGATTTTTGAGAGTATTTTTTTACTACTTAGGCTATTTTTTAATTGAGCATTAGAAACGGATGTGTCTAAATCTTCGGCATAAATATCGCTAGCGTCAGCATTGATACCTTGAATATTAACGCTTTGGAACTGTAATGCCTCGTCATAGTTTAATAATTGCCAGACCTGCTGCATATCTGCTGGGCTCTTGTTAATCTCCGCAGCCAACTTACCAATACCTGAATCGGCATGGAAACGGCGGCTCTCTGTCAGCTGAGCATGGATTGGTTGCAACACATCGATACGGCACAAATCAGCGAGCACTGCCCCAGCGTCTACTGCAGCCAGCTGATTAGCATCTCCTAACAAGATTAGTCGAGCGCCAGGCTTAATAGCACTAACCAGATAGTTGGCCAACTCTACCCCAAGCATTGAGGCTTCATCGACAATAATGATATCTTCACCCAAAGGGTTGCCAGCGTGATAGCGTGGTCTACCATCTCTGCCAATGCCTAACAAGCGGTGAATAGTCTTGGCTTCTTGCAACTGTACTTCGACTTGAGCACTGTCTAGAGCCGCCTGCAATGACTCTTGCATACGCTGAGCTGCCTTACCCGTTGGCGCCGATAGAGCAAGCCCTGCGCTGTCTGTGCTAAATCGAATCGTAGCGCTCTCCCCCAATGCTTGCTGTGCATCACTATCTGCTTGAGCCTGCTGTAACGCAATAACCAACTGTGCCACAGTATAAGTTTTACCCGTGCCTGGTCCGCCAGTGATAATGCTAAAGGCATTCTCATTAGCGACTTTAACCGCCTGAACCTGTTGAGCATTGAGATTATCAGGGATATTGATATCTAACGGCTTAATCGGCTGATTTAGGATGTTTTGTATGGTCTTAGCGAGGTTAAACTCAGCTTGCCAGGTGCGGTGTAGCCAAAAAGTTACTTCGGTATTTCGCTCTGAGTGATTGTTTTGATATATATTATTTTGATAGATAATGGGGCTTTGTTTTGAAATTAGATTTTTTTTTCTTAGGCTATTTTCTTTTGCTAGAGATGCTAATGATAACTGAGCAAATAAAGGCTGCTGCTCAATATGTTGCATAAATTTGCTTAGGCTATTTATTGTGCTTTGTTGATTCAATCCACATGTCTCATTATCATTTTGCATTAAGTCATATAGCTGCTGAACCAATTTAAAACGCTCAACCAACTGCGCTTTGTTGCTATTTGATAGGTTTAACTGTAACCACAGTTGCGTGCCACGGGTAATCAAAATATTAAGCAAGTTAAAGATAGAGTCGCTGTCTTCAGGTTGTGTTAGTTCATCTTGATGATCGCCCTCTACTTGTGTCACAGCCGCCAGAGCCGTATCGCTATCAATCAAATCAAACAAAGGCGCTGCCAGACTTTGTAAAATATCTCGTTGCCAAGCATAAAGCGTAGCAACCTTTCCCTCTACCCTGCCCTGTAAAGCCAGTTCCATATCGTCTTGACGCAGGGTTAGCACGGTATGCCCCTCTTCCAATTGCTTAGCAAGCACCATAAACAGTGATTTAAATAGATAACTATCAGCCTCTACCAAGTTTGTTGAGGCGTTAGTAACATTCGGCTGTACATAGGCTGAATAAGTCTGAGCTCGGCGCTGCAAAATATAGTCACTAATAGTGCTCGCCCAGCTCTCTTGAACGCGCGTATTTGCAGTATTATTATTGGTTTTCATTAAGTTATCAGACCTATAAACAAGTAAAAAGTTAAACAGTAACCGTTTGGATTTAGTGAGTTAGTGAGCTAACAGTCAATCAAGCTACTGCGGCTTACCAAACAGCTTATCCAATGCTTTCACAAATTCTATGGGAATATCCCAAGTGACCAGCCCATAGCGGATATGATTATTCGTGCTTTGAGTTTCTGCTAAATGCTGATAAGTACCTCGTAAAAATACATATTCAACCGGGCCTAAGTATTTGGCTTCGTTGCCTTTATAATCAGCGATACGCATTGATAAGAAGCGGTGTAGTGCGACTTGGTAAATCGCTGCTTGTAGCCAATAGCCTGCCTTACTCATGGCTACTTTAAGAGTAGCTTCATCATAATTGCTTAGGCTATTTCCTAAAAAGTTACTTTTATAATCGACCACATAAAACTTGCCAGCATGCTCATATACCAAGTCAATCTCACCACGCAGATAACGGTATAATTGGCTACTACTTTGGGCAGTTAAACGGATATGTTTGTCAGTCTCATGGGGCAAATGCTTCTCAAACAGGGTGTTAATCTGCTGCGCTTTAAAGGTTTCAGACAATCCCATATTAAAGCCCATCTCTGCAAAACGCTGCTTAGGTGAGATATCTACTAGCTTCTGCCCTGAAGCCAATAATGGTGTGTGTAAAATCTCATTAATCCATGTCATTAATGCCTGATGCTGAAGTCCTCTCTCATCGATATGATAAGTTTTGTTGTTAGCCCCTTGTCTCCCGCCTTCTAAAATACGCTTCTGATGCGCCACACTGGCATACGCTAAGGGTAACTGATAGCCACTGACGGCTCTGTCTATCACCGCAGGCCATTGATTAGGATCGGTAAAATGTATCTTCTCAAATATCTCATGCAAAAACGTACCGGCATTGGCACCTTTGACAAAACTAAAGCGAATGTCATCTACTGCTTTAACGGGTAGTCCTTGATCCTCTATCTGCGCCTTTAAAGCGCCATCTGCCTCGCTAATATCGATATAAGTGGCATCATCGATACGCTCATCGACCACAGCCATTGCTTGTGTGGATTCATCTAATTGACGGGCGAGCGCGGTAAAGCTGGTTTTGGCCCAACCATAAAAGTAATCGACTCGCATCACATTGGAAAAATCATCATATTTGATAGGCTCTAGGTTCGGTTGAGTAAGGGTGGCCTCAGTACTGTCAGTTAAGTTATGCGTTTTGCTGTTAGCATAGCTGTCTTCATAAAACTCATGTACTTTTTGGCCGCGTACCATACCTATCGTATTTTTGAGTCTATCAGGCAATTCAAACTTCGGCTCTGGTGAATCAAACCAATAAAACACTGGCTTTAGATCGAACCCAGTCTTATCTTTAGGGTCTCGCAGCACCACGTAAAGCAGCTCACTGGCACGGGTGAAAGCCACGTACCCTAGACGACGAAACTCCTCAAAATCTTCTTGAGTCTCGATATCTGTGTAATAGCCTGGTGTGGTAGCTGAGTCTTTTACCGGTGAAAAACGGCGCTGATTACCAGAAGACTTTTGAACTAGAGCATTAGGTGCTTGCTGAGCATTATACAAGTACAAGCCATAGTCTTCCTTATTTCCCGACTTGCGACTGGCACTGCCCATACCCAGTACATAGACAATAGGAAACTCAAGTCCCTTTGACTTATGAATGGTCATTAACTGCACACCAGACTCTGTAGGCAGTGGGTATTGCTTGGCCCAATCACTGTTAGGTGCAGCATCAATGTTTTCCCTAAACCACGCCAGCAGCTCATGCTCGCCCATGCCTATACCATACTGCGCCAAGATATCCATCACATGACGCAAATCCATGATATGTCGATCACCTTCAGGGTGTGCTGCCAATGCCTGCCAGACACCTTGTGACTGTACCGGGCTTTTATCTAGCAAATAATGCATGGCTGATAAGATGCCAAAATTCTGCCAGCGCTGAGCCCCTTCTTTAAGATAGCTAATAAAATCTTGATAGCTTTTTTTGCTAGTATCATCTTGAGTACTAAGGTCAGCAGCAATATTCGTGTTAACGGCTACTTTTGTTGGCGTCTCATCGCTTTGTGCAATGCCTGACTCATGGTCGGTCATCATCGCTTTGACTTCTTTGATAGTCAGGCCATACAGATGGCTGGTCAATACCCGGTTAATCATGTCGTGACGGTATGGATAGAGCATAGCACTGAGCAGAGCAGCCACATCTTCGGCCATAATGGTCTCAAAGATACTAACGTCACTGGTAGTCAGAGTGGGTACATTTAACTTAACCAGTTCATCCTCTACCCGTTTTAAGTCTTTTTTGGCACGTGCCAGCACTCCGATGTCACTGGGCTGAATAGGCTTACCTTTTAAGGTCTGACCGCTGTTTAATAAAGCGGCAATATGGCGGGCGGTGACTTCATGCTCATCGTATTCAAGTTCTTTGTCATAAGGCAGATGCAATACGCTGACAGGCTGGGTAGAGAGTATGTCAGTAACTAAATCTGAGGTAGTTTCTAATAGACTGTTTTGGGCAATAGATTGATTATTATCTAAGTCATTAAACCAAGATAGCTGTTTCTCAAGCTTTGCCGCAGTAATGTGTTGATAATAAATTTGACTGCCTAGCTCGGCAAATTTGTTCTCGCCTGTAGTGGGCATCGGCTTACCAAACCAACAGTTTAAGGCGTCAATGACCCCTTTGTTAGAACGGCGGTTAATATCAAGTGTCCATAGATTTTTTTTATCAAACTGAGCTTTCATATAGTTATAGTTAGCAACATCCCCACCTCGGAAGCCATAAATGGCCTGCTTCGGGTCCCCAACTAATAATAAAAACTCTTGATTGGACTTGGTATTAGTCGACTGGTTATCCTCATTACCTACCTGACTACTTAACTGCTGGCGTTTATTCTTTGGCAGATAAATACTTTCAATCATGATGGCTTGCTCGCCATTGATATCTTGTGACTCATCAATAAGGGCTACTGGATAGTGGTGGCGGATATAACGTGCTAGCTTCTCTCCCTGACGGCCGGTCAATGCCTGATTAAGACGTACCATTTGCAAGCTAAAAGTAGTCTCACCTCGCTCTTCTAAAATTACTGGTAATCTTTCGCGGACTGCCAGTACGATATGACGGTTAAGATTGGCCAATAACAATAAAACATGCTGATTCAAACCCTCTATCTTATCCATAATGGCCAATAACTGGCTTATGGTTTCTAAATCAAACAAGGCTTGATGCTGTTTTTCTTTATTCTTATTAAAGTTTTTTATTTTTCCGTCATCATCGGGGAACTGAGCATCTCTCAATGACCCTAGTAGTTTTTTCGCATCTTCACTTAGGTAGCTTTCAAAATTCAAACCTCTTTCAGCGATCACTTGATGAATTTCAGTAATATGCTCAAACCGAGTGAACAAACTTGATCGACCATTAAATCCTTGTGACTTTCTGTAATCAGGATTTAAATACGGCTGAACATCTATCAAATCAAGCTTAGCAAAATCCTCTAGCAGCCGCTCAAAGCTAGCGAAGTCGAAAGCCTCATTCAACTGTATTTCATCAATAGGCGCAGAAATAAAGTTAAGTGAACGGTTCACATACGATTTATGATCACCAACAGCTGTTAGTTTGCCTTGCTGCTCCATTAGTGCGTATAGCTTAGGCTGCTCGTAATACAAACGGCTTTGAAACTGACGCAGCTCATCATGAATAATGCTATCGGTCACCTGCTCAATACTACTGTCTTCAATAATCGCCATGCCTTGCTGATGACCCGTCTCACTGCTATATTCTGCTAGCCATTTTTGTGCCAGACTATCTAGCGTGCCCACAAACAGTTTATCGAGTGTGGTTAATACCAAGGCGGTGCGGCGAATGGCATCTGTCATCGGATAACTATATACATGATCGAGCAAGTAACCCACTAAATGCAGGTTAATCGGGTCCTGCATGATGTCATTTAGACGGGCATACCCTGCCTGCTCTACTAGCCACTTAGCACGATTCTTTTTAGCAGTGGCTTTTTGCTCTGCTTCTCGCTGCTTGTCATGCGCTAAGTCTTGGTTAAGCTCATCGGCACCAACACTGTCAGCACTTTTAGTATCGTCCTTTGAGTCTGCCTTTTTATCCGCCTGTCGATGATCCTTACTGCTCTCAGGGGCTACCTGCAGGATATCTGGATATAAGTGTTCTTTATTGGCCAAATCGGCACTTAGATTATTAACCCATTGCAACAGTTGATAAAAATCGACCAAGCGATCATGAATACGCTGACGCATTTCTGCTGCTGCCGCCCGAGTAAAGGTAGTGGCAATAATTTGCTCAGGGGCACGTCGCGCCTCAATGAGTAGTCGCAATACGATACCGGTTAAAGTCCAAGTCTTACCTGTGCCCGCTGATGCCTCAATAAGATGGCGACCGCTTAATGCCACATCGACAGCCGGTATTACATCTTTGTTATGCTCCTGGTGCGTCTCATTGGGCATATCGCTGTCATCATGCTCATGCAAGGTTAAGTGCCAACTATCCAACACCTCTTCTGCTTGCTGCTCTAAGTTATTGTTATCAGTCATGTCTGTCATAGGAAGATATACTTTTAATTATTATCTATAAAATCAAGGTCTTATATTATCTACGATTTAGCTTAATTGCTGTAACGTGCTGGTCTAACTGGTTAATCCTTAGCCTTCTAGCCCGTCAAGTGCGTCAAACATAGGGGCATACAAAGGCTGCGCCAAAGCTGTCAAAGAAGTAGCTAATGCTTTAAAGGCGTCTTGATCTCGCAAAATATATTGCCAAATAGCATGCTGCGAGCAGGTGTCATAGACCGCATCTGACATATAGTTAGGGAACAACCACTCTGAGAAATCACCTCGTTTTGGCCAATAGTCAGCGCCCTCATCCTCTTGCGCTTTTAAACAGTTATCCAAATAGCCAAGCGCATACTCTGGTAATAAGGTTAGCGGTATTTGACCAGACAGATTGGCAAAAATGGCCCATTTAACCAGTTCAATGACAGCGTCCTCATAGGTGATTGGGTCCAGTTTAAATGCCGCGGCTTTCTCAAGCTTTTTGGCCTTAGTGCCTGACTTATTAAAGCGCCAAATGCTCATGCCATCATTTAATACCACCTGCTTAGCTGTAGTACGTCTGGCAACCTGCCAATACAGATGCGATAACCAAAACTTGAGCAGATGTCTGGGACTGGCAGAATTGGGTAAGATATTAAACCAGTGTTTAGGCGACTGCTCCGCATATGACACCCCTGCCTTTAAATGCGCACTATCGCCATTAACCTGTATCGGTACAACGCCTTTGATCTTAATCGCTTTGGGTAAAAAAGCTAACAAGGATGCTTGGTCTTTTTGTTGAAATACACTGACCAAGTCCACTTGTATTGGATGTTCCGTAGTGGGCGTGATAATCGGCAGACTTGTATCCGCTTCTTGCACCTCAATGCCGTTAGCAATTAACTGCTCTCGAAAGGTTTGACATTGCTGCTGCAGCTTTTGTTGTTGATTGGGCAAAGTGGTATGGCGTGCTACCCCTGCTGGCATAATGTTTTGGTACATTAAAATTGGTGTGCTTTGAGCCGCTGATTCCTCTAGACTCTCTTCTTTGTCTAAACCTGTCGTTGGCACGGGGTTGGCCAACTCATGAATCAAATAGTCTTTGATCTGGTAAGTAGTCAAGCTATCCAAAAACAGGGGCTCTTGGTGTGCCATCGCCTCCTCACCCTGTACGATATGCACTTCTTGAGCCCGCAAAAAGGCCTTGGCGGGATGACGCACTTGATAGGCAAGCACCCCTTCAACGTCAATTTCACCGATATCAAACAGCACTTGAGCCAAGGCTTTATTCTGTTCATTACAATTCAGCTTAGCATCTATCGACAACAAATCATTTAAAACAGGTAAGTTTTGACTGTCGATATGCCCCAATTGACCCAAGCCAGCACCCAATAACTGAGCGATTGCCTCATAGTGTGCTTTGCTGGGTAAGCTGACCAGCTGAGGATGTTCACTAGAGTCACGAGACTTCAACGTATTAAATACCGCTTGCCATAACGGCGCTGGCGGGAACTGACGTTGCTGCGCCAGTTTGGTTTTTTGCATCGCTCTATCTAGCATGCCCTCTAAAGCATCAAACTCAGAAGACTTATTGTTAGGATCATTCAAAGCATTTGAATCAATTTCACTAGGCCCAGATTCATCATTTTCAGCCTCAAAATAAGACTCATGTATTTCCTGTTCTACCGCTTGCTCAAATAAGCTTTTATCAAACGGCAATGCTGGGTGCTCGGTTACTAGCCACTGTTTGACTAGCTTTGGTAAATGACGTTTTAGGCTTTCGGTAGTCGGGTCTACCGTCTCTGGCAAGCTGTCTAGTGAATTGACCTGCCACTGCACCTCACCTTGTAAGAATTGCAACAGTTCGCTGACAGGGTTCGCCGGCAAATGCTCATGGGTATCGGTTAGACTTTGACCGTTATAAAATATCCAGCAGGCATTGCGCGCACACAACAAAGCATCTAAAAACGCCCCATTGTCATCGTCTTCACTGACTCTATCACCGCGACGTGATAAGGTCGCCTTCATTAAATCATAACGATTGTCACGGTCTCGTGCGGGGAACTCAGATAAGTTCATATTGAGCATAACCACTAAATCAAAGGGCACGTTTCTTAATGCGCCGAAACGGCCGAAGGTAATTACCCCTGTCGGCTCCGCACTCACCTGCTGACTCTCAAGCTCCGCCTCGATACTATCAAGCATAAAGCTCAGCTTTAACGGTAACTGCTCAACTCTTGATAGCCTTTGTTCAACCTCTCGGTTGTCCGTATTATCATTACTGGCATATTGCCGATAATGACGATTAGCGCGCAGGCTCGATTTAAAGCCGTTCATTGCATTATAAATGGCACGCATACTGCGGGTTTGATCCACATCACCAAAATAACGGTGAATCACTTGGCGCTCAATTTGATCGAGCCAATCTTCTGCTTTCAGCTTTTGTTTGTGATCATCGCGTCTCGCCAACAGCCCGCTATAAATGCGGCACAAGGCTTCAATAATCGGCGCATCATTGAGACTAACCTCAGGCAGTGGCAAGCTCATTTCAGCAATCGCAGTACTTGGCCATTGATGCGCTTCAAGCGGATATAAGCAGTCGCTCATTTCAGCTTCTGGCATTATCAGTCCCAAAGTTAATCTATCTAACGCTTGGGCAAAGCTAAAGCGGTAATCAAAATCATTGCCATCTAAGGTTTGCTTAAGATGTAATTCATCAAAACCACGGATGAAACCTGCCTCAACCAATAAGTCACAGCCACAGCTCATCTGATCATGGGTCAAGCCAAAGCTTTCATATAGCGGCGGCAGCATTAGCCAATCTAGCACCTCAGCGGCTTCAAAGCGGGCACTGTCACTGCCTAGCAGTTTATAAAACCCAATAATCGCCTCCCATAACTGACGAATGGAGGCATCGACCACACCGGTGACTTTAGCCGGCAGAGTTAGTCCATCTTGACCTTTTCCATTGACAAAAATTGAGCTAATTAAGGCATGATGTCGATCCACATCGGGCAGCAACACCACTATGTCAGAGATATGACGCTTTTTTGTGCCAGGCGGTAGCGGCTCATTCAGCCAGCGTCCAATCATAATGCGGAGCACCTCAAGTTGACGCTGCAAACTGTGGCATGAATGAATACTTAGGCTATTATCTTGTGAGGACATCGACCACAGGCGATCTTTCTCAAAGCGTTTGTTCTCAAGTACCTCATCTTCATACCAATCAGCTTCTTTAGCCTCATCAGCTTCATCAAAGCTTGGCTCAATTTGCTCGCTAATGGCCTGCGATACCTTAACTGCCGTAGCTTGTTGGGTTGAACGCTCATCAAGCATCAATACATCATTTTGCAGGCGTCTTAATAAGCTGGGGCTATTGTGGGTGCGATAAGAAGCGATATCTTGTTGGTTATAGTCGCTATCAATATCTGCCTCAAAACCAAATTCGTCATCCAACTCCTCAGACAAATCATCTTCGAAATTATCCTGCCAATCCACAACGGCATCTTCATACAACTCGTTACCAGATAGATTGGCAAGCATGGCGAAAGTATCACGAGACTGCTTACCCAGACGTGACAATAGACTATGCCCATAATCACGCAAAAATACACTTTCAGAATTGATAATCTGTTGACGCTGTAGCCACGACTTATCCACGATATCCGCCCAGAATAGCTTAGAGGGGTTATAGTGCAGCAAAGTGATGTCCATGTAACGCGACAAACGTTGTAAGAAATCTAGCTCGGTCTGCGGTAGCTGCTGAATGGTAAAAATACGCAGTACTTTGGGCAACTGGTCTTGCTCGCCCGCATTGTTACTCTCTAATGCTTTCCAAAAGGTTTTTTCTAATTGAGCACGGTATTGATGCACATCAGCGAACAGATGCGACCACAGATAACGCTGAGCGGCTTCCAATTCCACATAGTGCTCTACCAACCATTCTGGTGTACCACGCGCATACTCATCAAAGCGCAAAGACAGCGCATCTTTTTCTGCAATTAACGCATTCACATCAAGCGGTTTATTATCCGACCATAGACTTAACCAATCCTCACGGTGAGTTAAATAGCGGTTAAATACTCGCGCCAAATCACTTACCAGCTGCCAAATACGCGCATCTTGCTGTGCCTTGTCTGGCTCAACGCCTTGTTGAGGCTCATCAATCAATGACGACAGCAGCGGATATACCGGATGCTTATCGTCCTCGACAATAGTCTGCTGATAATAGGTCAGATAGCCAAACAGACGCCACTGCATCACAGTCGGCGACAGCACTGCCACCTCCGGCACGTTAAGGACCGTCGCATCAGGATTATTTTTCAATAGATAAGCATTATGCTGACTGAGTACATCTTGCATCAGTGTCCACTGATATTGACCCCAGAACTTAGTCATTACAAGCGTACTGATACCCGCACGACTGGCAATGGTTTTATCAAGCCAATCGCCTAAGACCATTGACGGTACGATAACCACAAAGGGATCAAAAATAGACTGCTGCACTGATTGATATTCGGCCAGCAGTTCATCGACTAAGTTTTCGGTGCGATGCGATTGGATAATCTTGAACATAGAGAGGCAATCTTTTGTTAAATGAAATTCAAATAAATAAGGTCATAGCAAAGACACGACGGTTATATAAGCATAACTCATTATGGTAAAAATAAAACCATCAAACACCACCATAACGTCAACTACTGTCGCAAAGAGTTGATGCCATTGTGGTTATGACTTTCGTTTTGAATCTCGTCAGAGTTAGAAATCATTGAAACCTATCAAAACAGCGTAGATGAGCGGTTTGCTATAAATATAATGCTAATTCTGACGATGTGTCGGTAAAAGAGAGGTTTGAGTAACTGAATTCTCAAATGATATTGTTGTTTTAAATACAGGCTAAATCTCCTTTGACCTCCTCCCCTCGCTAAACCGAGGGGATTCCTACAGCTAGACGGTCAAGCCCGACCGCAAGGATATTCTTAGCAGCATTGGTATCTCTATCATGCCATGTGCCACACTCAGCACACCTCCATCCTCTTATTCGCAAGCCTGCTCTACCCTTTGGACTACTGTCA
>NZ_FUGE01000251.1 GCF_900162825.1 Psychrobacter piechaudii
TAATACTCATTTAGATGAGCCAGTAGTTCCCATTTTAGCAGAGCGTGATACGTTAAACATTGGGTATGAATGGTTTGTACAGGGTTCTCAAGTGAGCCTAGCTGTCCAAGATATGATTGGGATATGGCAAAGGAAAAGAAGATTTAGTACCAGTGATTTAATTGAATCAGCGGTATTCTGTAGTATCGTCTATGGCGGTATCAATGATATAGCAGTATTGAAGTCTTTCTATAACTGGATGCTAGGCAGTCGAGATGTTTATAGATTGGATTTGCCGAATGGCGACGGTGCAGAAGCTACTCAAAGTTTAGCGTTAATTGTATTAACTGTGAAAGATGATAGTTATGGCTGTCATGAAACGGATAGCAATGAGTTAATTAGTACGTTTGATAGCGAATTAAATCGTTACGTTGAGTATATTCCTGATGATATGACATTGTGCTTTTTATACGCGCTAAGAGATAAGAATGTTAAGCATGAGAGTATCAAGTCTTTTGATACCTTGATTAATGACATTAGTAAGAAGCTGAACCTTAATAATAAAGACAGGGCAAAACCACAGTATTCACAGCTAATTAAATATGCAAACTACAACTGGAGGCAGTTAGAAGGATCTAATCTTGATAATGCTTTATCTACTATTAAGCAAGGCAAGGTTAAAACAACAGGTCTGCCTAAAGATAAGCTAATTAACTACAATCGAGAGT
>NZ_FUGE01000005.1 GCF_900162825.1 Psychrobacter piechaudii
ACAAATGATATTAGACAAGCTTGACGAAGGTTACAGTTATCGAGAGCTTGCCGAAGAATATCAAATCAGTACAACGACAATTCAGCGTTGGAAAAAGAACATTGAGCGTAAAGCTTACGTCTATACTGTTTACAAGGTGGATAGCGATCGGCTTAAAGCAGATGTTGAGCTTTACCCAGATGCTTATCAAATAGAACGAGCAAGACGTCTTAACTGTAGCCAAAGAAGCATCAGTCGTGCACTGAAGCGACTTGGTATTACTCAAAAAAAAGACACTGCATCATCCTAAATCAGATGAAGAAAAACGTCAGTTATTCGCTGAGCAGTTAGCCCAGTATGAAAAAGATAACCGTCCTGTCGTTTACTTAGATGAAAGTAGCTTCAAGGCACATGATTACAGACCTTACGGCTATGCCAAAAAAGGTGAGAAGTGCTTTGGCGAGCATAACTGGCAACTAAAAAACCAAACCAATGCCATAGGTGCTATTTACAATAATCAGTTATTCGCAGTAGGTCTTTACGACTGTAGTGTTAATAGTGATGTATTCCATAGCTGGACTCAGCAACTGTTATTACCACAACTTCCCCTTAATAGCGTGATCGTTATGGATAATGCAACTTTCCATAAGGGCCTTGATATTCAAAAAATTATTGAAGATTCAGGACACACTATTCTATGGTTACCGCCTTATAGTCCTGACTTAAACCCTATTGAGCAAACTTGGGCTTGG
>NZ_FUGE01000042.1 GCF_900162825.1 Psychrobacter piechaudii
GATTGAACACTCAAGGCATCGAAGCTTCACAGGTTTCGCTGCTAATCTTTTAGCAGGACTCATTGCTTACTGTTGGTTTCCCTTTAAGCCGACACTCAAGAACGTGTCGGCTTATGGACAAGCTGCAAAAAACTAAGCTGTTTCAATGATTTAGGCAAGCTCTTATCCCGAACTCAGGTTAACTTTAGACATTGGTATATTTGCTCGCCTCTGGCATCCAGCGGTGAATTAATTGGGTCACCTCAGCTTTGCGTGAGTCATCGTTGATCAAGCGCTTTGCCAAATGGCTGGCAATCATCAGTAAGTTGTCATCACGACTTAAATCTGACACATAATAGCCGACATTACCGGTTTGACGTTTGCCTAATAACTCGCCTGGACCACGCAACTGTAAGTCTTTTTGAGCAATCACAAAGCCATCGTTGCTGTCACGCAGCACATTAAGACGCTCAATGCCCGTCTCAGATAAAGGGGTCTGATATAGCAGCACACAGAAGCTTTTGGTCGAGCCGCGACCGACACGGCCACGTAGCTGGTGCAGCTGTGATAAGCCCAGACGCTCCGCATTCTCAATAACCATCAACGAAGCGTTTGGCACATCCACTCCGACCTCAATTACCGTAGTGGCCACCAATAAATCCAAGTCGCCGTTTTTGAAAGCGGCCATGACCGCTTGTTTTTCTGCGCCTTTCATTTTGCCATGCACCATCCCAATGCGAATATCTAAGCGCTCACTTAAATCGGCATAAGTGGCTTCAGCGGCTTGGGCATTTAAAGTGCTCGAGTCATCAACTAGAGGGCAGACCCAGTAAGCCTGCTTGCCTTCTTTGCAGTTGGCGGCAATCCGTTCAATCACCTCATCGCGGCGGGCACGGTCAATGGTCACCGTGGTAATCGGCGTACGCCCTGGCGGCAACTCATCAATAATAGAAGTATCCATATCGCCATAAGCACTCATCGCAAGCGTTCGCGGAATAGGGGTGGCAGTCATAATTAATTGGTGCGGGGTACTGTCTGCTACGCCTTTGTCAGTTAACGCCATGCGCTGCTCAACGCCAAAGCGGTGCTGTTCATCAATAATAGCCAGCCCCAGCTTGGCAAAGACTACAGACTCTTGAAATAGAGCATGAGTGCCGACCACAACCTGCACTTCATTTTCAGCCACAGCTTGTAACGCTTCGCGGCGCTGTTTGGCGGTTTGCTTACCGGCTAGCCAGCCCACACCGATACCTAAGGGCTCAAACCAAGCTTTAAAGTTAATCAAATGCTGCTCAGCTAAGATTTCAGTCGGTGCCATAACAGCTACTTGCCAGCCACTGTCTAAGGCGTAACAAGCGGCTAGTGCAGCTACCAAGGTTTTACCTGCTCCCACATCGCCTTGCACCAAACGTAGCATTGGAATAGAGGTGGCCATGTCACTGGTAATCTCATTGACCACTCTGTTTTGGGCAGCAGTCAAACTAAACGGTAAGTTGGCTAACAGTTTATAGGCTAGAGGGCTTTGTTTATCGCACTTAGGTGCTTTGTGTTGGTGCAATTGCTTACGGCGATAAAGCATACTTAATTGATGTGCAGTCAGCTCTTCGACAATCAGGCGCTGGCAGGCTGGGTGAGTGCGTTCTTTCAATTGCTCTAATTGCGCCACTTGCAGCATGATATCGGTGTGCATCGGAGGCGTATGAATTAAGGTTAATGCTTCAAATAAAGTCAGATTTTGCCAACTTGGAGCTGAGGAGTTGGTAGTGGTATTAACGGCTTGCTGAGTAGGGGTTGTTACAGGTAAGCCATAAGCATTTTTTGGTAACGGAGCGGGCAAGTGATTGACTGCTTCCCAGTCGGAGCTATTAAAAATAGTAAGCGGGAGCCCTTGTTGGTACACAGTTTGCAGAGCCAATTTAAGCAGGGTGCGTAGTTTATTTTGATGTAAACCCTTTACCGTGGGATAGATAGGTTGCAGTCCGGTATTGACCACAGGCGCACTAGGAGCCACCACATTATATTCAGGGTGCGCCATTTGCACGCCATAGCGACTTATTTTGACCTCACCAAACACTCTCAAACGGGTACCTAAAGTCATGGTCTGCGCCAATCCCGCATAGACTTTAAAAAAGCGTAACTGTAAGGCGCCGGTAGCATCTTCTATCACTACCGTCATACCACTACGTTTGTTATCCACGTAGGTCACTTGCCCTTCAACCAAGGCAGATTGACCATCTTGCAAGTCATTGATATTGATCAAGCGACTTCGATCTTCATAATCTCGAGGCAGATGCAGCAGCAAATCAAACAGGCGCTCAATCCCTAACTGCTCAAGCTGTCCTTCAATCTTGCTGCCGACACCTGCCAGCACATGGACGGGCAGGTCCACAGCAGTTTGGGCTGTATTGGCAGAGGCCTGTGAAGAGGGGTTTAAAGAGGTTGGCATAGCGAGTCTCTTGATTGGCTGAATGTAAGAGGGGTTTATTATAGTAGAGGCGGTCTCACCGGATATTAGAGCTTATTATATATCCTGTATATGGCCTAAGATTTTTTTGGCCCAGACTGTTATCATACGCATATTATTGGCTTTATAAATAGTGGTTTTGATAACGCTATTTTTATTAAGCCTATTTTAGATAACCATTTAAATAATCAAACCTCCCAGTTTAGCCATTTATTTCCCTAAAGATACCAGTTACCGGAGCGGTCATGCGAGCCTCAACCCAACATGTGCAAGACAGATTAAATCAACCATATGAACACCAGAGTACCTCACAGTTGCCTATTGGTACTGCGGTGATTTTGGCGTGGTTGGCTGGGGCTATGTTCATGCTGTCGCTAGCCCCCTATGGTTATTGGATTATTGCGCTGATTTCTCCAGCTTTGCTATACGCTCTATTGTTGGGGCCGATGAGCAACAAGCGGGCTTTTATTATCGGCGAAGCTTATGGTATGGGTCTTTGGTGCGTGGGCGCTTTTTGGCTGTATACCTCCATCCATGATTATGGAGACATTCCGGCACCTTTGGCCCTTTTGGCCATTGCGGTTATGGGGCTGGGTATGGGGTTATTCCATGGTTTTCTAGCCTTAATCTTCAACCGCTTTGTCGGTAAGCAGCCGTTGGCATTTGCTGCCTTATGGGTGCTTCAAGAATGGCTGAAGACTTGGTTGTTTACTGGTTTCCCGTGGCTTTTTGTGGGTTATGCTTTCACTGAGCAGTACTGGTTGTCTTCATTAGCACCAGTGGCTGGGGTGTTTGCGGTATCTTTTGTGGCAGTTTTATTGTCTGCGAGTTTGGTCGATGCGTTTCGTAAGCGGGCTGGTTATTTAGTGGTGACAGCGCTGTTTATTGCAGTGAGTATTGGGCTGTGGCTGGGCAATCCAGCGTGGACTCAGCCCAAACCCAATAGCGAGAATATAAAAGTATCTTTGATACAAGGTAATATTCCGCAAGACCTTAAATGGCTGACTGATTACCGTTATAAAACACTTGAGATTTATGCCACCCTAAGCAGTACTGAGTGGGACCAGGATATGGTCATTTGGCCCGAGTCTTCTATCCCTATGTTCCAAACGGAAGCTTGGCCTTTTATCACTGAAGTAGTGAAGGTGGCCAAACAAACAGATACCACTTGGGTCACAGGTATTCCTTACAAAGATGAAGCTGCGTATCAGCAGGAAACGGACAAATATGCGCCATTTTATAACAGTGTTATTGCACTAGGAGCACAAGCGGATGGGCTTTATAAAAAGCAGAATCTGGTACCTTTTGGGGAGTATATTCCGTTTCAGGGGGCGCTAGATCTGTTTCCTAACTTGGCGGGCAGTCAAGATATTATGAGCTATAGCCGGGGTCCTGCCAATCAATCACCCCTTCAAGTGCGTGGTCATAATTTAGGCTCAGCAGTGTGCTATGAGGTGGCTTATCCTGATACCACACGCCGCAATGCGCAGAATACTGATTTCTTATTGACCATCTCTAATGACGCTTGGTTTGGCACCTCAGCAGGGCCTCTACAGCATTTACAGATGGTGCAGATGCGCTCGTTAGAAACTGGTCGTTGGTTTATGCGTGCCACCAACACTGGGGTAACTGCCATTATTGATCACACCGGTAAGATTGTGGCTCGAGCCCCACAGTTTGAACGCACCGTGCTGCGTGGCGAGGTGCAATCACGCACAGGTATGACGCCTTATGTCCGTTTTGGTAATACGCCTATTTTATTATTAATAGGTTTGATGCTAGTGTTAAGCTACTTGGGTAAACGCTCCTTTAAGCGCTAAATTTAAGCGAAAAACAACAGCAACTTTAGGGTTGATTGATAAAAATGTACTATTAATCCACAAATTGGGCAGGGCGTTTTCACAAAAGGTAGCAAATTGCGATATAATAGCAAGATATGTGATCGGTTCTGACTGTGATATAGTGCTGAAGTGTGGTTATTAGGCGCAACGTAGACAAACTACCACATGAATTAAATACTACATGGCAGAGGAACCCCTCTTCTTAAACCTTTATCAAATTATACAGATAGGTGACCTATGGCAGATGCAAGCCAAAATAAACCAAAAAAAGAATTTGCCTACGCTTTGGTAGGGACTGCTGCATTTTTGGCTATCGTACTTCTTATTGGTATTTCAGCCTTTTTACGCCCTGCAGACAAACATGTAGCGCCTAAAGCTGCTGTAGAAGCAACCACTGAAGAAGCGGCGGTTGCTGAAGAGGCAACGGCACAGCCTGAAGCTGAAGCAGAAGCGACAGCTACTGAGACTGCCCCAGCAGCAGAAGCCGTTGATACCCCTGCAGCTGAAGCTACAGCAACTACTGAAGCAGAGGCTGACACTGCAGCTGAAGCGACAGCAGAAGCCACAGACGCACAGTCTGCAACCCAAGAAGCTGCTCCAGCAGAAGCAGAAGCGACTGCAGAGGCCACTGAAACGGCTCAGTAATTAACAGTCTTGAGAGTTTAAAGCCCGTTAAAAACAGGCTAAAACCCGCTTTATCTATATGATAGAGCGGGTTTTTTTAATATAACGTCACTAATTTTTCTTTACCCTCTGCTGCGCTCATGAAACAATACTTCGTTTTATAAAATATCAGACTACTACTCCGAAATTTTTGAAATGACTCTAACATAACTGCTAGCTGTAGAGACTGCTATATAAAGATAGACTGAGTTCACTGTACAGTTGAGAGAGGTATGTTTAACTGTTATACAACCAAGGAATTAAGACTATGAGTAATGCAGACTCAAATCGGACAGGGGCTTCCGCTGAGGCACAAGCGCTAGACAATGGTTTTATGGGCCACCCTCAGCCACTACGATCTCTGTTCTTTACCGAAATGTGGGAACGCTTTTCGTACTATAGTATCCGCCCGCTACTGGTGCTATTTATGGTCGCCTCCATAAGTAATGGAGGTTTTGGTTTTGATGATGCTACAGCCTCGGCCATTTATGGGATTTTTGCTGGTACCTTGTATCTAGCAGCGGTGCCAGGGGGTTGGTTGGCCGATAACTGGCTAGGTCAAGAGCGTGCTTTGTGGTGGGGCAGTATTATTATTGCCTTAGGTCACTTATTTATCGCGCTTTCCGCCTTATTTGGCATGTCAATGTTTTTCATTGGTCTGGTGTGTATTGTTCTAGGCTCAGGATTATTCAAGACTTGTATTTCGGTCATGGTAGGCGCGTTATATCCCAAAGGTGACGCCCGCCGTGATGGTGGTTTTACCCTATTTTATATGGGGATTAACATTGGAGCTTTGTTGGCCGCACTTATCGTGGGACTATTCCAAGAAAGACAAATGTGGCATGTGGGCTTTGGCGTAGGCGGTTTAGGGATGCTGGTATCGCTACTGGTATACCGTTTTGCTGCCCGAAAGAACCTAAAACGATTTGCTAAAGCTCAAGGCATTACCCCCGAGTGGGAAGTGGCTAATGATCAGTATCAGCACATAGGACGTTGGGTAGGGGTCTTCTTAGCGGCTCTGATTGCGCTAATTGTACTGATTGCCACAGGGATTATGCCCTTCAATCCGAGTATGGTTGCTGAGTATATGACCTATATCATCGCTGGTATGGTTTTATTGTATTTCGCTTATATGTTTATCTCTCCTAAGCTTGATAAAACCGATAAGCTGCGCCTACTAATTTGTTTTATTTTGATTATTGGTTCAACTTTATTTTGGTCAAGCTTTGAGCAGCAACCGACTTCATTTAACTTATTTGCCGACCGTTATACCGACCTAAATGTGTTTGGATTTGACATTCCAAGTATCTGGTTCCAGTCATTAAACCCTATTTTTATCTTGATTTTGGCACCGATTGTTAGTGTAATCTGGGTTTGGTTAGGTAAGCGTAACCTTGAGCCCAGTAGTATGGCCAAGTTCTCATTGGGTATGTTACTGGCAGCTGCAGGTTTTGGTCTGATGATTATGGCCTCTAAGTTAGTGGTTGCCAATCCGGACACCTTGGTATCGCCTTTATGGCTAACCGGTAGTTTGTTACTATTGACGCTAGGCGAACTGGCTTTAAGCCCAGTGGGATTGTCCTCTATGACCAAACTTGCCCCCAAAGGCATGCAAGGTCAGATGATGGGGCTATTCTTTACCTCTCTGGCCATGGGTAACTTGGTAGCGGCCTTCTTCGGCGGTCATGTTTCAGCCGATACCATTGAAGGATTACCCAGCTTATTTACCACTATGACTATCTTCTTGGTGGTGACTGCACTGATTCTATTGGCACTATCAAAGCCAGTCAGAGCCATGTTAGATCGCAGTGAAGCTGAGGATGAGCATCGCAATACTGTTTAAATAAGCTGTAAATATAAGACAGTTTTTTAAGCTACTTACTATAGTCATAGCCCCATAAATAAGATACACTGATAAGATGGCATATTCAAAAGACTACAGACAAATGATATTAGACAAGCTTGACGAAGGTTACAGTTATCGAGAGCTTGCCGAAGAATATCAAATCAGTACAACGACAATTCAGCGTTGGAAAAAGAA
>NZ_FUGE01000219.1 GCF_900162825.1 Psychrobacter piechaudii
TTTGGATCAAGACAATGTGACCATGCTTAAATTGCCTCCCTACTCACCTGAACTTAACCCTGCTGAACAGGTGTGGCAGTATCTTAAACAGCATTGGTTGTCTAATCGCTGTTTTGAGAGTTATGATGCGATTGTCGATGCGGCATGTGACGCTTGGAATGCATTGTGTAATCAGACTAACTTAATTAGGTCTATCACTCAGCGGGAGTGGTGCGACTTGAGTGTTATTTTTTAGAATTGGTATAACTAACAAAAAAAAGACGCTAAATAAATTAGCGTCTTTTTTTATTATTACGTTTTATCATTCAGCCGTCTCAACCACAGGCTGACGCTTGCCCGCCTCTAGTACCGGCAAGTTAGCCTCAGTAGGCACATAAATAATCTGATTAATCTTACCCTCACGCAGTGCCTCACCAAAAGCGCCGATAAACTCTTGCTCGCGGTATTCAGGGTATTCCTTGGCGGTTTTACCAATAATTTTAATCGCCTCAGCTCTTAGTTGTGCTGACTCTAACTCGGCTCGAGCCTGCTCAATTTGAATCATCTTCGACTGAGTAGCCTCAGCCAAGGCTGCTTTACCGCGCATCTCTTGTGACCAGACTTTATAAAAGGGGTAGCCGGCCATTATTACAACTATCAATATCACAGCGGTGATTACACCCGTGATGGTTAACTTAACTACAGATTCTGAATTCATACTTTTATCCTTGTCTTGCGGTGCGTTCCAAGTCTTAGCCTATAAAAGAGGGCCCATGGTAGACACAATATTGATCCAAATACGGTAATAAATCGGCCATTTTCTAACCTCAGAGCGGGTGACCTCGACCGAGTCGGCAATGTAAGATTCTTGACGGGTAATAATCTCTTCGGTCAATGCTTTGTCGTAGAAAATGACGTTGTTTTCATAGTTTAAGTCGAAGCTACGCAAATCTAAATTAGTCGAGCCGACCAAGCTAATCTGATCGTCAATGGTCAGTGTTTTGGCATGCAGTAAACCAGGTTTATACTCATAAATTTTCACCCCCGCCTCAAGCAGTTGCCAATAGTAGCTGTGACTGGTGGCAGCAACGATAAAAGAGTCGTTTTTTTGTGGAAAAATAATGGTCACATCGACGCCCCGATAAGCAGTGGCACAGATCATATTAATCAAGGTAAAGTCTGGCACAAAGTACGGAGTCGAGATGACCAATGACCGCTTAGCATGCCCCATTAAAGTACTTAAAAACTGCGGTGTGGTGCCCTGACGCTGCGTGGGACCATCAGCGAATACTTGTGCAGGACAGCCATCTGGTTGCGACTCTAATATGAAGGGAAAGCTATCAAATGGGGTATCAGGATTTTCCATAAGCCAGTCACTGGCAAACAGCATTTGGTTTTGGGCCACGATAGGACCTCGTACTCTTAGCATGATATCGACCCAAGGGGCGTATTTTGGCTTCACCCGAAACTCAGGGTCGGCACTGTTGCGGCTACCCACATAGCCAATTTTGCCATCGATAATAGTAATCTTACGGTGATTGCGTAAATCAATGCGGCTAAACAGCATTACTTTAAGGATATTATCGATCGGTAGCGCCATACTCACCTCTACCCCTGCCTGCTCCATCCGCTTCCATAACGGAGAACGCAGCAGCTTGCGTGAGCCCATACCATCTACCATAGCTCGGCACTGTACCCCGCGTTTGGCAGCGCGCATTAATGCCTCAGCAATAGCCGTTCCCATCCCATCATCCAACCAAATATAGTACATAACGTGGATATGATCGGTGGCAGCATCGAAATCCGCTATCATTCGCTCTTCCGTGGTCTTAGCGTCTGGCAAAAGCTCCGCTTTGTTGCCCAAAGTGGTATGAAAGCCATTTACTGAGGCCGAATAAGCAAAGGCTGGCTGGTACTCCTGATCAATGACCTCAGTCATGGTGTCTTTTTTGCCCAGTACTGCCGGAAAGTTGCTGTTTAGCTGCTCAATAATCTTGTTATAACGGTGCTCGAAGTTAAAGCCTAAATGTACCTCGCCAAACATCCAATACACCACCACCCCGCCATAGGGCAGTATAAATAGCACGACCAGCCACGCCAATCGTGCCTGCGCGGTTAAATCGTGACGGGAAAGCACCCGAAGCGACACCGCAAGCCAAGTGAGTATATGAAGCGTAACGAGCAAATCTAATAGCATTAACTATCATCCTTGATTATTTAACAGGATCATTTTATGAGTATACCTAAGCCTAAATGACATTTTAGTTTCAGAATGTTGCCTTAACCCATGGCCTAGCTTTTAACGGACCATAATTTCACCGCCCATAAAAAAAACCAGCCTAAGCTGGTTTTACTAAAACAGTATAAAGTCAAAGCAATATGAATAAATTTAGTTGGTCACTAATCTTAGAAACTGCGGGTTGATCACGTTAATTTGTAAGTAGTTTTGGTTCTGTGCCACTTTACCAATGACACAAAAGCGGCTGCCCACATAGTTGTCAATTTTACCGTAGCGATTTTCAAACCAGCGGTAGTCTTTGTTCCATATCAAAGCGGTTAACGTATGATTGGGGTACTTTTCATCAAAGTTCATATAGTGACGGTTGGGCAAGTGATTAATCTCAGCCAACGTGCCACAAGCCATAACCGACTTACCCACATATAAATACGCTTTACTGGCCTCAATCCTACGGTCACCTGCAGTCGCTAAACTACTTAATAATAGAGCACTGCTTATGGCTGCTACCTTTTTCCACATACAAAACTCGCTGTCGTTTATTTCAGTACTGATAGTCAATTCAGTACTTATTACGCTACTAAATAGCTAAAAACTGTTTAACATTATACTTTTATCTATTATAACACCTACCCATTAGGGAGGGGTTGACCTCCTCCCCTCGCTAAACCGAGGGGATTCCTACAGCTAGACGGTCAAGCCCGACCGCGAGGATGTTCTTAGCAGCATTGATATCTCTATCATGC
>NZ_FUGE01000053.1 GCF_900162825.1 Psychrobacter piechaudii
GCCCATTTTTGAGTCTGCTTAATAGTAAGTTTATCACCCATTGAGGTAGTAGCAGACTCTTTTAAGCCCAAATCAATTCCAACGCTGCCCTTACCACTTACTTGCTTAGGATGGTCTTTAACGGTGATACACGCATACCAACGATTACGACTGTCTTGTACTATCTCAAGCGTGTTGATTTGATATAGGCTTAGGTTGTAGCTATCGAATACATCTATGATGAGCTTTTGACCTTTAGATAGCGATAGCTGTAGGGTTGATTTCAGTCCCTTCTTACCTGTCTGCCTTGTTTGCAAATACTTGATAGCAGATTTTTTAAAAGGTATCCAACCTAGTGATTTACGCTTGGCATCAGGACGGTTGCTGCGCCAGTTAAGTTTGGCTTTTTTAAACTGTTTACGTGATTTAGCGTGAATCTCATTAATTGCTTGTAAGGTCTGACTGTGTAATCCTAAATACTCGCCACTTCCTTTGGTATACTCACTTAGATCATAAGCACTAAAAAACTTACCAGTACGGTTTAAATGTTCAAAACTTAACGCATTGACATAGTTCCACACAAAGTTTACCGAACCGCTTAGCTGATTCAGCTCTTTTATGTGCTTGTCTTTAATGCGTAGCTTGAGGGCTTTCATATGCTTAGTATCGCAAGATTAATTTTAGCTTACAACCCTTTAACGGCTTCTTACGACAGTGTGTGTCGCCTTATATCCACCTCCTGAAGTGGGTGGTTTTACGGCGACTGGTGATAAATCATTCAAAGCATTTATTTGGGTGGAAATACGTGCTCTTTATAAATCTCTAGCACCCCATTTTCTTTATCAACGAATATTCTTTCTATCCCAAAGCCTCTTCGTGCCATATCGGGATTTTTATGGTAAATATCGATGGTTTTGGCCGCTTTGAAATCTGAAGAGTACTTGGTGACGTTCTTATTAACCAATAGCGGCTTTAACTCGCCGCCATTAATTTTATAACTAATAACAGCCGTATTAGGAATAAAAGATTGTTTTTTGCTAATACTCCCTCCCTCCGGCATTTTAATATAGCCATCGGTAAGTAATAATCTTTCTAAATCAAAACTGTACTTATCCACTTTAAAATCAGCTTTTACTTTTGGATCGGTATACCAGCGATAGTTATATAAATCCACACCCCGATTTAACTGCTTATATAAATGATCAGTAATACCTTTATAGCTGTCCGCCTTCATCTTTAATACATTACCATCATAACTGGCAGTTAAGTTTGGGCAGCTGATATCAAAACTGGGATCCGTTTTATTGCTATCGCCCACACTTACCGTCTTAAACTTCTTAGGTGATGAGCCGGTTGTACGCCAGTTGGCATTAATATCTAAACCGTCTTTCATGGACATCAACATGATATTTAAACTATCACAGTCTGGCGTTTTATTTTCAGCGTACGCAGCATTCATCGTCCCTGCTGAGAACAAAGCAGATATTAACAGAATAACTTTTCTCATGATTGCCTCAAAAAATTAATCAAAGTAAATAAAACTATTCTTCTATCATTATTGATTTATTATTAAATAAATGCGGTAGTTTACTATTGTTATAATACAGAGAAGTTAAACAAACAGTAAGTTTAGTTAACTCATTAAATAATGATCTTTTTTAATAACGGTTATTTTTATAGTTATAAAGCCTTATGAACTCTGATTCAAGCTCATTTACTAGGTTACAAGCTAATTTTTAGTACCTTAAGACTGTTTTTTATTCAAAAATAAGTTCGGAGTTTAATAAGTAACTGATAGCTATAAATTTATTGTAATAAAAAAATCCGGCACTAATGCCGGATTTTTTAATAACTATTAATTTTATTTTTTACTCAAATCAATAAGTAGGCCTTACTGACCTGGTTTGTCTTGGCTAAGCTCTTGTGCAAAGGCTTCATCGAAGCTTCTGAAGTCTTGAGCGGTAGTATTTGCTTCTAGATCAAACGCAGCATCTAAAGCACTTTCTACATCATAAGCCGGCTTACCTTCTTTGGCTTTCTTACGAGCTGCATGGTAAGCAAGACCCGTACCCGCTGGAATCAAGCGGCCAACAACCACGTTCTCTTTCAGACCACGTAATTCGTCCACTTTACCAGTAACCGCAGCAGCAGTTAACACGCGAGTAGTTTCCTGGAACGAAGCCGCTGAGATGAAGCTTTCAGTGGCCAAGCTGGCTTTGGTAATACCAAGTAACTGACGCTCAAACTGTACTGGGAACTTATCTTCAGCCAATAGTTTCTCGTTCAGCGCTTTCACATCAGCGTATTCAACCTGATCGCCCTTGAAGTAGTTAGAATCACCAGCATCAGTTACTTCTACTTTACGTAACATCTGACGGATAATAACTTCAATGTGCTTATCGTTGATCTTAACACCTTGCAAACGATAAACCTCTTGTACTTCGTCAACGATGTAGTTCGCTAGAGCGGTCTCACCTTGTAAGCGTAAGATATCATGCGGATTCAACGGACCATCTGCAATCACCTCACCACGAGCAACGGTTTCGTTCTCGAATACGTTGATTTGACGCCATTTTGGAATCAGCTCTTCGTGTACTTCGCCATCTTCATTGGTGATGATGAAGCGGTTCTTACCTTTGGTTGAGGTACCGAAGCTTACCACACCAGACATCTCTGCCATGATGGCATGATCTTTCGGACGACGGGCTTCAAATAAGTCAGCAACACGTGGCAGACCACCGGTAATATCTTTAGTACCTGAAGTGGCTTGTGGCACACGACCTAATACTGAACCGGCAGTTACTTCTTCACCGTCAGAGACACGGATAATGGTCTCAGCTGGTAGGAAGTAAACTACTTCTTTACCACCTGTAGTGTCTAGAATGATCGCTGGACGTAAATCTTTTGAGTTACTTGGACGGTCTTTTGAACCAAGAATCTCAAACGAGCTCATACCTGTGGCTTCATCAATTTTAACCGTGGCAGTTGAGCCATCGATAATATCGCTAAAGCGAGCTTTACCAGCGAATTCTGTGATAATTGGGTGAGTGTGTGGATCCCATTTAGCAATAGACTGTCCACTCTCAACTTCATCACCATCTTTCACTAAAACACTTGAACCATAAGGTACTTTATAGCGCTCACGCTCACGGCCTACATCATCGGCAATACCGATTTCAGCAGAACGAGAAACGATAACTAGGTGACCATCCACGTGTTCAACCGTCTTCATGTTATGGAAGCGGATAAAACCTGAATTACGTACAGAGATACTGTTGTCTACTGAGGTCGAGCTTGCTGCACCCCCTACGTGGAACGTACGCATGGTTAACTGAGTACCTGGCTCACCAATTGACTGAGCAGCCATAACACCCACAGACTCACCAATGTTCACTTTATGACCACGGGCTAAGTCACGGCCATAACACTGAGCACAAACACCATGTGGCACATCACAAGTAATTACTGAACGTACCCACACTTCATCGATACCATTGTTATCAATTAGCTGTACGCCTTGCTCATCAATCAAAGTACCTGCCGCTAATATCACTTCATCTTCACGGTTGATAACGTCGGTTGCTACCACACGACCTAACACGCGGTCACCCAGCTTCTCGATGATTTCACCACCTTGAATGTGCGGTGTCATGCGAACGCCTTTTTCAGTACCACAATCGTTCTCTGTGATAACCAAATCTTGCGCCACGTCTACTAGACGACGGGTTAAGTAACCTGAGTTCGCGGTTTTCAGTGCCGTATCAGCAAGACCTTTACGCGCACCGTGAGTCGAGATAAAGTACTGAAGTACCGATAGACCTTCACGGAAGTTAGCCTTAATTGGGGTCTCAATAATTGAACCATCTGGCTTAGCCATCAGACCACGCATACCGGCCAACTGACGAATCTGTGCCGCACTACCACGAGCACCCGAGTCTGACATGATGAAGATAGAGTTGAATGACTTCTGCTCTTCCTCTTCACCCTGTGCGTTAATAACTTTGTCAGTAGACAAGTTATCCATCATCGCTTTCGCAACTTTATCGTTGGTACGTGACCAAATATCGACTACTTTGTTATAGCGCTCACCAGCGGTTACGAAACCTTGCTCAAACTGTTGTTCAATTTCACGAACTTCAGCATCAGCCGCTTCGATAAGCTCTTTCTTTTTAGGTGGAATAACCATATCTTCGATACCGATAGACACACCTGATAGGGTTGCTTGAGCAAAACCTAGGTACATCAATTGGTCAGCGAAGATAACACTTTCTTTCACGCCACGAGTACGGTAGCAAGAGTTCATTAGTTTTGAGATGTTTTTCTTAGTCATCTCAACGTTACACTCTTCAAACTTCATGCCTTTTGGCATGATGTTCCAAATCAATAAGCGACCGGCTACAGTATCTTGTAGGTGTGTCTCTTTAGTGGCATTACCTTCTTCATCAAAAGTGGTTTCGGTAACACGAACTTTAATTTTTGCGTTTACGTGTAGGTCATTTGATCCAATCGCGCGCAACGCTTCGTTAACCGTGGCGAAGATCATGCCCTCACCTTTGGCATTAATCGATGAGCGGCTAATGTAGTATAGACCCAGTACAACGTCTTGTGAGGGTACGATAATCGGATCACCGTTAGCAGGTGATAAGATGTTATTCGTAGACATCATAAGCACACGGGCTTCTAACTGTGCTTCTAAGGTTAATGGCACGTGTACTGCCATTTGGTCACCGTCGAAGTCAGCGTTAAACGCGGTACAAACTAGCGGGTGCAGCTGAATCGCTTTACCTTCAATTAGTACTGGCTCAAACGCTTGTAGACCCAATCTGTGCAGGGTTGGCGCACGGTTTAGTAATACTGGATGCTCACGGATTACCATGGCCAGCATATCCCAAACTTGTGGCTCTTCACGCTCTACCATCTTCTTAGCTTGTTTAATGGTAGTGGCCATACCGTGTGATAATAGTTTTGAATAAGTGAATGGCTTGAATAATTCAAGAGCCATTTTCTTCGGCAAACCACACTGATGTAGACGTAGGGTTGGACCCACAACAATTACTGAACGGCCAGAATAGTCAACACGCTTACCTAGTAAGTTTTGACGGAAACGACCTTGCTTACCTTTAATCATATCAGCAAGCGATTTTAAAGGACGCTTGTTACTACCGGTAATGGCGCGACCACGACGACCGTTATCTAATAACGCATCTACTGATTCTTGTAGCATACGTTTTTCGTTACGCACAATGATATCTGGTGCGTTAAGCTCTAAAAGACGCTTTAAACGGTTGTTACGGTTGATGACACGGCGATATAAATCGTTTAGATCTGACGTGGCAAAGCGGCCGCCTTCTAGCGGTACTAGAGGACGTAAGTCTGGTGGTAATACTGGCAAGATACTCATTACCATCCACTCAGGCTTGTTATTAGAGTCACGGAAAGCTTCTAATAACTTAAGACGCTTAGACATTTTCTTAAGCTTGGTTTCAGAGCCCGTGTTAGGAATCTCTTCACGTAGGTCATCGATTTCAAGATCAATATCAATGTCTTTTAATAGGTCTTGAATCGCTTCAGCACCCATTTTAGCGATGAATTCATCACCGAACTCTTCTAACGCTTTATAGTAGTCTTCGTCATCAAGCAGTTGATACTTCTCTAAAGAAGTCATACCTGGATCGGTTACCACATAGCTTTCGAAATACAATACGCGCTCGATATCACGTAGTGTCATATCAAGTAATAGACCGATACGGCTTGGTAATGATTTTAAGAACCAAATGTGAGCAACTGGGCTAGCCAAATCGATGTGGCCCATACGGTCACGACGAACCTTGGCTGTGGTCACTTCTACACCACATTTTTCACAAATTACGCCCTGGAATTTACGGCGCTTGTACTTACCACAAAGACACTCAAAGTCTTTTACTGGACCAAAGATTTTGGCACAGAATAGACCGTCACGCTCAGGCTTAAAGGTACGGTAGTTAATAGTTTCTGGTTTTTTTACTTCACCATGTGACCATGATTTAATAGTCTCTGGAGCAGCCAATGAAATCTGAATGCTATCAAATTCACGTTTGCCGTTGTCGGCAGGGCTTTTCATAATATCGAGTAAATCTTTCAAGTTGCTTCTCCGTTATATGTGTTCACGGCAGGGGGTCATCACTATTATTTATGTTCAATAATACATTTTTAGCAATGACCCAAACTTACCGTTGAAGGCAATGAATTAGGCTGAGTTAAAGGATAAGACTAATTACTTTCTTTTAGCTCAATATTAATACCCAATGACTTAATCTCTTTGGTCAGTACGTTGAATGACTCAGGCATGCCTGGATCCATGTACTGTTCACCATCGACGATGTTCTTATACATACGCGTACGACCTTCAACATCATCCGACTTCACTGTTAGCATCTCTTGCAACGTGTAAGTTGCGCCGTATGCTTCTAGGGCCCAAACTTCCATCTCACCGAAGCGCTGACCACCAAACTGTGCTTTACCACCTAATGGTTGCTGCGTTACTAATGAGTATGAACCTGTTGAGCGAGCATGCATCTTGTCATCTACTAAGTGGTTTAGTTTCAGCATGTACATGTAGCCCACAGTCACAGGACGGTCAAACTTCTGACCAGTACGACCATCATATAAAGTCTGCTGACCTGAAGTTGGATAACCTGCAAGTTCTAAAAGCTCATCAATTTGAACTTCGCGTGCGCCATCAAATACCGCAGTACCCATAGGCACACCATCACGCAAGTTATTGGCAAGTGCCATGATGTCTTCATCACTCAAGCTGTCTAAATCAGCTTGCTCACCGCCCACCTTGTTGTAAATCTTATCTAAGAAGTCACGTAACTCAGCCACTGCAGCTTGGGCTTTAAGCATGCCATTAATCTTGTCACCAAGACCTTTAGCCGCCATACCTAAGTGAGTTTCAAGTACCTGACCGATGTTCATACGCGAAGGTACACCTAGTGGGTTCAATACGATATCCACTGGGTTACCATGTTCGTCATATGGCATGTCTTCTACGGGCATGATACGTGATACAACCCCTTTGTTACCATGACGACCGGCCATCTTATCACCAGGCTGAATGCGACGCTTAACCGCTAGGTAAACTTTAACGATTTTTTGTACGCCGTGCTGTAGGTCATCACCCGCGGTTAGCTTACGCTTTTTCTCAGCGAACTTAGTGTCGATGTCTTTTTGCTTATCTACTAAGAACTCTTGAATCTGAGTCAAACGCTCAGCAATTTCTTCTTCTACTGGCTGAATGTCTAGTAAAGTCTCTAAAGACATTTCTAGTAATTCAGATTCTGCCAATACAGTACCTGACTTAAGGCCAGCACCACCACTGATGGCTTTACCATCAAGTAAATGACTAATACGGCTACGGGCTGCTTCTTCAAAGATACGAAGCTCTTCTTTTAAATCTTTACGATAGTCGTCTAATTGGGCTTTTTCGATCGCTTTAGCACGAGCATCTTTCTCTACGCCATCACGGGTAAAGACTTGAACGTCAATAACTGTACCTTTGGTAGAAGTTGGCACACGTAAAGAAGTATCTTTAACGTCTGCTGCTTTCTCACCGAAGATGGCTCTCAGAAGTTTTTCTTCTGGCGTTAATTGTGTTTCACCTTTTGGCGTCACTTTACCAACAAGGATATCACCCGCGTCTACTTCGGCACCGATATAAACAATACCTGACTCATCAAGCGCAGATAAAGCAGCTTCCCCTACGTTTGGAATATCGGCAGTGATTTCTTCAGTACCCAGTTTAGTATCACGCGCCACACAAGTTAATTCTTGAATGTGGATGGTAGTGAAACGATCTTCTTTAACAACACGCTCTGATAACAAGATCGAGTCTTCGAAGTTGTAACCGTTCCATGGCATAAATGCCACACGCATGTTCTGACCCAATGCCAACTCACCTAAGTCAGTTGATGGACCATCAGCTAAGATGTCACCGCCAGCGATTTCATCGCCTTGGTTAACAATAATACGCTGGTTGATACAGGTGTTTTGGTTTGAGCGGGTATATTTAATTAAGTTATAAATATCGATACCGGCTTCACCTGGCTGCATCTCCTCTTCGTTAACACGAACTACGATACGAGAAGCATCCACGTCTTCAATCACACCACCACGCTTAGCGATAACACACACACCAGAGTCACGGGCTACGTGACGCTCCATGCCGGTACCTACTAGCGGCTTATCAGCACGTAGCGTAGGAACAGCCTGACGTTGCATGTTCGAACCCATCAAGGCACGGTTAGCATCATCATGCTCTAGGAATGGAATTAAGCTCGCTGCCACTGAAACAACCTGGCTTGGTGATACATCCATATGCGTTACTTTGTCGCTTGGCATACGTACAGATTCACCACCACTACGTACCATTACCATCTCTTCAGCAAGCACACCATTCTCATCTAGCTCAGAGTCAGCCTGAGCGATAACAGTACCTACTTCTTCAATGGCCGATAAGTATTCGATATCATCGGTTACTTTACCGTCTACTACTTTACGATATGGGGTTTCTAAGAAACCAAATTCGTTGGTCTTAGCAAAGGTCGCTAACGAGTTAATTAGACCAATGTTTGGACCTTCAGGGGTCTCAATTGGACATACACGACCATAGTGAGTATTGTGAACGTCACGCACTTCGAAGCCTGCACGCTCACGAGTTAGACCACCTGGGCCTAAAGCTGAAATACGACGCTTGTGGGTAATCTCAGATAAGGGGTTGTTTTGGTCCATGAACTGAGACAACTGGCTTGAACCAAAGAATTCTTTAACTGCAGCCGCTACAGGCTTAGAGTTAATCAAATCTTGTGGTGACAAGTTATCAGATTCAGCAGAGCTCAAACGCTCTTTTACCGCACGCTCAACACGTACTAAACCCACACGGAACTGGTTTTCAGCCATTTCGCCCACTGAACGAATACGACGGTTACCTAAGTGGTCAATATCGTCCACTTCACCAATACCGTTACGGATATTGATCAGCTCTTTTAATACATCAATAATGTCTTCTTTGGTCAATACGCTTTGTTCACGCTTAACATCTGGGTCATCACTATTTTCAAAAGGACGACCTAGACGACGGTTGAACTTCATGCGACCTACGTTAGATAAATCATAACGATCTGCGTTGAAGAACATGCTTTCGAACAGTTTTTCAGCGGTATCAATCGTTGGTGGCTCACCTGGACGCATCACTTTATAAATTTCGATTAGCGCTTCTTCGCGGCTACCGGTGCTATCCGCACGTAGCGTATCAGCGATGTAAGTACCATGGTCGATATCGTTAGTGAATAGAATCTTGAACTCTTTGATTGATTCACTGGCTTCAAAAGCACTTAACTTAACCAATAATTCATGATCAATTAAAGTGTTGGCTTTGGCGATTACTTCGTCATTAACCACGATGTCTTCTGCCAAAATACGCTCATATAAGTACTCGTCAGGTACAGCCAGCTTTTTCATGCCAGACTGTTCGATTTGACGAATACGACGGGCGTTAATACGCTTACCTTGCTCAACCAATACTTCACCATCTGGTGATACGATATCGAACTGAGCCATCTCGCCACGTAGACGATCAGCAACCAAGTCGATTTCGAATTGCTCTTCACCTTTATATACAGAAACTTTTTCGAAGAAAGTATCTAAAATTTCATTGGTGTCCATGCCTAACGCACGTAGGATAATAGTACCCAATAGCTTACGACGACGGTCAATACGAGCGAATACTAAATCTTTTGCATCAAACTCAAAGTCTAACCATGAGCCACGGTAAGGAATGATACGGGCGTTATAAAGTACTTTACCACTTGAGTGCGACTTACCTTTATCGTGGTCAAAGAACACCCCTGGTGAACGGTGTAATTGAGAAACGATAACACGCTCAGTACCATTAATAATAAAGGTACCGTTATCGGTCATTAAGGGGATTTCACCCATATATACGTTTTGTTCACGAATGTCTTTAATAGCCGCTTTGCTATTTTTGTCTTTGCTATCTTTATCTTTGATAACCAAACGGATTTTTACACGCAGTGGTGCTGCATACGTTGATCCACGAGAAATACACTCGCGCTCATCGAACTCTGGTGCACCTAAATAGTACTCAACAAATTGCAGTTCGGCGTTGTTTGAATTACTTTCGATTGGGAAAATAGATGAAAATGCAGCTTGAAGGCCGGTATTCTCACGCGCTTTAGGCTTTTTATTTTCCTGCAAAAATTGCTCATAGGAATCCACTTGAATCGCCAATAGATACGGGATATCCATTACATGTGGCAACTCGGCAAAACTTTTGCGAATACGTTTTTTTTCAGTATAGGAATATGCCATCGAGAGTCCTTACAGTAGACAGTAAAATAAAAATGATTCATTTTTAAAAATTAAGTGGTTAATAATTAACTTATTACTCAAGTTCTAAATAGGAATCATCAGATTGAAACAGTGAGAATGACCTTTGATAATGCCTGTTGTGCATACAATCATGACGTTTTGACTCATTATTTGAGTGTCGACGCCGCCAAACCCATTACAAACGTTAATAGCTAATGGTTTTTGCTAGTTATTGAAACGAATTATTACAAAAAAGTTGTTAAATTAGGTTAAAAAGAAGCCAAACGACAGATGCAAAAAAACCCCAAGCACGAGCGTACCTAGGTCTAAATAAATAGGATAGAAGCTAACGATGTTTTAAACATGCAAATTGTCTGTCCCTTGGTCTGTATTAATCGCTAAACGTTCGTTAAGCTGATGTTGATGAGATATTAACGTGACGCCTGTCAACCATTTAGGCTAATACAAAAGGTCAAGTGCGAGATTATACAATAGCTTTACGACAAAAGCAACCGCCTCTATGATTCAATAGAGTATAAACAAAAAAAGCCAACAATGCATATTACATTGTTGGCTTTATAGTTAGATAAGATTTAACCCTTACCTAACCGAACTCATAATAGACTGATCTCTATTATTTAAGTTCTACAGTAGCGCCTGCTTCTTCAAGCTTTTTCTTAAGCTCTTCAGCTTCTGCTTTGTTAGCGCCTTCTTTGATTGGAGCTGGAGCGCCTTCAACTAGTTCTTTAGCTTCTTTTAGACCTAGGCCAGTAGCTTCACGAACTGCTTTAATCACGCCAACTTTCTTGTCGCCGAAGCTAGCAAGAATAACGTCGAACTCGTCTTTTTCTTCAGCAGCAGCGCCACCAGCAGCAGCAGCAGCAGGTGCAGCAGCAACAGCAGCAGCAGCTGTTACGCCGAATTTTTCTTCCATTTCGCTGATTAGTTCAACGATGTCCATTACTGACATTTCAGCGATTGCGTTTAACACATCTTCTCTAGATAGTGCCATGGGATTTCTCCATATTCTGATAAATTTAAAGGGTTTAATTAAGATCAATACAGTTTATTTATGCCACTAGGCGATGATCATGCTGTATTAATCGAAAACAACTTAGTAACTGACTTATATAAATTAAGTCGTTATAAACTAAGCGGCTTCTTTTGCGTCTTTTACTGCTGCAACAGTACGTACAAACTTGCCTGGTACTTCTTTCATAGTACGTGCAAGCTTGGTTACTGGTGCCTTCATTGTTGCCATCAAGATAGATAGTGCTTCGTCGCGTGTTGGAAGTTTAGCTACGCGCTCTAATTCCTCAGGACCAAACAACTCACCACCAACTGATACAAGCTTTGGCTCTAAAGCTTTATGTTCTTTGCTGAACTCATAAATAACACGAGCAGCTGAACCTAAATCTTCAGTAGAAAAAGCCAGTAACAATGGGCCAACCATCTTATCTGACATGCACTCAAAGTTAGTACCTTCAAAAGCACGCTTAGCTAGCGTGTTTTTAACCACTTTAAGTACAACACCTTTCTCACGTGCTTGAACACGTAGTTCAGTTAACTGACCTACTTCAAGACCGTGATAATCAGCAGCAACTGCTGAATAAGCATTTGCAGCAACTTCAGACACTTCAGCCACAACTTTTTGTTTCTGTTCTAGCGTTAATGCCATGAGTTGACTCCTTGATCTCTTCAACATTGCTTTCACAATGCCGAATTGACGTTTCTATTACTAAAGCTAATGGTCAAATATTAACTAAATAATTTTTGACCACTCTAGTAACGCTGAATACGGCACCTTTATCAGAATGAATAAGAAACTAAATGGATAAACTCTATTTAATTCCCATGATCAAACTTTTTTGGTCACCGTCTGCGTAGGCCAATATTGAGCTAATGATGATTAGATAACCAAACACTAACCCCAACATCAATTAACAGTATGCCTACAGTTATAAATCAAAAGATTTACTTCCTCAACATACCTACCTACGGTCTTAGACAGCATAGCTTTGGCTAAGCTGACCTAATATTTTAATACTTTAAATTTGGGTGATAATTCAAGCCTCAAATGAAGAGAGCCCGAATTATCACTAAATAACTAATAAATTAGTTGAATTACTTAGCCATGCGGTATGGTAGTGGATCTAATGTGATGCCAGGACCCATAGTGCTTGATAAAGTAATTTTCTTAATGTAGATACCTTTAGAAGTAGCTGGCTTAGCACGACGGATGTCTGATAATAAAGCCTGTACGTTCTGCTGGATTTGCTCAACAGTGAAACCAACCTGACCGATAGTGGTGTGAATGATACCTGCTTTGTCTACACGGTAAGTAGCCTGACCTGCTTTAGCGTTTGCAACTGCTTCAGCAACGTTAGGAGTAACTGTACCTACTTTAGGGTTAGGCATTAGGCCACGTGGACCTAGGATAGTACCTAACTGACCCACTACACGCATTGCGTCTGGAGCTGCAATAACAACGTCAAAGTCTAGGTTGCCCGCTTTAACTTGTTCTGCAAGATCTTCCATACCCACTACGTCAGCACCAGCTTCTTTAGCAGCATCAGCAGCAGCGCCTTGAGCGAATACAGCGATACGCTTAGTTTTACCAGTACCTGCAGGTAGGTTAGTTGCACCACGAACTACTTGGTCTGATTTACGTGGATCAACACCTAGGTTGATAGCGATATCAACTGACTCTTTGAATTTAAGAGGAGGTAGTTCGTTTAAAATAGTTACCGCTTCTTCAAGAGTGTATAACTTTTCGTTTTCTATACGCTCAGCGATTAATTTTTGACGTTTAGTAAGCTTACTCATTTACACACCCTCCACATCGATGCCCATTGAACGCGCAGTACCAGCAATGGTACGTACAGCAGCGTCCAGGTCAGCAGCAGTCAAATCAGCATTTTTAGTTTGCACGATGTCTTGTAGCTGTGCACGAGTAACTTTACCTACTTTAGTAGTATTTGGAACACCAGAACCTTTAGCGATACCAGCAGCTTTACGCAGCAAGAACGCAGCAGGTGGTGACTTCATGATAAATGTAAATGATTTATCAGCGTATACTGTAATTTCAGTAGGAATTGGCAGACCTGGTTCCATGCTAGCTGTCGCTGCGTTGAACTCTTTACAGAATGCCATGATGTTCACACCTTTTTGACCTAGTGCAGGACCAATTGGTGGTGAAGGGTTTGCTTTGCCAGCAGGCACTTGTAGTTTGATGTAACCATCAATCTTCTTAGCCATGAGTTTTCTCCTTTACGGGTGATAACGCTTGCTGCTCACACTTACCAATTTTATTGAAGCAAGTTGATAAGCAGAGCTATCCGCTCCCCGGTGGGTAAAATATTTAGCTCAGTTGATTTTGAAGTAAGCCAATTAGCTCAATTTTTCAACCTTACTAAACTCTAATTCGACCTGAGTCGGTCTGTTAAATACGTTTACGGTCAGCTGTAACTTCGATTTTTCGTAATCTACTTTCTCAACCAAACCTTTAAAATCTGTAAATGGTCCGTCGATAACCAGAACTTCCTCACCTGGCTCAAACAAAGTCTTAGGACGTGGTGCTTCTTCACTTTGTTTCAGGCGATTTAAGATGCGATCGGCCTCAACTTTAGTAATAGGTGCTGGATTCTCTGGCGTACCGCCGATGAAGCCGGTAATACGGGGGCAATCATTAACGATGTGCCAAGTATCATCATTCATTTCCATCTCTACTAATACGTAGCCTGGAAAGAATTTACGCTCACTTTTACGCTTTTTGCCGTCTTTCATTTCAACGACTTCTTCGGTAGGTACTAAAACCTCACCGAATTTATCAGCGAACTCACTGCGATTGATACGATCCGTCAAGTAGCGTTGGACCTGCTTTTCATAGCCTGAAAATGCTTGCACAATATACCAGCGCATAGGTTTCTCCATGACGTCAATCAAACGATTGCTGATTAAAAAAAACAGGCTGTATGGCTTATATAACTTATATCAAGATAAAGGTTATATGAAGCCCAGCCCTAACAATTCTTTATTCTAATGCTACCGGTGGCCAATGCTGGCTTATTTAGCCAATAAAGGCACCAACCAACCAGTTAAATAAGTTATCTAACAACCAAACTATAACTGCGACAATGCCAATTACCAGTAAGCTTTGCCAAGTATATTGAATGGTTTCATTCTTACTTGGCCAAGTAACACGGCGTAGCTCAATACTCGCATCTTTAAGTAATACCTTAAAGCTACGACCTTGATTGGTTAGAGCCAAACAGATAATGACTAAAACAATCAGAGCAGCAATAATGCCCACTCGTGTCCACAAATCGTTAGCAGGTTGCCAAATGCCTGGTAATTTATATTGTACCAAAGTAGCCCCAATTAAGGAGGCCAAAGCAAGTCCCCAAAGTGCCATATCTTTTGGCGAACGGGTTTTTGCAACTTCCACTGCGCTTTTACCAGAAAGGTCTTGACCCAACGTATTATGAGCGCCCTGCCTAGCGTCAGATACCTTTCTTTCTAGGTTATCCTGTTGTTTGCTCATAGTTGAATTGCCTTACGACGTAGACGATAGAATTAATGCCGCCTATCTGTATGGTAAAAGAAGAGTGCTTGGTACTATTTAGCTTATCAAGCCATTAAGCTTATAACTTCGTAAGCTTAAACAGTAATAAAGTGGCAGGCGATGAGGGACTCGAACCCCCAACCCTCGGTTTTGGAAACCGATGCTCTACCAATTGAGCCAATCGCCTTTAGTTAAGGTTGACTATTATACAATCTTTTTTGTGGAATGCAACCCTTGTGAGTAAGACTCATTAGGATTCTTCCAAAATAAGACATTACCAATCAAACCTTATGTTGATCCTAGTCATTAGTGGCGACATTTTAAGCATTTATTGAAATTAACTCAAGTGAGTTTTGACTAATTCCTTCGTTTTATTAAATTATCACTAGCATTTTGATCATATTATCTTGGCTTACTATAAACGACATACTTAGTTAAATTTGTCTCGCCATGAACTTCAAACTTAAACCCTCACCTTGAGCTCTAAAATATGAGTAAGTTAAAAAACAGCCATAAAAAAAGACCCTCTATAAATAGAGGATCTTTTTCGCATAATGCTGTACTACGTATTAACTAAAATTAGTTTTTAACGTTAGCAACAACACCAGCACCTACAGTACGGCCACCTTCGCGGATAGCGAAACGTAAACCTTTGTCCATAGCGATTGGGTGGATTAGCTCTACGCTCATCTCAACGTTATCGCCTGGCATTACCATTTCAGTACCTTCTTGT
>NZ_FUGE01000025.1 GCF_900162825.1 Psychrobacter piechaudii
TGTGGCACATGGCATGATAGAGATATCAATGCTGCTAAGAACATCCTCGCGGTCGGGCTTGACCGTCTAGCTGTAGGAATCCCCTCGGTTTAGCGAGGGGAGGAGGTCAATGGGCGCTTATCAGTGACCTTATCTGACACCAAACAAGGCGAGTATCAAGCCTTTGGGATGGCCGGAAAGATATTTGGCACTGACAACCCTAAGCAAAACGTCACTACCTAGAACTTCTTCGTCGCCGATGTATTAACCGGTGCGCATAGAGACAGCGTGTTTGTAGCGCCCATGACCAATAAGCCAAAAGTGGGCTTTCGCTTTAGTGTGCTAAGCTTGGGATTAAAGGTGGGGCCTATATTTTCTAAGGCCGATAAAGATGCAGGCATGCGACCGGTGACGGGTATTGCGAAAATGGGTCTAGCTACTGATGCCAATGTGGTGTCGCCAAAATATATGATGCTGTCTCCAGTCAAGCCGGCAGGTTGTCAGCCTAGTCCAGGTGTCGATTTTCGTAATGAATTTGCGTTAACCCCGCAAGAGACTGCAAAAAATATCACTCGTGATTTTGAGATATATGTCTCGGACACGGCGACCAAACCAGAGGACACAGGTTGGCAGCATATTGGGTATATTAAAGCGGATAAAACAGCGGTGTCTTATGGCTGTGATTGTCAATTACACTTTGCGCACCCGAAAGTATCTTAATTTTTCTAAAATAGAAAAGCAGAGTCATTTAGCTCTGCTTTTTTTTGCTTAATTAAAAACAGCCTTAAATAAGACCATTCTAATTAAAGCTATTTCAACAGCTCTACAAACTGCTCAAGATAATTCCCATCGACCTCATCAAAGGTCGCTAATTCATCTGAATCAATATCCAATACAGCGATAATTTTACCGGCTTCATTTCTTACAGGTATTACTATCTCCGACTGTGATAATGAGGAGCAAGCAATGTGGTTAGGATGTGCATTGACGTCATCAACAATTTGAGTTTCACCAGTGGCCCACACCTCGCCACAGACGCCTTTACCATGATTAATACGGGTACAAGCCAGTGGACCTTGAAAAGGACCTAAAACCAACTGATTGGACTCAGTGTCGACCCGATAAAACCCAATCCAAAACCAATTAAAGGTATCTTTTAACAATGCGGTTAGGTTGGCCATATTGGCAATTAAGTCACTCTCACTGCTCACAATGGCTTCAGCTTGTTTTATGAGTAGCTCATATTTTTCGGCCTTATTAGCGTTGGGGTCAATGGGGCTTATAGCTTGTTGCATAAGATTTTCTCTGTATCTATTTATAGTATTAAGACGAAAGCTTTTATCAAAATGATGGGTGTTATGATTCGTTACGTTCTAATAGCATGGCATCCCCATAGCTAAAGAAGCGGTATTTTTTAGCGACAGCATGTTGATAAGCCTGCTCAATGTTTGTCTTACCAGCAAAAGCTGAAACCAACATAAGTAGAGTAGATTTTGGCAAATGAAAGTTGGTCAGTAGCTTATCGATCACGCCAAACTTAAAGCCTGGATAGATAAAGATATCGGTATCGCCTGACCACGTAGAAACCTGACCTTGGTTATCAGCAGTTTTTTGATAAGCGGTCTCCAGCACACGGGTTACGGTGGTACCAATAGCAATTACTTTATTGCCATTTTTATGGGTCTGATTAATGAGATCCGCAGTGGCTTGTGGCAAGTTGGCATACTCACTGTGCATAGTGTGATTTAGCAAATTGTCAGTTTTCACAGGGGCAAAGGTGCCAGCGCCCACATGTAAGGTTACATAAGCGGTGTTAATGCCTTTATCGGCCAGTTGTTGTAGTACTTTATCATCAAAGTGCAAGCTGGCTGTCGGCGCAGCCACGCTGGCAAGTTTGGTAGGGTCATGAAACACGGTTTGATAACGTACATTATCTGTCTCATCAGCATGACGTTCAAAATAGGGTGGAATCGGTAGCTCACCATACTGCTCTAAGTCTGGCAGGATAGGATTTTTGAAGCTTAGAATAAATAGGTTCTCATGACGGCCTATCATCACACATTCAATATTGTTGTTGGCTAGTAACAACGTTTGACCAAGCTTTGGCGCTTTGCTAGCACGCACATGACACAGCGCTACATTGTCATGGTTTTTTCCGTCTTCATCGGTAGTAAATTCAGTATTATCGGTGAGTCTTTCAACCAAAACCTCTACTTTACCACCGGTATCTTTTTGCCCAAACAAACGTGCTTTCATTACCTTAGTATCATTAAACACAATCAAATCACCTGACTCTAAAAGCTCGGGCAAATCAGAAAACTGTCTGTCTTGTATGGCAGCAGTATCTGCTTTTTGCGCAGGCAAATACATCAAGCGTGAAGCGCTGCGCTCAGCCAGTGGATAGCGGGCGATATACTCATCGGGCAGCTCGTAATCGTAATCAGCAACACTTAAATAGCCACTTTGAGGGCTTTCTGTATGGGTGTTATCGCTGGTTAAATTGTTTGAGTTATCGTGTTGGTTTTGAGAGATAGGCTGAGTCATAAGAGGTCTTTAATTATTTCAAAATAAGAAGAGGGTTTGCCCTAAGCCAAGGCTGTCAGCAATGCGGGGTAGTTTAACAGAAATGCGAGTTTTTTTAGTTGGGTTTTCAGTCAAATTGGCTTACGGTTATTGGCTATCAGCTATTGTTTTGGATTACAAACCAAACAAATCAGGCTGAGTATTAAGCTCATCTAAGCTAGTGAGATTGGAGTAGGTAACCCCGACCAATCGAATAGGCAGATGACGCGGCGCTTCAGCGAGCAGCTTCTCTAACCAGTAATGTGCAGATTCGGCAGTGGGAAAAGGGGTATGTAGGGTATGTGAGCGGGTTATCTGGGTAAAGTCGGCGTATTTTATCTTGAGAGTGATGGTATGACCAAGCCGTCCTTTTTTAGATAACTGTTCAAAGGCATCGGCGTTTTGTTCAAATATTTGTACCAGTAAACTATCGGTATCACTCAAGTTATCACGAAAGGTGGTTTCTGAGCCTACCGATTTATGTTTTCGTTCTGCTTTAACAGGGCGCGTGTCATTACCGTGAGCAATCTCAGAATAAAAACGTCCCCGTTTACCAAACTCATATTCTAAGGTATCCACTGGCGTTGCACGCAAATCTGCCCCAGTATAAATACCCATCTCATGCAGTCGCTTAGCGGTAGCCTTGCCGATACCGTGAAAGCGCTCAATGGGTAGAGTGGCAATAAAGGCTTCGGCCTGCTCGGGGGTAATCACCGCAATGCCATTGGGTTTATTGATATCAGAGGCAATCTTGGCTAGCATCTTATTGAATGACACCCCAGCAGAAGCTCGCAATTGAGTTTGCTCATAAATCTCTGCCCGTAACCAGTTGGCCATTAGAGTAGCAGAGCCGTGATGCTCCTTAATTCCAGTGACATCAAGATAGGCTTCATCCAGGGATAGCGGCTCAACTAAGTCGGTTAGGCTGAGCATGATTTGTCGAATCTGTTGGCTGACTTGCCGATACACCTCAAATCTCGGCCTTACAAAAATCGCTTCTGGGCACCGACGTTTGGCCTCATAACAGGACATCGCCGAGCGTACCCCAAACTTGCGAATCTCATAACTGGCAGCAGCCACTACTCCGCGGCCACTGGGATCACCGCCCACGACCAATGGCTTCCCTCTAAGTTCGGGAAAGTCACGTTGCTCAACACTGGCATAAAACGCATCCATGTCTAGATGGATAATTTTGCGTTGGGGCGGTGCAGTGGACTCAGAAGAGGAGGAAGTTAAATGACTCATACCCTTATTATATAGGATTATCTCAGTTTGGCGGGCAAGTGCTGTCTCATTGCAATTACTAGCGAATGGTGTCTGGCAATAAGCCTATAAAAAACCACCTTATACAGAGAGTAAACTGTATAAGGTGGTGGCAGTATTTCTGATTTAGTTAGCTATTATCTATTGTATTGCGAAGCTAACGATCAGCTAATTAGTCACGTTTGGTCGGAATAACACGGCCAGTATTAGCATCAATTATTACTTCATATTCTTGACCATTTTTAACTGTTTTCACTTCATAAACTGCTGTGCCTTTTTCGATATCAAATTCAGCATCTACTGCTTGACCGTTACCACTGCTAGCAGCAATTTGCATCGCTTTGGCTAAGTCGATTTTGGCAGTATTTAGGGCTTTGTATTTATCAGTATCTTTGGTTTTGATGCGTTCTTGCTTCTGACTATTGACCTTACCAGTACGAGCATCAATTCTGACTTCGTACTTGGTGCTAGTGGTCGCCAATTCTACTTCGTATTCTGAGTCGTCTTTATCGAAGTCGACACTTTTCACTTTGCCTTGTGATTTTTGTTTGGCGATAGCAATGGCTTGGTTTACATCAAATTGGCTTTGCACGACAGCTGCTTTAGTGGGTGCTGCGAAGCTTGGAGCCACTGCGCCAAAAGTTAATAACACTGAGGTAGCTAATACGGATAAAGTTTTCATGAATTCTTCCCTTTATAATTTGAGTTCTGAGCTAAGAAATATAGCCCTGTAAATTTTTAATAATTTATTTGCTCTGCACACGACAAAAAAAACAAAAAAGTCTGTTAAAGCAAAGGCATAATAGTAATTTTTAAGACGAATCAGACCATGCCAAACTTTAACAGACTTAGTGAAACTTTAACCCAAAATCTGAGTATGAACAAGGCAAGAATCACATGTTTGAGCCTAATGATAATAGCCCTGATTACTGCTCAAAGCAGTAATCTTAAAAAAAATAGCAAGACACATTCCTAAGGGTGGCAAGACCGACAGTCACTATCGCAGACTACAGCGATTTTTTGCCGAAGCGAGGATAGACTATGATCAATTAGCTTTAAGGTACTCCCCAATGTCTAGACCAAATTATCATAAAATTAAGATAGAATTGGGTTGATAAAACGATTTATTATCCGAACTATTGTTAGCCAGATAAACCTGTGCAGGAGTATGGTAATCGAGCGACTGATGTAAACGCTCATGATTGTAAAACTCGAAATACTCTTTCAAACCTGCTCTTGCCTGACTGACTGTCTCAAGCTGTCGCAAATACACGCATTCATACTTCACTGACCGCCAAAGCCTTTCCACAAAGATATTATCCAGTGCCCTACCGCGACCATCCATACTGATAGCAATACCCTGCTCAATGAGCGGTCTGGTAAATCTTGGGCTGGTAAACTGAGAGCCTTGATCCGTATTAAAAATCTCACAGCGTAACCCATTGTGCAGTAAGCTACTTACCGTATCAACGCAGAAATCCGCCTCAAGCGTGGTAGATAGCGACCAGTCTAGGACATAACCACTGTACCAATCTATCACCGCCATCAAATACACGAAGCCCTTGGCTAGGCGAATATAGGTGATATCAGTACTCCACACTTGATTACAACGGCTAATCGGTACATGCTTAAGCAAATACGGGTAAACTTGATGTTCAGAGTTAGGCTTACTCGTGTTAGGATGCTGATAAATGGCATCTAGCCCCATTTGCCGTAGTAAGCGCCTAACTCGCTTCTCTCCCACTTGATAGCCTAGTTGTCTCAAATACGCTGTCATGCGTTTAACCCCATAAAATGGGGTCTTGGTGTACTGCTGGCCAAGCAAGTTCATCAGGGTAATATCAAGCTCGCTGATGGGCTTTGGCTGATAGTATAGACTTGAGCGGTTGATACCGAGTAATTCACATTGCTTACGAACACTAAAATCCTTGTTATCAGGTTCTAGCAGTTGTTTACGAGTGCTCAGGGTAGCTGTAAGGACTTTTTTTTAAGCCAGTCTCTTTCGCTTATAACTTGCCCTAGCTGCCTATGTAGTTCATCGATAATAGCTTGCTGGGCTTGTTCGTTGGCTTGCTGTTTGGTATTGAATGCAGTAGGGATAACTGCCAAAGCCTGCTTTTTCCAGTTGCTTATTTGGGTTGCATGAACCCCATATTCTGCAGTTAACTCGTTAAGGGTTTTGTGTTCTTTGATGGCTTCAACGGCGACTTTGCTTTTAAATTCAGCATTGTGACGCTTACGTACTTTTGTCATTAGATAGACCTCTTTTTCTAAAGGTTATTCTATCTTATTTGCTACAATTTTTTGGTCTAGTTTTCCGGGAGTATTATAGAATGATGCGCCAGCTGATGACAGCGATGACAAACCCGCACAGGCGCCTGAAAAGATTATTAAGCCTAGGCCGCTTACCTTAATTATCATGTTATTGGTTTTTTTGCTCGGTGTTGGGGTGATTTTATGGGCATGGCATTTGGGTCCGTTTAATACGCCACTGCAACAAACCGAAAACAGTTATGTCAAAGGCAATATCACCCTATTGTCGGCACAAATTAATGGTTATATCGAAAAAGTCTACGTCAGTGATTTTGAGGACGTCAAACAAGGTCAGCCGTTAGTTAAAGTCAGCAGTCCTAACTACTCACAGCAAGTAGTACAAGCCGAGTCAGGACTGGAACAAGCGACCACCAATTTAGCCAACCAACAACAAATCATCGAGCAGCGCAAAGCCGATGTCAAAGCCGCGCAGGCAAAAGTAGCACAAGTTAAAACCCAGTTAGAATTGTCTATCCAACAGCTTAAACGACTTGAATCCTTGGTCGGCGTTGGCGCAGTGTCACAAAATGAAGTCGATACTGCCAAAGCGGCAGTAAAAAACAATGAAGCACTGTTGAGCCAAGCAATCGCCAGTGTCGATGTCGCCCGCGAAGGTCAAAAAACCGCGGAAGTGACAAAGATTGGTTTGGTGGCACAGATTAAAAGCGCCAATGCACAGTTAAAACAGGCCAATACCAACCAAGAGTATGGCTTAATCACCGCCCCGACCTCAGGTAAATTAGGGCAAATCAATATCCGTACCGGTCAGTTGGTGACACAAGGCACGCAGTTGGTTTATCTCATTCCAAAATCGATGTGGGTCATTGCCAATTTTAAAGAAACCCAAATTGATAAAATGAAAATCGGGCAAAAAGCGTGGTTTACTGTCGATGCCCTAGGCAAACAAAAATTTACGGGGGTAGTCAAAAGCATCTCCCCCGCAACAGGGTCAGAATTTAGTGTCATTAAAACCGACAATGCCACCGGGAATTTTACCAAAGTGGTACAGCGCATTTCTGTACGCATTGACATCGATGGCAACCAAAGTCGTCTGAATGAATTGATACCCGGCATGTCGGTAGTGGCAACAGTAGATACGTCAAGTTAGCAAATTAACCCTTTTTTATTCTCCTTGGCCAAACGCAGTTTAGTGAATTAAGCTTAAAAAATCTTTCGCTAAATAAGCTGGGTTAGGATATTGATAGAACCCTTCACCCGTGGCTTCACCCAATTTGTTGGTATCGACCAGTTCTGCTTTGAGCTTTTCAGCGGGCTGCTGCAAAGAAGGGTCCGTTTTTGCCAGTTCATTAAAGATATTGTAGTTGGTTGTCATGCCATTTTTATCCAAAATCGCCATCGGTCCAAAGGGTGAACCCGTGGCTATCATCCACGTTTTATCAATGGTTGCGGCGTTGGCAACGCCGTTTGCCCACAGTTTTAACCCCGCTACCAATAACGGAATCAATAAGCTATCAAGCACATAGCCCGATTGTTCTTTTTTCACCGCTATCGGTAGCATAGCAATGGCTTTGGCAAATTCGATGACGTCAGCATAGACTTGTGGGTCGCAACTTGGGGCCGCCATCAACTCCACCGTATTACGGATATGGATATGATTGGCAAAATGCAGCATCAAGAATTTTTCTGGACGGTTAGTAAAGGTTGATAACACGCTTGGCAATAACGTCGATGAGTTACTGGCAAACACGGTTTTGGCAGGGGCGGCGGCTGAGGCTTTGCTATAAAAATCTTTTTTGATGTCTAAGCTTTCTGGCACCGCTTCAATCAATAGGTCTGCATCTTTTAACGCCTCATTCAAGTCCGTGGTGTAAGCCAAATTGTTGCTAGCTGCTGCCACTTGGGCATCGGTTTCACCTAGGTCATGCTGATGCTGATTGGCAAGGTCGGTAAAGCGGGTTTTCGCCTTAGCAATCGCATCATTATTAATGTCATAAATAGTCACATTAAACCCATGAAACGCACATTGCACCGCAATTTGGTTACCCAATACGCCACTGCCTGCCACGGTAATATTTTTATAGGGTACTTTGGATAAATCCGCTTTCGGTGGTTTTAAAAAATCAGGATTTTTAAAGGCGGGATTGGGGTATTGATAAAACCCTTCACCCGTTGGTACGCCCAGTTTATGTTGCTCGATATACTCTTTTTTGAGCATATCAACGACCGCTTGGTCTTGTTGTTTGCCCTTAGCCACAGCGAGCTTGTAAATATTGTAAGGGGTAGTGAGCCCAAGCATATCATAAAAAGCAAATGGTCCCATCGGCGAGCCTGTGCCAAGCATCCAAGTTTTGTCGATGGTTTGAATGTCAGCAATGCCTTGGATATACAGCTGCATCCCTGCATTTAACCAAGGATTGAGTAGTGAATTTAGTACATAGCCCGAGGTTTCTTTGTTGACGATAATAGGCACCATGCCGATTTGTTTGGCAAACGCGGTCATCGCATCAAATACATTAGGGTCAGTATCGGCATGTGACATAATTTCGGCAAGATTGCGCTTCCAAATCTCATTGGCAAAATGCATCATCAAAAACTTAGCAGGACGGTCGGTAAAGTTGACCAAATCACTGGGCAACATGGTAGATGAGTTACTGACAAATACGGTTTTTTCGGGTGCGGCAGCTGAGGCTTTTTGATAAAAATCTTTTTTGATGGCGACATCTTCAGGCACCGCTTCAATCAACAAGTCTGCGTCTTTCAAGGCGGCGCTTAAGTCTGAGCTATAACGCAAGTTTTGCTCAGCCTGTTTGGCTTGTTCGCTTGTTTCGCCCAAATCATCCTGATGACGTTTGGCGATATCGGCAAATTTGGTTTTGGCTTTATTGAGCACCTCGTCATTGATATCATACACAATGACTTTAAAACCATGAAACGCCGCTTGTACGGCGATTTGATAGCCCAAAACACCACTGCCTGCGACTGTGATATGGGTAAAATTAACAAGAGGATTCGACTCTGACATACAATACTCCTAGATTAACAGGCAAATACGCAACTTTATTTTTGGTATTATCGTATTTGCTAATCACTATGTTTAATAGCATAACCTGAGTTCGGGATAAGAGCTTGCGTAAATCATTGAAACAGCTTAGTTTTTTGCAACCTGTCCATAAGCCGACACGTTCTTGAGTGTCGGCTTAAAGGGAAACCAACAGTAAGCAATGAGTCCTGCTAAAAGATTAGCAGCGAAACCTGTGAAGCTTCGATGCCTTGAGTGTTCAATC